>DJRM01000135.1 GCA_002440085.1 Bacteroidales bacterium UBA6360
CCATCTCGTCACGCACGAAATAAAGCAACGATGTCTTGATGCCGCTGAAACTGTAGTCCAGCCCCGGTATATGCGGCTTCGCGAACTTGAACCTCTCCGGATCACCAAGCTTTGCAAGCTTGTCTATAACCGGGCCGCCAGGATATCCCAGCCCCATCATCTTGGAGCATTTGTCGAAGGCCTCACCCACTGCATCGTCGATGGTCTGTCCGAGAATCTCGTATTTCAGCGGGCTGTCCACCCTGACAATCTGCGAGTTGCCTCCGGAAACCAAAAGGCAGAGATATGGGAACTGCGGCGCGCGATTTTCATTGTCATACTGCTTTATGAAGTTTGCAAGTATGTGTCCCTGGAGGTGGTTCACTTCAATCAAAGGGCAGCCGAGCGCGATGGAAAGCGCCTTTGCAAACGACGTTCCGACAAGCAGCGAACCCAGAAGCCCCGGTCCGCGGGTGAACGCTATCGCCGTTATGTCCTCTTTCCTTATGCCCGCCCGGTCAATAGCCTGGCTCACGACAGGAACTATATTCTGCTGATGCGCTCGCGAGGCGAGTTCCGGAATCACGCCGCCGTAGGCCTTGTGAACGTCCTGGCTCGCGATTACGTTCGACAGGAGGTAGCCGTCCCTTATGACTGCCGCCGACGTGTCGTCACACGAAGATTCTATTCCCAATATTATGTCCATATTCATTCCTGTTTATAGGATTTCTCGGTTTCATTCCGTTCCGCTCAAAATGACAGGCGAAGACATTTCACCCGAATACAGCAATATTCCAATTGCAAAAGTACGAAAAAAGTCATATTCTCGCTACAAATTCTTAATTTTGCAGGTTATACCTATAACTATATATAGGCCACAGAAAATTATCAGAAAATAAGTTGAACAATTTGAATCAGATTTTTGCGCAAGTTCTTTCATATTCTTAAGATTGTCCTCGTGACGATTGCCGTTCTCATAGGGGCGGCGTTCATCATGCTGCAGTCGCCGCGTGTGCAGACGTTTGTGGCGAATAAGGTGACGGCAAGGCTGAAGGAGTCGATTCCGGCGGACATAAGGATAGGGAAGATCCATCTCAGGCCGTTCAACACGCTGGTTTTGGAGGATGTGCTCATACTTGACGGCAGTCCGGTCATTCCGGCTGACAGCACAAAAGTTCCGGTCGACACGTTTTTCCGCGCCGGCAGCATCATCGCGGGATTCTCGGTTGACGGTCTGTTCACGGGAGAGGGGTTCAAAGTGTCTCAGGCAAAGATCAGGGACGCGCAGATGAACCTCGTGCTTGAGGGAGGCGCAATAAACCTCACGAGAGTCTTCGGCCTCGTTGCCTCCGAAAAAAAAGAGCCCAAGCCGGTCAGTGACAAGGAGATATTCTCAATCAGAGACATTAAAATCGAGGATATGGGATTCCGCATGCTGAATTTCGGTCCGAACGCAAAGGTAGCGGAAGGGGCATACTTGCCGTCCGACATGAAGGGAGAAGAGCCGAAGCAGATTGGCATTGACTGGACAGACTTGGAAGTCAATCATATAAACCTGCGCGGAAAGAACCTTCGGATGAAAGGAAGAACCGTGACGGGGACGATGCTGGGGATGTCTTTTATTGAGAGGAGCGGATTCAACTGCCGAAATCTGAGCGGCGAGGCAAGGGTCGGCGGCGGAAAGGTCATAATCAGAGACATAAAGCTTCAGGACGACTTCTCCAGGCTTGATGTTCCACTGTACATGATGAGTTTCGACGACCCTAAGGCATTCTCCGACTACATCAACCGCGTGAAGATGGACGGCGTTCTCGGAGACAGCTTTCTTGATTTCCGTACACTCGCATTCTTCGCTCCGACACTCGCGGACACGGGTCTGAGAGCAAGGATATATTCGGGAAGCCTAAGCGGCCCGGTGAGGGACATGGACATACGGAAAGTGAGGATATGCCTTGACGACGGAAGCTTTGCAGGGACGGTGGACGGGCATCTCGGAGGCATTCCGGACGTGAGGAAAATGGCCATTGACGCGAGGCTGTCGGGCTGCGTGTTCACTTCGTCCGGAATTGACCGGATGGTAAATGCGTGGACTTCCGAAAGAATTGATTTTCACAAGTTTGCAAAAGGACAGAGATTCGTGATGAACTGCCGTGTAGGCGGACCGATAAACGACATGCGCATACGTCCGGAAATACATTCGCTCATCGGAAGTCTCGACGCTGATGTCCGTTTCCACGATCTGATCCTGGCAGACAGGCCTATCCGCATGGACGCAAGGCTACGGACAAGAGATCTGGACTTCGGAAAGATTGCCGGCACGGAGACGGTGCGCCAGGGCAGTCTTGAGACGGGTGTGAAGATGACGATGCCGGACGGACGGGGAACGAAGATGCAGATACACATCGACTCCCTGAAAGTTGATCGTCTGAATCTTCTGGGATATGACTACAGCCGGATTGCGGCGGCCGGTGACCTGACGGAAGACGCCTTCGACGGAAAGTTCGTCTGCAACGACCCGAACCTCAACTTCCTGTTCCAAGGAACATTCGCGCTCTCAAAGAACACGAACAACAGCCTCTACAAGTTCTACGCTAACGTGGGGCATGCGGATCTGCACGCCCTTAAATTAGACAGCAGAAAGATTTCGAGACTACGCTTTCGGACAGGGGCAAATTTCGTCAGAACCGGAAACGACGACCTTATCGGAAAGGTTGAACTCGGAGGACTCGTATTGGAAAATGCCACCGGAGTGCATGACATCGGTGATGCCGAGCTCACCTCCATAGCCAAGGACGGGCTATTCAGGATAAAGTTCACGTCGAGCTTCCTCGACGCGCTCTACAGCGGAACCGGGTCTCCGGACGAATTCGTTTCGGATCTGCAGGACATCACGATTCGCCGCGACCTCCCTCTGCTTGCAGGCGAACCGTCAGGAGAATGGTCCGGAAGGAACTACGACATCGGGCTGAACTTCCACGACACGCGCGGTCTGCTGTCTTTTCTATCTCCGGGTCTGTACATAGCGGACAGCACAAGCGTAAAATTGAACATATCCCCCAAAGGTCTGCTCAGGTCGGACATCCGGTCTTCAAGACTCGCATACAAAGGGAATTATCTGAAGAATCTCAGGGCAGAGTTCAACAATGACGATGATAACCTCACCGGAAGCGTCGGAGCGGACATCGTCAGGCTCGGGAACTTTGCTTCGCTTGAGAGCAGCATTCTGAAGATGTATGCCGACGGCAACCGTATGGGCGTAGGCTTCCAATATGACAACAGCGGGGAACTTGACAACAGCGGGGAAATATATGCGCTCGGAGAGCTTTCGCGCGGAAAGGACGGCGGGCTCGGCTTGGGGATACGCCTGCTTCCGTCAACAGTTCATCTCAATTCCAGGCGTTGGAGCATACATGAGTCGGAATTCAATGTCACAGAAGACGGCGCCGAGGTCAGGTCATTCGAACTCACCAACGACGAACAGCGGCTGTCCGCATACGGAAAGCTCTCGAAATCTATGGCGGACACGCTCTCTGTGGAACTCGACCGTTTCGACATAGGAATCGTGAATCCTCTCGTGACACCGGATCTCGGTCTACGCGGCAAGCTCACCGGCCTTGCGAGGCTTGTCTCCCCTCTCGACGACAAGAGCATTCTTCTCGACGTCGTATGCGATTCGACATATATGGCCGGTGAGGAAATCGGACTTCTCGCCGCGAAGTGTGAATGGGACAGGATATTCAACCGTTTCGACATAAGCGCGAGCAACGACATTAACGGGAAAAGCACACTCGCCGCAGAGGCCCGCTACACTCCTTCAAGCCGCGGATTGGAGGCGCGGCTCGCTCTCGACGGCTTCAACATCGGCTATGCGAGGCCTTTTGTGGACGGGATTTTCAACCGCTTCGAGGGCGAGCTCTCCGGACAGATTTCCCTTGACGGGCCGATAAACTCTCCGGAAATAAGCTCCGAAAACGCCAGAATTGACAACGGTGTACTGAGCATCGCGTTCACGAATGTCCCATACCAGGTCAGCGGACCGGTTCACATTGACAACGAGGGAGCGCATTTCGACAATGTCAGCGTGACCGACAAGTTCGGCTCCACGGGAAACGTGAACGGTGCGATAACTTTCGGAAATTTCGTGACCCCAGGATTGGATCTCAATGTGAATGTCAAAGATTTGGAATGTCTCGACACGACCCCGAGTCTTAGTCCTTATTTCTACGGGCATCTCTTCGCTAGCGGAAACGTGCGGCTCAGCGGCCCTTTCAGCGGTATTGTGCTTGACATTGACGCCGTTACGGAAAAGACCGGAAACCTGCACATCCCGATTCCGAACACATCCGTAGCCGGAGCGACCAATCTGCTGAGATTCAAGGAGGAGGAAAAGGTTGTGTGGGTGGACCCGTATGAAGAGATGATGAGCAAGCTGAAGAAGCAGACAGGGGAAGCCGGGGACTTCAGCCTGAACCTGCGCGTTGGAGCCACTCCGGGCGTGACGGCGTTCGTGGAGATTGACAGGGAAAGCGGCAATATGCTGTCGGCCAACGGAAACGGTCAGATTGAACTGAAGATGAAGGGGGACGACTTCAATATAAACGGGAACTACAGCATCAGCAGCGGAAGCTACAAGTTTGTGGCTCTGGGCCTCGCCTCACGCGATTTCCAGATCAAGGAGGGCAGTTCCATCCGCTTCAACGGTGACATCATGGAGAGCAGCCTGAACATCGACGCGCTCTACAAGACTAAGGCATCACTGTCAACGCTGATTGCGGACACGACATCGGTGAGCACGCGAAGGACGGTGGAGTGCGGCATCCGAATCTCTGACAAGCTGAAGAACCCTCGTCTCGGATTCTCCATTAATGTCCCGGACATAGACCCGGCCGTAAAGTCCAAGGTTGAGAGTGCCCTGAGCACTGATGACAAGATTCAGAAACAGTTCCTCTCGCTGATTATCTCAAACAGTTTCCTCCCGGACGAGCAGTCCGGCATCGTGAACAGTTCGACGCTGCTCTATTCGAACGTCTCGGAAGTGATGGCGAACCAGCTCAACAACATACTCCAGAAGCTCGACATCCCGATAGACCTCGGGCTGAACTACCAGCCGAACTCAAAGGGGAACGATGTGTTCGACGTCGCCGTCTCGACACAGCTGTTCAACAACCGCGTGGTGGTGAACGGCAACATCGGCAACAAGCAATACAAGTCAAGCGGAACGAACACCGACGTGGTGGGCGACATCGACATTGAAATCAAGCTGAACCGCCCTGGAACCCTGCGTCTGAACCTGTTCTCCCACTCCGCCGACCAGTACACAAACTACCTCGACAACTCCCAGCGTAACGGCATCGGCATGGGCTACCAGTTGGAGTTCAACGGAATCAGAGATGAGGACCGTATGAAGCTGACAACGCTGAGAGTGGAAGCGCGGGACTCACAGAAATCCGAGGCACAGGACACGCTGAAGACGCAGAAGCCACGAAAACAGAAACTGACACGCGAACAGAAAAAGGCACGGCGAGAAGCGGCGCGGCAGAAAAGACGGGCTTCTAAGTCAGAAGCAGGTACGAATCTCACCCCGAGTCAAAGTGGTGTACACCCCCAGTCACACCCCCAGTCAGAATAATGTTCACCCCCCAGTTGCACAAGATTTTTAGAGAATATGGATAATATCACGAATAAACTTTATTTAGTGCCGTCGCCGCTCGGCGAATATGAACCTGAGAGGGTGATTCCCGCGCCAGTGCTGGAACTGCTCGGAAGCGTTGGGATCTACGTTGTCGAGGAGCTGCGGACGGTGCGGCGCTACCTGTCTAAGGCAGGGCTGCGCGGACGGATTGACGCCCTTGAGTTCCACGAACTGAACGAGCACACGGACGCGGCCACAGTGGAGTCCTATTTAGAACTGTTTCAGCGCGGTGACGTGGCGCTCATCTCGGAGGCCGGGCTCCCTGCGGTCGCCGACCCCGGTGCGCAGCTTGTCGCGCTCTGCCAGCGGCACGGGATTCAGGTGGTGCCGTTCGTGGGACCGTC
Organism: Bacteroidales bacterium UBA6360; assembly: GCA_002440085.1. GTDB lineage: Bacteria > Bacteroidota > Bacteroidia > Bacteroidales > UBA932 > Cryptobacteroides. The sequence goes on from DJRM01000135.1 coordinate 6,016, forward strand.
CTCGCTGATGCTGGCACTGATGGCTTCCGGGCTGAACGGTCAGGCTTTCGAGTTCTGCGGCTACCTCCCTGCGAAGCCGGCCGAGCGTCGAGGCCGCCTGAAATCCATCGAGAAAGAAGTCTCGGCAAGCGGCCGAAGCCACATTTTCATTGAAACTCCCTACAGGAACGACTCCATGCTCACCGACATCTGCACCGTATGCGAGGACAGCACGCTCGTATGCGTCGCGGCTGACATAACGACCTCGGACGAGTTCATCAGGACTCTGCCCGTGCGGGAATGGAAGCGGAAAGTCGGCGGTGGCTTCAAGGTCGGAAAGCGCCCGTGCGTATATATAATAGGTGTGGCCCCGGGATGCGGCGCCGCGGAAAAGCTGGTGAGCCACGAAAGGAGCGAAGAAAGACATCGTAGTGACGACCATGTCGGAAGACGAAGCCCGGAAGGAAGGCGAATGAAAGGAACAGGGGAAAAATACAGAAACAAAAATAAAAGTTAAGGATATGACAAGCTTACTTGAACTTGAGGGAATGGAATTCCACTCGAACCACGGATGTTACGAGGATGAAAAGAAGCACGGCAACCTATTTGTCGTTGACTTTATGGCGGAAATCGACGTCGACAAGGCAGCAAAGAGCGACAATCTCGCCGACACCGTGGATCTTGCGCAGATATATGCTCTTGCAGAAAAGGAGATGGCCACGCCGTCGAACCTCATCGAAAACGTCGCCGCACGCATCGTCCGTAGTGTCGAGAAAAGATACCCGCGTCTCGGACATTTCTCAATCCGCGTCTCGAAGCACAATCCTCCGATGAAGGGCGGCAAGGCCGAGTGGAGCCGAATCACGATGGACGGCGGCTGCGAAAGTTGCTAATTTATTCGAGGCGTGGCACAGAAAATTTAATAAACAAGCCGCAATTAAATTGATATGAGTGAGAGTGCAGATAAGGGCAGTATAATTGCCGACATCAAAAACCTCATTGAGCAAGGCCGGAGCGAGGCATATACTTCCGTAGGCAGCATCATGATTGAGACCTATTGGCAGATAGGCAAGCGCATCGTGGAGGAAGAGCAGGGCGGTCAAGAACGGGCTGCGTATGGAAATCAACTTATCGACAAACTATCGAAGCAGCTCACCCATGATTATGGAGAGGGGTTTTCTGCTCGTTACTTGAGATCATTTCGCAAATTCTATATGGTTATCCCCGACTACGGAATTTGGAAATCGCGATTTCCAAATCTGCAATGGACTCATATTTTCAGAACCTTACGAGTAGGCGATGACACCGCGATACGTTGGTACTTGGAGACGGCGTCTCAGGAAATGTGGAGTGTCAGAACTCTTGACAGGAATATCAGCACACAATATTTCGAACGGCATTTCACTCAGCCACAGTTGCCTATGACTGAAAAACATCCCACAAAACCGGAGATGTTGAAGAACCCGATTGTTGCCGAGTTTTTGGGGTTCAATCAGGACAATAGTTTCTCGGAAAAAGAACTCGAAACAGCAATAATTGACCATCTTCAGGATTTCCTGATGGAATTGGGACGAGGTTTCGCTTTTGTGAAACGGCAGCAAATGATCAGAACTAATGCTCAGGATTATTTCATCGATTTGGTTTTCTATAATATAATCCTCAAATGCTATGTGCTGGTTGATTTGAAAATAGGAAAGATAGCCCATCAGGATGTAGGGCAAATGGATATGTACCGTCGAATGTATGATGAGTTGAAACGTACGGAAGGAGATAACCCCACAATAGGTATTGTGCTATGTTCGGATACGGATTCTGATATAGCGAAGTATTCCATCCTAAACGGCAATGAACAGCTTTTCGCCGCGAAATATTTGCCGGTTCTTCCTTCCGAGGAGGAACTGCGTATGGAAATTGAGCGACAGAAAGAAATTTATTTGCTGCAACAGCGAAAGGAGGAATAATGAATATGACAAAGAAAATATCGTTTATCACTCTCGGGTGCAAGCTGAACTATGCGGAGACTTCGACTTATGAGAGGAGGCTGCTGGAGAGCGGCGTGCCGATGGAGGTGACGCCGTGGCCGAAGGGGGCTGACATATTTCTCGTGAACACCTGTTCGGTGACGGAGCATTCGGACAAGAAGTGCAGGAATATCATCAGGAAGCTGCACAGGGTGTCTCCGGATGCGGCGATTTTCGTGACGGGGTGCTATGCCGAGCTCAGGCGCGGGGAAATCGAGGCGCTGGAGGGCGTGCGCGCGGTGTATGGGGCGAAGGAGAAGAACGGGGTTGTTCCGGGGATATTGAGATATGTCGCCGAGTGCAGAGGGGACGAACCGACGAATTGGAATCCTCTTGAAAACGCGGAGAATGCCGCGAAGGGAGAGAAAGCCGTAGGGGATATGACCGACGGGAAGGACGGGTGCAGCTATCTGGGGGCATATTCGACCGGTGAGCGCACGCGCTCGTTCCTCAAGGTGCAGGACGGCTGCGACTTCAAGTGCAACTACTGCACGGTGCCTTACGCCCGAGGAGAAAGCCGGAACGAGCCGATTGCGGACATTGCCCGGAAAGCGCGGGAGATTGCCGCGACCGGCTGTCGGGAAATCGTGATTACGGGCGTCAACACCGGAGATTTCGGGAAGAGCACCGGCGAGAGTTTCTTCGATCTCATCAGGGCGCTGAACGCGGTGGATGGCATCGAACGCTACCGCATATCCTCGATTGAGCCCAACCTTCTGACAGAACCGATGATTGACTGGATTGTGTCGGGGACGAAGTTCCTCCCGCATTTTCATATCCCCCTTCAGAGCGGAAGCGACACGGTTCTCCGGGAGATGGGACGACGCTACGACACGGAAGCCTTCGCGCGTAAGATTGAATATATCCGCAGGGCATTCGGAGACAGGAAGGTATTCTTCGGAATCGACGTCATCGTGGGATTTCCCGGCGAGACAGACGAACTCTTCGAACAGACATACAATTTTATTAAGGACAGGATACGTCCGGCATTCATTCACATTTTCCCTTATTCACGACGGGCGGGAACCCCGGCTGCCGCGCGGAAAGACCAGGTGCAGGACAGCGTGAAGACGGAAAGGGTCGCGCGGCTGGAGGAACTTTGCAAGGAACTGCACAGGGAGTTTGTCGGCGGATGTCTCGGCGATTCGGCAGAGGTTCTTTTCGAGAGTTCGGACAAGATGGGGAAGATGTGCGGCTACACGGAGAACTACATCAAGGTGTGGACGGACTACGACCCGCAGCTCATCGGACGCACATCGACGGTGGTTCTTTCAGCGGAGAACACGAGGATTGAGGCACTTGGCGGCGAGGAATGATTTTTTGTGGGAGGTTTTATTTCAGAGCATACGGCTTCACGCGGGAGGTGAGAACCCTCCGCTCATGAAAAAATCGCGTAGGGTTTCTCTCCTCCCGCTTTTTTGAAGCCTTTTGCGCATATATAAGAAGAAATCTGAAGAATAGTATGTGTGGAGGAGGGGTGAATGAATAATATGGAGAGAATAGCTTCTTAATGACTGATTGAATATGATGGAAAACTGCCGGGAAGATAAGAAAACACGGACGCGGTTGACGTTTTTCGGGAGCGGGACATCGCAGGGAGTGCCGGTAATCGGCTGTCAATGCGATGTTTGCAGAAGTGCTGATCCTTTGGACAAGAGGCTGAGGTCGAGCGTGCTTGTGGAGCATGAGGGAATGACGATTTTAGTGGATGCGGGACCGGACTTCAGGACACAGATGCTCAGGGCCGGAGTTCGGCATCTTGACGCCATACTATTGACACACAACCACAAGGACCACACGGGAGGGCTTGACGACGTGAGGGCGCTGAACTACACCGAGGGACGCGCCTGCGACATCTACTGCGAAAAATATGTGGAGGACTCACTGAGGATGGAATATTCCTACGCCTTCGCCGCCCACAAATATCCCGGAGCCCCGGAATGGCACGTCCACAACATCACGAACGAGCCGTTCACTGTTCGGTTCGACGACTCCGCGCCCCGTCTCGCGTGGGAATCGGGAGTAGGCTACCGCGAGATTCCAGGCGACCCGAACGGCATTGTCCGCGAGACTACGGTGCTTCCGATTCGCGGTCTGCACGGCGCTCTGCCGGTGCTCGGATTCCGCTTCGGAGATATCGCCTACTGCACGGACATGAACTACATCCCGGAGGAGGAATTCGCGAAGCTCGAAGGCCTTGAGCATTTCATAATCAACACAGTGAAGCGCGGGACGCACAACTCCCACTGGGGGCTGGAACAAGCCATCGAGGTGTGCCGAAGAGTCGGGGCAAGGCACTCATGGCTCACCCACCTGAGCGACCGCCTGCCAAGGTACAAGGATTTTGTTCCGGAGCTTCGGAGCCTTCCCGCGAATCCGGACGGCACACCGGCAAACATCCTCCCCGCCTTCGACGGCCTGGTCATCGAGGGCTGAGGAAACCGCAGAAACAAATCTCAAGAAAGATGAAAAAAGTTGCAATTCAAGGATACAGAGGCTGTTTCCACGAGCAGGCTGCACGTGACTTCTACTCAAAACACGGCGAAGACATCTCCATCGTTGAATGCCCCACTTTCAGCGGGCTGTTCACTGCTGTCGCGGACGGACGTGCCGATGCCGCGGTCATGGCTATCGAGAACACGATTTCCGGAGGTCTGCTGCCCAATTTTGAACTGCTCAGAGCCAATACGCACAAGATTAAGGGAGAAACTTACATCCCCATCCACCAGAACCTCATGGCGCTCCCCGGACAGGATATCCATGACATTCAGGAAGTGCGGACACACTATATGGCAATCAACCAGACACGTCAGTTCTTTGAACGTAACTGCCCATGGATCAAGATGGTGGAGTCCGAGGACACGGCAAAGAGCGCAATTGATATCGCATCCGGGAAGATTGAGGGAGTCGGTGCCGTGGCATCCCGTCTCGCGGCAGAACAGAATTCCCTTGAAATCCTTGCGGCCGACATAGAAACCTACAAGCAGAATTTCACGCGCTTTCTAATCCTCGACGACAGCATATCTGTCCCTGGCAAGGCTGTCACAAAGTCATCCCTCTGCTTCACGCTTCCCCACAAGCCCGGTTCCCTCGCCCAGATCCTGACCATCCTGTCATTCTATGACATGAACCTGACACGAATCCAGTCACTCCCCATTCCGGGACACGAATGGCAATATTTCTTCTACATCGACATCCGTTTTGACAACTGCGAGCGCTACCGTCAGGCTCTCGGAGCCGCCAGGCCTCTGATGAAAGACCTGAAAGTGCTCGGAGAATACCCGGCGGCAATGTAAGTCATTTGTGGCTCTTTTAATAATTTCTTAACAACTTTTTCGCATTTTTGCGGAAAATATGCGTTAATATGGAATATATGATTTTGGTTCTGTCCCTCGCGGGAATTGTGCTCGGGGCGGATTTTCTTGTGAATGGAGCCGTTGTAGTGGCGAAGAAGTGCAGCGTGTCGAGCTTTGTGATTGGTGCGGTGATTGTGGGCATCGGCACGTCGCTGCCCGAGCTTGTGGTCAGCACGATCGGAGCCATAGGCGGAAACTCCGAAGTCGCGATAGGCAATGTCGTGGGGTCAAACATATTCAATGTCTTTGTAATTCTCGGACTCACGGCGATCTTCTTCCCGATTGCCGTGTCACGCGCCAACATGAAGTTCGAAATACCGTTCTGCATAGGCGTGTCAGTTCTTCTGATGCTGTTGGTCTACAATTTCTTCATCGGTGGGGAACCGCGCCTCGGACGATGGGACGGAGCTGTACTGCTCATTTTTTTCATAGCCTTCATGTGGACTTCACTGAAACGGGGAAAAAGCACGGCGTCAAACGGCAAGACTGAGATTGAGGTGAATGCCACCGATGCAGGACAGGGCATGGTCGGAGATCTTCCGACTACGGAAAGCACAGCCACCTACGGGGCCGATGAACAGGGAAACGCTGTCCTTAGCCCTTCCCCAACCGCTGCCGAAACGGGAAAATACGCCTGGAAGAACAGCCTTTGGTTTGCCGCCGTCAGCATCCTCGGCGGACTCGCGGCGTTGATCATAAGCTCCAACTTCTTTGTGGATGAGGCCGTTGCCATCGCAAAGAAACTCGGTGTCAGCGACGCCTTCATTTCCATAACCCTTCTCGCCTGCGGGACATCCCTTCCGGAACTTGCGGCATCAGTCACGGCGGCCCTCAAAAAAGACACGGACATGGCTCTGGGCAACATCGTCGGCTCCAACATCTTCAACGCCACGATGATTCTCGGAACGGCATCGCTGATAACCCCGTTGAGCACGGGAAAAATCGGATTCGTGGACTACGCCGCCATGATTCTCGCCGCAGTGCTCCCGCTGCTCTTCGGCCTGAAAGGAAAAATCGGCCGGGCAGGAGGCGCCGCGATGCTGCTGTGCTATGCGGCGTACACCTGGTATATCGTCAGGTATGTGATGGCGGTTTAGAAGCTTCCTGCGTTTTTTGTCCGCACTCTTTTTGTTTCTTCTGAGAAGCTGTTTAAGTTTTTTGTTCAGTTATTTTGAAATGTATTTTTGAGTCAGATTTTTCTGTTTTGAGAGG
>DJRM01000125.1 GCA_002440085.1 Bacteroidales bacterium UBA6360
TAAATTTAACGAACTATTGTATATAATAGTTCCGGTTAGAATTGCATCAGACAAAGGCATTGATGCGTCTGCCTGTTATTATCAATAATCTTAGTAAAATTGTCAGTTAAAACGGAACGGCACACAATAAACGTGCGTTCCGTTTATATAAATAAGGTTAGAAATTTTTTCTGCTGCGAAAGTAGGGCATTTGATGTCAAGTCGGACTATTTTACACAAAAAACCGGTGGTTTTTGATAAAATACCGGAAATTTTGCTTATTTTCGCAGACTAATAACCGAAAACGGAAAGAAAAATATGCATGATATGTATGGAGACATGATGCTGCTGGCATCTGGGGTGACGGCGGCTCTGTCTGTGATGATTGTGGCCTTAAGAATACCTGAACGACCTGAACTTGAAAAGTTCCGCAATGCGCGCACCGTATTCGCCGTTGCCGGATTTCTGATGGCAATCCTCAATTTTATATGTTTTCTCGTCGGACATGTACATCCGTTTGACAAGATGGCTATTCTCGCGACAGCCCCCTATGAATCGCTGCTGATGTCAAGCACCGTACTGATTTTCATAGACTCGGAACGCGTCACAAAGAAGCGCGTGGTCAGGGAATTCATGATCATAACAGTACTCGTATCCGTATTGTATTTCACACACTGGAAGTTGCCGGACATTTTTCCGTATGTTTATGTCATACTGAGCTTCACGTTCCTCGGGCAGTTGATCGCATATTCCCTGATTTTCGCAAAAAGCTACAGGAGGGCCATCAGGCTCACAAGCGAATACTACGCGGAAGACTATGCACCGAGAATCGCCTGGGTACATTGGATGTTTGTGGTCGGACTGTTTTCCGCATTCATGTGCTTCGTCTGTCTGTTCATCGGTAGCTGGGGATACTGTTTGCTTGTGCCGATGTACCTATGCACCTACAATCTGTTCGCAGTGAGGATGACAATCTACGCCACAGACTATTCCTACATCACAAGCGCCCTTCACTCACCGGCTCCGGCGGTGGACGAGGCCGCGGATACGGAGCACAGACAACAGAACGAAATTTCGCAAGAAACGGCAGAGGAAATCAGAGCGAAACTGGAACAATGGACTAAAGGGAAGAAATTTATGGAAAAAGACGTGTCATATACAGACGTCCTTTCAGAAATAGGGGTTGATATCTGCATGATGCGAAGGTATATGAAAGACACTCTCGGAACAGACTTCCGCACTTGGAGAAACGGCCTCAGGCTCGAAGAAGCCTGCCGGATATTCAGCCAAAATCCGATGATGAGCGTCGAACAGGTCAGCGACAGGGTAGGTTACAACGACAGTTCCAACTTCCATAAGGACTTCAAGAAACGCTACGGGATGTCCGCGAGCGTGTACCGGAAGACGCTCAAGCCATCAACATCTACCCCCCCCCCCACGAACACTGAATGCGAAGGTTTTCGCTAATTATTTTTCTTAGAAGTTGTTTATTTTCCTAAATTTGCGAGAGTTTTGTATTGAATGAGTATGGAAAAATTTGCAAAGAACTATGTAGAGAAGTTCATGGATGAACTTGTCGCAAAGAATCCCGGTGAAAAGGAATTCCACCAGGCCGTGAGGGAAGTGGTCGAGAGCGTTGCCGACTATGTTGTCGAATACCCTCACCTGATGGATCAGAAAATACTTGAGCGCATGGTCGAGCCCGAGCGCGTCATAATGTTCAGAGTGCCGTGGACAGACGACCGTGGGGAAATACACATAAACAGGGGCTTCAGGGTGCAGATGAACAGTGCCATAGGCCCATACAAGGGAGGCATCCGCTTCCATTCCAGCGTAAATCTCAGCATAATGAAGTTCCTCGCCTTCGAGCAGACCTTCAAGAACGCGCTCACCACCCTGCCTATGGGAGGAGCAAAGGGAGGCTCGGACTTCAGCCCGCGCGGCAAGTCGGACGCGGAGGTGATGCGCTTCTGCCAGAGCTTTATGACTGAACTGCAGAGACATATAGGCCCTGACACGGACGTTCCGGCAGGTGACATCGGCGTAGGCGGACGCGAGGTGGGCTACTTGTTCGGCCAGTACAAGCGCCTGCGTGATGAGTTCGCAGGCACACTAACCGGGAAGGGACTCGGATGGGGTGGAAGCCGCCTGCGTCCCGAGGCCACCGGCTATGGAGTCTGCTATTTTGCACAGGACATGCTCGCAACGCGCGGCGAGACATTCGAGGGCAAGACCGTTCTCGTCTCCGGTTCAGGCAACGTCGCGCAATATGCCGCACAGAAAGCGATGAGACTTGGGGCAAAAGTCGTGACGCTTTCGGATTCCGACGGTTTTATCCATGATCCGGAGGGACTTACGGAAGAGAAGATGAAATATGTCTTTGAGCTCAAGAACATAAGGCGCGGAAGGATCCGGGAATACGCAGAAAAATATCCGGACGCCGTGTATTATCCGGGAGAGCGCCCGTGGAAGATTGCCTGCGACATCGCGCTCCCGTGTGCCACTCAGAATGAGATTGAGGAGGCTGACGCCGAGGCTCTCGTGAAGGGAGGCTGCTTCTGTGTCGTGGAAGGAGCAAACATGCCGACAACGCCGGAGGCAATCGCAGTGTTCCAGAAGGCTCGCCTGCTCTACTCCCCGGGTAAGGCGTCGAACGCCGGAGGAGTGGCCACGTCCGGCCTGGAGATGAGCCAGAACTCCATGCGCACGCAGTGGACGGCTGAGCAGGTGGACAGCGAGCTGCACAGAATTATGTCTGACATCCACAGCGCGTGCCTCAAGTACGGCACGGAACCGGACGGCTACATCAACTACGTCAAGGGCGCCAACATCGCCGGGTTCATAAAGGTTGCCAATGCCATGATTGATCAGGGACTGGTGTAAACCGCATGGCAGGCCACAAGACAGAAGACGCACCGATGAGAGAAGCGGGCAACAAGGAACTGATGTCAAGGAGGATACGGCGTATCCTCCTTGTCTGCAACAGCTACGACAGTTTCTCCCTTGAGGAAGACGGGCACATAGAATACAAGATAACGAGGGAATATTCCGAACTGAACCTGAGCAATCCGCCATCAATCGAAAGGGCCGAGACAACTGCGGAAGCCCTTGAGAAACTCGGCGGCAAGAATGGTTATGACCTCATAATCACGATGTACAATCTCGGGAAAGTCGACGCTTTCGAGTTCTCACGTCAGGTCAAGGAGACGGCTCCGAACACACCCGTCGTCCTGCTCTGCTCGTTTTCGAAGGAAATCTACAGAAAGATTGCGCAGCGGGACACGTCCAGCATCGACTATGTATTCTGCTGGGACAACAACACCGACGTCATCATCGCTCTCGTCAAGCTGCTCGAAGACAGGCTTAACGCCGACAATGACATACTCGGGATGGGAGCACGGGCAATCCTCCTCATCGAGGACTCCGTACGCTACTACTCCACCTACCTGCCGCTGCTCTACAAGATTGTCCTTCAGCAGAACAGCGAATCCATACGAGACACCCTCAACGAGGAACAGCAGATCCAGCGCAAGCGCTCACGGCCTAAAATCCTGCTCGCGACCTGCTACGAAGAGGCTGTAGAACTCTACCGCAAATACGGAGACCATCTCCTTGGGGTCATATCTGACATAGGATTCGTGATTCACAAGGGAGACAGTCCGGACATAGAAAAGAGCGATGCCGGAGTTGACCTGTGCCGGCTCGTGCGCGGGGAAGACCCGACTATGCCTTTCCTTATGCAGTCCTCGCAGGAAAGCATGCGCAAAACGGCCGAGAGTCTCGGGGCCGGATTCATACTGAAATCCTCCAAGACGCTCACCCATGAATTGGCCGAATACATCGGCCGGGAGTTCGGTTTCGGAGACTTCATCGCCACCGACCCGGACAGCGGCGAGGTCATTGTCCGGGGACGCAATCTACGGGACTTTGAGGAAATCATCCGTAACGTTCCCGACGATGCCCTCAAGAGCCTCTCCGACCGCAACTACATCTCCCGCTGGCTCTATGCGAGGGGACTTTTCCGGCTCGCCGGCGAGTTCCGTCCAATCCGCGTAAAGGACGACGGGGACATTGCACGTGTCCGGGAACTGCACCTGAAACAAATTCACGACTTCCGCCTGAGCCAGGGCATCGGCGTAATAGCCCGCTTTGACAATGACAGCTACAACGACACCATACGCTTCGCGCGGCTCGGAGATGGTTCGCTCGGAGGCAAGGCCCGCGGTCTCGCATTTCTGAACCACATTCTGTGCAAATATGGGCTCTTTGACAAGTGGGAGGACGTGCGTATTGCAGTTCCGCGCACCATAGCCATAACCACGGACTGGTTCGACCGCTTCATTCTCGAAAATGGTCTCCAGTACGTAATCGGAGCGGACCTGTCCGACGCCGAAATCCTGTCCGAATTCGTAGCCTCCACCCTACCCCGCGAACTGACCGATTCGCTCAGGGCATTCATCCGCACGACTCGCCGGCCACTTGCCGTCCGTTCATCCTCCAAACTTGAAGACTCTTACTATCAGCCGTTTGCAGGAGTGTATTCCACCTATATGATTCCTCACACGGAAAACGAAGACCAGCAACTGCGACTGCTCTCAAAGGCCATCAAGTCCGTCTACGCCTCCATCTACTTCGCGTCATCCCGTGGCTACATAACTTCCACCGCCAATGTAATATCAGAAGAAAAGATGGCAATCGTGCTCCAGGAAGTCTGCGGCAGCGAAGACAGCGGCTACTGGTTCCCGGCAATCTCCGGAGTTGCCCGTTCCGTCAATTTCTACCCGATCGGCAACGAAACTCCGGAAGACGGCATCGTGAAGCTCGCCTATGGTCTCGGCAAGACGGTGGTAGACGGAGACACGGTGCTTCGCTTCTCCCCGAAATACCCGCGCAACGTCCTTCAGACATCGACGCCGGAACTGACAATGAAAGAGACCCAGACTTCGGTGCTTGCCCTGAACCTCCGCCCGGAAAAGTTCAAGACCTCAGTCGACGATGCCGTGAACATCGAGAGGCTGCCACTTGCCGACTGCGGGAAGTTCCGTTCGCTGCGAAAGGTCGTCTCGACTTGGGATTACGAAAATATGCGGATGGTCGATTCCGCCGCGCCCCGGGGTCCGAAGTTCATCACATTCGCGCAGATTCTGAAATACAGGACATACCCTCTTGCCGAGGTTCTGGATTCGCTGCTTTCGCTCATGAAGTCAGAAGTGAAATGCGACATAGAGATTGAATTCGCTGCGGATTTTGCAGATGATGAACGACTGATTTTCAGCGTCCTGCAGATTCGTCCGATTTCCGTAGACGGTCTGAGGAGTGACATCGACTGGTCAAGAGTCGATGAAAATGGAGCGTGGCTGAGGTCCGGCTGCGCCATAGGGCCTGGAGAGATTCCCGGAATATGCGACATCGTTTATCTCAAACGAGAAGCCTTCGACAGGATGAAAACCAGGCAAATGGCTTCCGAGATTACCGCATTCAATGCCGAAATGCGAAAACTGAAACGGAATTATGTCCTCATAGGCTACGGTCGCTGGGGTTCATCGGTTCCGACACTCGGAATTCCCGTTCAATGGAGCGACATCTCCGAAGCGAAAGTCATCGTGGAATGCAGTCTCGAAAATTTCAGAATAGACCCGAGTCAGGGAACGCACTTCTTCCAGAACATGACCTCGGCAAACGCCGGCTACATCAACGTGAATCCATATTCCCGCCCCGAAGAAAAATGCGACACAGCCTTCCTCGACAAACTCCCGGCATTTCACGAAACGGAGTTTATCCGCGCCGTGCATACGGAACGCGAGCTCACGGTTCTCGTAGACGGGCGTGAGAACCGGGCTCTGATAAAATGAGGAATTGAACACGGGAGCTTTCCAAGAATACTTGTCTCCATGCCTTGGACTCAGGAAATCCGCTGCTCCTTGACTTTCGGAAACTGAAAGAGAATTGCAAGCACTACCATCACTCCGATAAGCATCGGGTAGTAGAGCTTGGGGATAATCTCAAGCGGAGAAAGACCTGAAAGGCCGGATGCCATCAGCAGCTGTGCCCCATACGGAAGTATGCCCTGGATGAAGCAGGATGTCGTGTCCATCAGACTGGCCGAACGGCGCGGAGAAATCCCGAAACGCGTCGATATGTTCTTCGCTATGCCGCCAACGGTGATGATTGCGATGGTGTTGTTCGCCGTACAGATGTTGGTGAGAGCCGTAAGCAGCGAGATTATGGACTCGCCTCCCCTGCGGGTACCGATTCGTCGGGTCATCACACGGATGAGCCAGTCGAACCCGCCGGCTGTCTTCACCATATTCATTATTCCTCCTGCAAGCAGCGTGACGAGAATCAGCTCACACATGGACTGAAGCCCTGTTCCGGCTGCCTCGAAGAGCGTGAGAGACGGAGTGCCGTATCCAAGCCCGATAGCATCCGTAAGCAAAATCCCGAGGACAAGCACCTTGAGCACGTTCATACCGCACAATGCGCTGACAATCACCACTACATAAGGAATCGCCAGATACCATGGGGCATCAGGCACGCCGCACACATAGTCTGTAGTGACACCGCTGAACACATAGATTCCCAACGTCACGAGGGCGGCCGGGAGCACAATGATGAGGTTCGTGCGGAACTTGTCCTTCATCCGGCATCCCTGGCTCTGGGTGGAGGCTATGGTCGTGTCGGAGATGAACGAGAGGTTGTCCCCGAAAAACGCGCCTCCCACGACTGTTGACACCATGAACGCGAGATCAGCCCCCATTTCCCCGGAAAGTCCTATCGCGACAGGCGCGAGAGCGACAATCGTCCCGACCGAAGTTCCGATTGACATTGATATGAAACACGCCGCGAGAAACAGGCCTGCCGGAAGATAAGTGGCAGGGATGAGCCTCATCGTCAGCGCGACCGTAGCATCGACGGCACCCACAGCCTTTGCGGAAGAGGCGAATACCCCGGCGAGAACAAATATCCATATCATATACATTATGTTGGAATCCGCCGCCCCCGCCGAAAAGATGTTGACCCTCTTCGCGAACGGGCGCCCACCGCATATCAGGACGGAGTAGACCGCCGCGACGACGAATGACACGCCTATCGGAATCCGGTAGAAGTCTCCCGCAAGCAGCGAGGACACGAGATAGACGGCAAGCAGCACCATCACCGGCGAGAGAGCGAAAAGCCCCTTCGCGTTCGTCACCGCCGATTCTTGTCTCTCCTGGCGCTCCGGCTTACCGCCGTCCCTATGATTGCAGGTACATTCTGTCATAATCCAATGATTTTTACGAAATTAGACCCTATTCCCAAACAGATCGTCCATCGTGACCTCGCTGTGTACAAGACTATGATGAAGCCCGTCCGCCACGCCGTATGTTGTCACGAAAGTGATGACAAGCGAGAATTTTGTCTTGGTGGAACTTTGGAACAGTTCCATTCTCTGCCGTAACAGCTGTTCGTAAGCCTCTGTAATACGATACTCCGACTTGCTGAACTTCATTTCACACAAATGAATGATGCGGTCGGCACGTTTGATGACAAGATCTATCTGTCCGCCTTTTTGTCCGTCGGTCGCCGCCTTTCGCCACGATGAAATCTCCGTAGCCATTCCGGAAATCCCCAGTTTCTGCTTGATACAGTCAATGTGCATCAGGCAGACGAGCTCAAATGTGAGGCCCTGCCACGTGGAAACATGCCGAGACTCAAAGTTGTGAGCCCACCATCGCTCGTCGCCCGATGTGTCCGTCATGACAAACCTATAGTAAAACAATGTGTAGAAATCAACAAGACGATAGATGGTGTCCTTTGTCTTATAACCAAAATTTCTGCTCCGTGATATGAAATCGCAACGCTCAAGGTTGGTCAACACCCGTGTAAGTGTTCCTCCATTTAAGCCGACAGCCTTTGATAGCTCTTCACGCGACATCCCTTCATGATGGCCGGCCAATGACTTAACGACGTTTATGTACAAGTCAGCATTGGAAAACAGAGCATTGTACAATTCATCAAACTCGCTTCTCATAATGCCGCCCTGCGAAAAAAACAGACGGTCAACATTCTGCACAAGGCTCTCGCCCGGATTTATGAGACTGAGATAGAACGGGATTCCACCAAACACCATATAGCATTGCAGCATCTGGTATCTGTCCCATTTACAATGCTTCATTTTCAAGTATTCTTCCGTTTCATGAAGCGTGAAAGGCCGGATATAAATGCTGGATGTGATGCGGGCATGCAGCCCTCCTTGATTTTCAATCAGATTGTCAACCATCCATGAAGTCGCTGAACCACTGGCAACAAGCACTATGTCACAGCGCCTGGCAGCCCATCCGTTCCAGAAATTCTCCAATGCCGAGACAAAGTCAGACTTCTGAGTATCTATCCAGGGCATCTCATCTATAAAGACGACTTTTTTTCTGTCACTATCAAGAGATTCGAGATAATCTTCAAGCGCATAAAAAGCATCGAACCAATCTGAAAACTTGTCTGACGCTGCACCGGAGAATTTCTTTAATGCTCGTGAAAAACTCGCAAGTTGCCGCTGCCGAGAGAGATTGTGTCCACCGACAAACATAAAATCATAATGTCCCTGAAAGTACTGATCCACGAGGAAAGTCTTGCCGACCCTTCGCCGTCCATACACAATCACAAACTCCGAGCGGTCCGAACCCATAACCCTCTCAAGTTCACGGCACTCCCGCTCACGTCCCACAAGTCTTTTATACACAACCATCTGCCATAAGTTTTGTTGACGCCGGCAAATATAGCATTAAAAATGACACAAGTCACGAAAATATGGGATTTTTTACCCAAATCTGCATATTTTGCATAGATTTGGGTAAAAAATCCGGTCCGAAGGATTGGAGACCTGACCTTCCCTGAGAATGGTTCTTCCGCAATTTAGTTGAAAATCGGTTCGTATAGGTGTTTCGGTCGGGAGTAAGTATTACATAAGACAACTACTTAAGAAACAGAAAAATCA
>DJRM01000128.1:0-1670 GCA_002440085.1 Bacteroidales bacterium UBA6360
GTGTAGGATTCCGTGGAATGGGGATATTCGTTCACGACCTCAATGCTGCAGCGCGTCGCCTCGACAGTCGGAGCCGACTTTTTCTGCCTGTCCCTGCAGCCGGAGCCGAGAAGCAGCGGAAGCATGAGAGCCACAATCCTCAACATATTTGAAATCAAATAATTACACATCATGTTCATATTCACGAAAGCCCCGGAAATTCAGACAGCCTCAACAAAATTGCGCCGCGAAACATCAGACTCTGACTTTCGCGGCGCAAAGATAGCAAATATTTGTTATTTCGTCTTCGGTTCGGACTTTTTCGCTCCGCCTTCGGAATTTTTCATCGCGGCCTTGATGAAGGCGACGAAGATAGGCTGAGGGTTCTCCGGGGTGCTCTTGTACTCCGGATGGAACTGAACGCCGATGAAGAACGGATGGGTCGGAAGCTCGACGATTTCCACGAGACGCGTGTCAGGATTGCGTCCTGAGGCAATCAGGCCGGCCTTCTCAAAGAGACCGAGGAAGTCGCTGTTGAGCTCGTAGCGGTGGCGGTGACGCTCGGAAATCTTGTTGGTGCCGTAAATCTTCTCGGCAAGCGAACCCGGCTTGATTTCGCAGTCGTATGCGCCCAGACGCATGGTTCCTCCCTTTGAAGTGGTACTCTTCTGGTCTTCCATCAGGTTGATGACCGGGAAAGTCGCGTTAGGATTGACCTCCGTAGAGCAAGCACCGTCCATTCCGAGGACGTCGCGGGCAAACTCGACGACACACATCTGCATTCCGAGGCATATCCCGAAGAAAGGTATTCCGTGCTCACGGGCATATTTTATCGCCACTATCTTGCCTTCGAGTCCCCTCTCCCCGAATCCCGGAGCGACGAGGATTCCGTTCATCTTTCCGAGAAGTTCCTCCGCGTTGGATTCGTTGATGTTCTCACTATGGATGTATTGGACGTTGACCTTGCACTCGTTTGCGGCAGCAGCGTGAACGAAGGCTTCGCGGATGGACTTGTAGGCATCCTGAAGGTCATATTTTCCAACAAGCGCGATGTTAACCTCATGTTTAGGATTGTCGAGCCTGCGGAGGAAGTCGTTCCACTTGTCGAGGTTCGGCTCCGGGGCATCGGTGATGGCAAAGTGGTTCAGGACAAGCTTGTCGAGTCCCTCTTCCTTCATCTTGAGAGGCACCTTGTATATGGAGTCTGCGTCAATCGACTGGATGACGTGTCCCGGCTTCACGTTGCAGAACAGGGCGACCTTCTTGCGGAGTTCCGGCGAGAGGTCGTACTCGGTGCGGCACACGATGATGTCCGGCTGCACGCCGCTCTGCTGGAGCATCTGCACGGAGTGCTGGGTCGGCTTGGTCTTGAGTTCCTTGGCTGCCTTGAGGTAAGGCACGAGGGTAAGGTGTATCGTCACGCAGTCCTCCTCCGGGAGCTCCCACTGGAGCTGACGCACTGCCTCAACGAAGGGGTGCGACTCCATGTCGCCGACGGTTCCGCCGATTTCGGTGATGATGACGTCGTAGTCGCGGGTCTTGGAAAGGAGCATCATGCGGCGCTTGATTTCGTCGGTGATGTGAGGGACAATCTGCACGGTCTTCCCGAGATACGCGCCCTCGCGCTCCTTATTGATGACTGTGTTGTAGATCTTTCCCGTGGTGACGTTGTTCGCCTTCGAGGTATAGAC
>DJRM01000128.1:1711-22892 GCA_002440085.1 Bacteroidales bacterium UBA6360
TCCGTGACATAGCACTCTCCGTGCTCGTATGGGTTGAGCGTGCCCGGATCGATGTTGATGTAAGGGTCGAATTTCTGGATTGTTACCTTCAGACCCCGTGCCTGAAGAAGCTTTGCGAGAGATGCGGAAATGATTCCCTTTCCGAGGGAAGATGCTACACCACCTGTGACGAAAACGTACTTTGTGTTCATAAATAGAGAAAAAAAAAACATCCGACGACCGTCGAAGTCCTGACTCCTTAAAAGAAGCCCTGCCGGCAGTCTCCCGCCAACAGGGGCACAAAATTACTCCTTTTTTCCGTTCCTGCCAAATATTTTCGGACACATATTTTTCGTAAACGACGCCATTCGGTCGAAAAAGTGTGGTAAAATGGTAATTATTCGGTCGAAAAATTGTAACGAAATGGTGATTATTCGGTCGAAAAAGTGTATATTCGCAGGCGAATAACATAAGAGATAAGATGTTACGCAGGAAAATGGAATCCACCATGTTGGAGTGGAAAAACACGAAGGACAAGAAACCGCTCGTTATCAAGGGAATAAGACAGTGCGGAAAGACGTTCATCGTCAAGAAGTTTGCAAGGCAGAACTACCGAAGTGTAGTATATATGAACTTCATACTCGAACCGGACAAGGCTACGGCTTTTTCTGGAAACAAGGACATTGACACGATTATCCTGAACCTGTCGTCCATGATTCCGGGTTCTAAATTCATTCCAGGACAGACCTGCATCATTCTCGACGAAATACAAGAATGTCCGGAAGCCAGAACAGCCCTCAAATCCTTCAAGGAAGACGGGAGATTCGACGTCATTGCGACAGGTTCCCTCCTTGGAGTCAAAGGATATGGAGAGAAAAGACGAGAAGACAAAAAGGCAGGGACAAATTCGATTCCTGTCGGGCACGAGACTATTGTGGAAATGTATCCCCTTGATTTTGAGGAGTTCCTTTGGGCAAACGGAATCAATGAAAAAGTCTTGGAGTCAGTTGCGCAGAGTCTGAGGAATGAAGTCCCGGTTCTTGATGGCATCCACAGCGCCATGACCACACTATTGTACAGGTACGTTATTGTAGGTGGTCTGCCTGCCGCAGTGAATAAATTTTTAGAGACGAAGGACATCGGGCAAGTGTATAAGGTACAGAGGGAAATTCTGGACGAATATGAAGACGATATGGTCAAATATGCCGACGATGCAGACAAACCGAGAATAAGGGAATGCTTCGAGTCAATACCGAAACAGCTCGCTCGGGAAAACAAGAAATTCCGATACTCCGTCATCAGGAAAGGGGCAAGGGCTTCGGAATATTCCGGATGTCTGCAGTGGATGGAGGATGCCGGAATAATACGCCGTTGCTACAACGTCACCACGACAGAACTGCCGCTCGCCGGGAACGCCATTGAAGACTGCTTCAAGGTCTATGTGCAGGACATCGGTCTGCTCATCGCCATGCTCGATTTCGGCACGCAGGCAGACATCCTGCAAGGGAATCTGCTCGGATACAAGGGGGCGATTTTTGAAAATCTGATGGCGGATTTCCTCTGCAAATCCGGAATCCCGCTCTACTATTTTCATAAGGACAGCGGGCTGGAACTCGATTTTCTGATACACCGAGGCGGCAAATGCACTCCGATTAAAGTAAAGGCGACAACCGGAAAGAGCAAGAGCCTCAACACGGTGATGAAAAACAGGAATATATATCACATTGATAACGCCCTGAAATTCGGCAACTACAATGTCGGACGCAACGGAGGCATTCTCACCCTTCCTTTATATATGGGCTTCATGATACGGGCAGGAGATGACCCGGGGGGGCATTCCGGATGTCGACATAGAGAAGCTCAACAGTCTGGTTCAGAAAGAAATCTGAACAAAAGCCTCGAAGCCGAACTCTTCAAGGCTTAGAATCATTTCAGACAGATGCTCCATTCTGTCGAAAAGTGTAAAATCATTTGTTTTGCAAAATAATATGCAATACATTTGCATGCAAAACGACATACAATGAGAACGATAACAACAAAAGAAAATGTAAAAAAACCTACAGCGTTCAGACTTAATGCTGACTTGGTCGCCCGTCTCAAAGTTTTAGCCAAAAAAGACAATCGCAGCCTCAACAATTATGTCGAGAATGTCCTGATGTCCGTGGCGTACAATGAACCGAATGAAACAACAAAAGCAGCAATAAGAGAAGCCAAAGAAAATAAAAACCTCGAAGCGTTCGACTTCGAGGCGTTCAAGGAATATGTAGATTCTTTGTAGTATGTGGAAATTTGTCCAGACGACGCAGTTCAAGAAAGACTGCAAGAAATATGCTAACAACAAAAAGAAACTGTCGGCATTGGAAGTCGTTCTGTTCCACCTGCGCGAGACGGGGACGGTTCCTGAAAAATTTAAGCCCCACCCGCTATCAGGCAATTATAAAGGAACACTTGAATGCCACATTGAGAATGACTTCCTGCTGATATGGGTTGATGAGACTGAGTACACTATCAAACTCGTCAGACTCGGAAGCCATTCTGAACTCTTCGGGAAATAATCACTTCAGGCGGATGCGCTGCCAGGTGGAGCGGAGGGCAGGGTCGGAGAGGGAGAAGGCGACGGAGCCGGACGGGGTGACGGACTCGGCATAGAGGCAGAGATAGTCTCCCGTGGCGGCATTGCCGAGCTCGCTCAGCGGTACGGCGATTTCAGTTGCGGTGCCACGTCGGCCGTCGGATGTCGTGCCGCTTGCGGAGGCGGAAACCGGGGAAAAGCGCTTGGCCTCAACCTTGCCTGTGGCCGAGTCGATGCTGAGTATGCCGTATTTCCTTGAACCGGAGGCGGCAAGGCGAAGATTAAGGCGATGAGTGCCGGCGGTCGCTCCTGACTCGGACTCGGACGCAGACTCTGAAACATCGGAATCCGTCGCGGACTCTGAATCCCAGCCGCCCAATGAGGGAGAAGCTGCGCCGCCGGAGAATGCGGTCTCGACCAGCAGGTAGAGATTCTTGTCGTCGCGGCGGGCGCGGATGAGTGTCTCGTCGCCTTCTTCAGAAGAAAGGAACAGAGCCTGAGTGCCGTCCCATTCCGAGCCGTCGCCATCAACGAGAGCAGGAGCGGCCGGCGCGTCAATGCGGTGGTTCAGCCACAGACGCTCAACCTGAAGCCCCTTGTCACAGTGCATGGCGGCGACCATTGTGCAGGGACTGTCAACCTCAATTGAGCCCCAGAATCCGTTGCCCGGCAAAGGATAGGACCAATCTTCCTCCCACGAGGAGCCGGAAGGGCACTGTCCTTTGCTGTCGAGAACCTTGACCTTGAATATGTTGGAATTATTGCAGCTCAGCACGGCCTCGCCGGAAGGAAACACAGCGACATAGCCGGAGCCTCCCGGAACAGAATTGGACGACCTTCTCGCCGGGCCTTCGCTGTTCTCCCCGAGATCCTTCCAGTCCAGCCCGTCATTCCACACGACCGACATCCGGCAATAGCTCCGTCCCTGATTGCTGGCAGGCGTCTCAAGACGCGCCTCCAGAAAACCGAGGATTGTCTTCCCGTCATTGAGGACACGGAAAGACGGCATCTGGTCAGTGTAGATTGCGGTACCTGTATATTCCGTAGAAGGTCCGTCATAGAAATACTTGAACTGACGGCATACCCTTATCTTCTCTCCCCATGTGTAGCCGTTGTCGGAGGAAATCATCACAGACGTGCCTGAATTGCGGCATTGAGGGGTCGCATCCGTGAAATAGCAGTGGATGCGGCCATCGGAAAGCACAAGCAGGTAGGGCTCCCAGTTGCAAAGATCGTAGATGTGATGCGGCTCCGACCATGTGCGTCCATTGTCCTTGCTGCGGATTGTGCATAGACCTGAGCCCATGTTCTGCAGATAATGGTCCTGAGCCCGGTAAGAGCATACGGCAAGAATCTCACCGTTCGGAAGCACCGCCGCATCCATGTTCACATAGCGCCTCACGTCCTTTTTCCCGTCTGCCATAATCGGGAACTCGGGTTTGAAAAGCATCACCGGCGTGCTCCACTCCTTCAGGTCCGGGCTTATGCTGCACCAGATGCGCGAGCCGAAACGCCCGCCGTGCCAGAACATTATGTACTCTCCCGAAGCCATTTTTTTGACACGGGGATAGTTCGCGAAATTTTCCTTGGCGACGTCGTCCTTCAATGCCCATTTGTTCGGGAGCACGACATATGTGCTCCTCATCGGCTGGAGACGGCTCCACTGCTCCTCTCCCTCGTGGGAGTTGAGTTCAGGAACCGCCCTTGAGGCGATTTCCGCCGCCGTCGTAATTCTGACTCCGCCGGCTTCGGTGTCCTCAGGGAGCAGCGTCGCGTTGCATGAAACCGAAAGCATCAGAAATGATGTCGCAAGAACTGATGTCATGCGGATGATATTACTGAAAATCATATATATAACTATCTTTATGACAATTGTTATTCGAGATAATCCTTTTAAAAAAAAGTTCGACGGTGACTAAAAAAACACTTGATCGGCCGATTACTCCTTGATGCAGCGGACTGACATCAGACGACCCCGGATGCCAGTCCCGCCCGTAGTCATGGCGACGGAGCCGCCGGCCTGTGCATACATTGCCGACGAGTTCTGTCCTGAGGCGCAGCTGCTCCAGTACAGTCCCCAATAGCCCTCATAGGCCAGCGCTCCGGCATCGGCCTTCGCCGAATCGACATAACCGGCGGCCGGGAAATAGTTGGTCGTGACGCCGGTGTTGAAACGGTAGCCGTAATACTGGTCTCGGGTAGCCGCCGCAAGCTTGCCGTTGTTGAGTTCCGTCAATGCGTTCAGTTGGCTTGCGTCCGGCACTCGGTAGCCCTCAGGACATGGGTCGTAGGCGGTCTTGATGCCGGGGATGCGAAGACTCTCTGAGACAATGTTGCCAAGAACAGTTCCGGCGTAACTTGAGCCCCAGAGCTCGTTGATGTATGTCTGAAGCCAGTTGCATCCGGAGTTCAGGACATACTGCCGCGACATAGGGTGGTTGACGGACCAGCCGATAGAGCCAATCACATTGTCAGCCCGGACAACTGAAAGCGGCATCGCGAAGTTTGCCGCCTGCACACGATTGCTGACATTCAGCGCACGCGGAAACGGATCCTTGCGTCCCCACTGATAGAAGAGTCCGAAAGAGTTGCGGACAGTCTCTTCACTGCACTGAGACCTGTCGGCAATGGAAGTGGCACCGAGGTTACGATCCATGATGCTGAAATTTCCGGCTGATGTGCTGCACTCGACATCGGAGGTCTCCCCCACCCAGATGTGGAACGACCACAGAATTCTGCCTGCGGCATCCTTCAGAGCCACCACAGCATTGCCGGTCATCCCGGTGAGAGGCACGGTCAGCGAAAGTTTGTCACCGTCACGGGCCAAGGCAAGTTCGGAAGCTGCGGGAACCACAGTTCCACGCGCAGAGGTCGCAGAAAGGTCAGTGAGTTCGCAGCCGTACTCCTGCTGCCAGAGGACATCTGCCGACGCAACCATGGCAGCCGCGCCGCCCACAACCGCGTTATCACGGGTGAAACGCTTGCTGAAAGAGCAGTATGGTGTCACGTCAAATGTCACGGAAACCGTGCCCGGATTCACGACGACGCTGTTCGCGTTTCCGTAATACGCGGTGAGCGGTCTGTGTTCAAGGAGCCTGATTTCGCCCCCAGACACCGACACCGGCTCGCAGTCATAGCTGTAAGTCCGTCCGTAATCGTCGATGAGCGATACCTCAAAGCCTTCGGGATAGTCCGCTGCAGGGATGCAGAAGACAAATCCCCGGGAATGGAGGTCAAAGACAGATAGCGAGTGAGGGCTCCACGAAGTCCAGCCGTAGCTGTCGATTTCCACAGCCTCAGAGAGCGACCTTGTCGCTGAAGCCGAGCCGGAAAGGCTTGAAAGCGTCGCGGTCTCAAGGTTCACGACAGCCTCGGCGCCGATTGCCTTGCCGTCCTTTGAAGTGAGCCTTATTGATCTGATTTTCATTCCGTTGCGCTGATAGTCGTATGGACGCACGACCACCGCGCCGAAAAGGTTGCGGAAAGAAAAGAGGCTTCCCTCAGACCTCGCGACCATAGGCAGTCCGGAAACCGGTATCCCGGAGGAAATCACGCCGTTCCGTTCCAAGTCGCTGAAAAGTCCGCCGGAATATGCCCCGGAAAGATCTATGGTGGCAGTTGCCGCGCCGCTCGAAACTCCAAATGACTTCACCGCAGATGAGGGGTAGACGGCATAGCGCGGAGAACCGGCCACCGTGTCCTCTGCAGCAAATATGGCTGTTCCTCCGTCTTCCGAAAGTTCTGAAATCCAATGATCAACGCCATCCGGTTCGTCAGCGCTGAAAAGCTTGATTCTGTCGTCCTTGTTCCATATCACCTTCATATCACCGTTCAGCGATGTCTTTGTCTGAACCCCGGCATCCGCAGAGCAACGGATTTCATTTGACGCAAGTTCACGAACGACGTCAGACCCGACAACTGTCATCCCTGCCCTCGGCTTTCGGTATCTTTCAATCCCTGCAGACTCGATTGTCTCCCACACGACATCCGCCCAACGCGCCGCCCCGGCAGAACTCGGATGAACTCCGTCACCCACCGTCTCAAGCGTTTCCCCTATCATCGCGCACGGAAGTTCATAATGTGCGGCAATCTCTGCAATGGATTCTCCTATAACCTTGTATGTATCCGTCAACAGCAGGTTGTTGACAACGCACACTATCTTCGTGTCGGGATATTTCTCCATCAGCATGCGAAGCAGACAAATGTACGCAGTCCGGAACTTGTAGCGGTCAAGTTCTGCGAGCGGAGCCGTATAGTTAAATTCACCGATTAAATCCTGAGTCACACATGGACGGTCATTCGTTCCTCCGGCGACTATGATTATGTCCGGGTCGTCAAAGCCGCAGCACCGTGTAACGAAATCATACTCATCCAGATCCGGCTTCTCGGGGTCGGGACTTGCGTTTTTCGTGACGCGCGTTCCGCTGTAGGAAATGTTGCGGTCGAGAACGGCGTCCGGCATGAGCCTGTAGATGAGGCGGTGCCACCATGTCTGCTCCACTGACGTGAGCGAGCCCGCCGAGCCTGTATAGGGATAGTATCTCCGGTAGCCGTCCGGAATCCAGCCTTCAAAAGTCGAGATGGAGTCGCCGATGATGCCGACCCGCACGGAGTTGCCGGCCCACGAAGGCAGGGATGAGGCCGGAGGAGTGACGACGATGGTGTCGTGTATGGTTTCGGTTTCTTTCACGACCACCTGTTCCGTAATGACTTTCGTGCATGAGAGCGCAAGCGTCGAGCCTAACAGGACAATGCCGATTTTTCTGAGAATATTCATATTTCGTTCGTATGTTTCTGATTATATGATGATTGTCATTTATTATACCGCACCGACAGATAGTTCAATGCCGATTCGCGGGTGGAGACGAAAGCCTGCCCGTCGTAGGCGTCCATGGAACCCGAACTCGAAGATGTCGGCCGAAGACGGATGTAGAGTTTCTCCCGTCCGAGCATCGAGCTGTCTTCCGGCAGGTTCACACTGACATATTTGAATCCGGGACACTGCCAGCAGCGCTTCTTATAGACTACCGTGAAGTCCGGGACCGTGTAGTCGGCAGCCTTTTTCCATGTCTTGTTGTCAAGCGACCACTCGACTGTCCAGTGGCGGGGTGCACCGACCGTTTCCCCGAGTCCGTTCTCCGCGCCGAAGTTCACCGAGAGCGGGAAATTCGCGGATGTCAGCCCCTCCGTGTTCACTGTCACAAGCCACCACTGCTTCGTGGTCCATTTGGAGCAGTACCATGCGGAGCCGTTGCCCTGAATTATCATGCCGGAAGAGCGCGTCACCGAGTTCACGTTCCAATGGAGGCTGCCACCGTTGAAGTCATACACACCGTTGCCGCCGGAAGGATTGGCAATCGAGTTCCCTGCCAGCGGGCCGAGATGCGTCCAGTCGCGCCAGTCGGCCATCATTTCCTGCTTGTTCGTGTTCCAGCGGATCATCGTCCCCTTGATTGATGGGTCGGTGAGGGGATCGGCTACTGCGGGATAGGTCGAATACATCGTGTATTTGGAATCAACGTTCTTCACGAGAGCGTCGTGAACCTTGTTCATGTAGCGGAACTCTGCCAGCATCTCGGAGAAACCGTCCTCGAACTTGTCCGCGATGGCGATTTCAGAGCGGGTCACGGGGCGAATCTGGTAGCGTGAGACCGTGCCGACGCCGGTTATGTAGTCGAGATTCACGCCCTCGGCAAGGCGGGCGGCCGCAACGGAGCCGTCCCACTCGAAATTGTCGCATTTTTCATGGACAATGACTCCGGAAACCGCCCCCGAGCCCTCCGGAAGCCCCTTCCCGTCACGGGCCCACGCGCAGCCGACATTCGACATGAGGAAAGTTGCGTTGCCGTGAATGTCACGTAGCGGCATCGGATATTTGTTCATCACGGAGGTGTAGCGCAGGTCAACCGGAACGAACGGTCCCTTGCGAATCGGTATCTCGCAGTCGGTGAGAGTCACGTATGTATAGACATCGTCGTCCGTCAGGAACTTGATGCGCCGTTCCTTGCGCGGAAGGTCGCCCGCCGTGCCGGACACCGTTTCAAGGACATTGGACACAGTGGCTCCGCTCAGTTCATAGCGAACCGGTTCAGCAGTTCCTCCTCTGCGAGTGAGCGTCATCCCCTTCAGAAGGAGACGGAGACGGTCGAAGCGTGCCGTGGTGTTGTCCCCGACGGTCGCGAACTCGACGAGAAGGCCGGAAGTCGCAGTCTCATTCTGAACATATACTACACGGGAAGCCCGCGTGTCGTCCTTGAGTGTTGATGAGATATTAAGGTTTTCGCCCCCGTTGTTCTCGGAATTGTCGCTTATGACGCGCCCCTCAAGCACGAGTTCCTCGTCTATCGTGACGCTGCCGGCCTCGCCGAGCATGGACTTAAGCTGCGCGAAGTCAACGGACTTGAGCGTCTGCGGGATGCCCGGCTGGGCGATGTGGAGAACCGCCTTCATCGACGGGTCCGAGCCTGAGGCTACGGTCAGTTCTGCAGTGCGGACAGCCTCGCCGTCATTTCCGGCGACATTGAATTCCACCGCGCCGGAGTTCATGCGGACCTCGCTCACCCAAGGTTCCGGAGAATCCCCGCAGTCCACAGAAAACACAAGTTCGGCCTCGGAACAGCGAATCGGCGCGGAATGTACGCCGCCCTCTGCGGCAGCGAGGAAATTGCCGGAAAGGAACTCTATTCCCGTGAACAGCAGGCCTTTCTGGGTGAGGGTGACGGTGCGCGACTTTCCGCCTCCGGAGAGCGTCACCTTCCCGGTCCTGTCAGCGCCGTCGTTCTCTTCAAAGGCGACGACAAGCGCAAGGTCGCCCGTTCCCGCCGCCCCCTCAGGGAAACTGAGCCAAGCGGCATCCGCCGAGGCCGTCCATCCGCCGTTTGCCAGAACGTCTATCAGATAACTTCCTCCCGAAGCCGGCAATGTGGCGGCATCCTCCTTCACTCCGAGTTCGACAGGAGTTTCCGGCTGCTTTTCACAGGCCGCGAGTGACAGCAGCGTCACCGCCGCAAAGAGCAATCTAATATATAATTTATTCATATCCAATAAAATAGATTTAACATCATTGAACGGATGTCCTCAAAGGCATTCAAATGTCAAGTTCAACTTCAGCAGCCTTTTCCGTTGTTCCGGCCTGCACAATCCAGACTGAAACCGTCCGTCCCTTCGAGCCTCCCGTAATGTCACAGCGGACGTAGCGGGCATTCTCACCGGTGTTTTCCGAACAGGTGAAATGCGCTGTCCCCGTGCGTGAACAGTTGCCGGTGTCGGGGACAATCCAAACGTCGTCCTGAAGAGCGACGGAAACGGTCCAGTCACCGTCGGAATAGACAGACAGCCAAAACTCCTGAGCATCCTTGGTCATGTTCACGCGCCTGGTGTCCACCCCCAGATCTATCGAAGTCTCGAAACGCTTCTCACACCCCGCGAACGACAGCACAGCGGCGACGGAAAGTATAATCACATATAACTTTTTCATATTCACATCATTTTGAACGCGAAGCAGACTACTGCTCATACTCCCTGTTGTCAAGCGCCCCTCCGGAATAGGTAATCTGATCCGCAGGAATCGGAAGAAAACGGTGATACGGACGGATGAAGCCCGGCAGATACATTCCATCGTTGTAGGCGGAAGTACGCTCATACCATATTCCCCAGCGCACAAGGTCGAACTTTCTCTGGTACTCCCCGAACAGCTCACGCGCACGCTCAAGACGTATTTCTTCTATAAAGGCCTCTGCATTACCGCCGACCGAAGCAAAGGTGAGCGGTTCCACGCCGGCACGTGTCCGGGTGATGTTCAGATACTTGGCCGCCGAGTCATAGTCCCCGAGCATGAGATAAGCCTCGGCTTTCATCAGCAGAGCGTCGGCGAAACGAAAGAACTTGTAATTGTTCGAATCCTGGATGTAGTACATTCCGTAGCACCAGAACTTGTTCCCGAGCCACGGACGGTTGTTGGCCTTAGGCGATGCTTTGAACCAGCGCACCTTGGAGCCTTCCGGAAGCCGCTCATTGTCGTCCGATGCATATCCCTTCCATCTCCACGCGAGGTTTCCGGAGCCGTCTCTCGAAGATGACGCGCCGTCGGAATAGTCTCCGGAACGAAGGTCGGAGCCCGAATATGGGAGAACCGTCATGAAATAGTAGGTCGTCGGGCGCGCGGCTGTGGATATGCGGGCATCGCTGCCGAGTTCGGGGATGCCTATACCGTCATAGACGTCGGTGTGCGTAAATTCGCCCTCTGCGCCTTCAGGAGAGCCGTAGTCGTGCGACGGAGAGGCAAGGTATGCGATGGTTCCTGTCACCTGTATGCCATATTCCTCGAATGAGTTAGGAATCTCGAAGATGGATTCGGGAACAAATTTCTTCGAGAAAGGAATGTCGGACAGAGGATAGTCGGAGGCGAAGGACGAGGGAGAGTCCGCATAGTGCCCGTAGATGTCCTCAAGCACGCCGATAATCTCAACGGCATCGTCCCAACGTCTGTTCCAGAGGCAGAATTTGGCGGCAATCATCAGACCCGCGGCAGCGCCGAGACGGCTTTCCTTTGTGCCGTCATAGCTCCGGCGCAGTTCAAGCGCCTCCATCCCTCCGTTCGCCTCGGGGAAAAGGTAGTGCTTCAGTTCGGAAATGAGTCTGTCACGGGTGTCGTCTGCGGACATTCTCGGCAGGGAAGCAATCGCGGCGCGGTTCTCGTGGGTGACCTCCTCTGTGTAGAACGGAACGTCCCCGAAAGTGCTGGTCAGAAGGTAGTAGAAGAAGGCGCGCAGCACCACAGCCTCGCCACGAAGCGGAAGAGCCTCGTCGGCGCTGAAGTTTCCCTCTGCAACCGAGCGGTCAAGCGCGGCGAGTATGCCGTTGGTACGCATCACGCCGAGGTAGCTGTACTGCCAGACAGTCGCGGCAATGGCAGGCTTGGTCGGAGAGATGTCGAGAGTCGCGTCATAGTGCATGGACTGGTTCAGAAACATGAGGTCGGAGGCACATTCGGTAGCCTCCCAAAACCCGTTGCCGCCGAGCTGCGCACGGATGGCGTTGTAGCAGGCGTTCAGTCCTGTGCGGACCTCGGCCGTGGTCTTGTAGTATTCCTTGAGTTCGATGTCGCTCACGAGCCTTTCCTTCAGCGAACAGCCTGTCATGGAGAAGACCAGCGCCAAGAGCACAGGAAGGCAAATTCTTTTCATATTGAGAGTAATCCTTTTCATATCGTCGCATCCCCTTAGAATTTGAGTTCAAGATTGAGGGTGTATGTCCTCGGACGCGGGAACGAGCCGTTGTCGAGGCGCCGGACGGTTCCGCTCGTGGAGACATCAGGGTCAAAGCCGTTGTAGCGCTTGAGCAGGAACAGGTTCTCGCCGCTCACGCCGACATTCAGGCTCTTGAACACCTTTGACCAGCGGCTCAGCAGGATATTGTAGCTGACGGTGAGCGACTTGAGGCGCAGGAACGATGCGTCATGGACATAGAAGTCGGACGCGAGGTTGTCCTGATAGCCTGCCGCGGGGATGTTCGAATCCGGATTGCGGACAGGGTGCCAGCAGTCGAGCACATAGCGGTACTTGTTGTAGGAACTTCCGGTCGAGCCGAGCCAGAGTTCGGAGAGGTTGTACATCTTTCCGCCGAGGGAGTAGGCGAAATAGAGGTTGACGTTAAGCCGGCCCCAAAGCCTGAAGTTGTTCTGGAAGCCTCCATAGACCACAGGATCGGAGTTCCCGAGGCAGACGAGGTCGTCCTGATTGAGGTTTCCGTCCCCGTTCACATCGACATAGCGGGCACGCCCGACATTGCTGCCGTTTGCGCCGTCCCGTATATTGGACACGTATGTCCGCGTGTAGGCGTTGCGGTCAATCTCGTCCTGACTGTGCCATACTCCGGCATAGCGGTAGCCCCAGAGGGCGTTGACCGGGTAGCCCGTGCGATAGCCGTAGATGTACTGCGTGGAGCTGCGCGGGTTCATGAACGTGGGCACGACCTCGTCGCCGGCTCCGGAATCCAGAACCATCTGAGAGTTATGCGAAATTGTGAATACGGACGTCCACTCGAAGTTGCGGACCATCACGTTCTTTGTCGTGAGCGAGAGTTCCACACCTATGTTGCGAGTGCTGCCCATGTTCGCGAAATAGGTATTGTAGCCGGTTGTCTGGGCATTGCGCACGCTCAGAAGCAGATCCGATGTTCTGGAATAATAGGCATCGGCCTCAACGGTCACGCGGGATTTCCATGCGGAAAAGTTGAGTCCGAGGTTATAGGAGTCCGTCGTCTCCCACGTGAGATCCGGATTGGCCAGGCGCGCCGGCATTGTGACCATCAGCTGATTGTCCCCGAACACCCACGAACTGCGGTCGGTCTGCACCGTGGCCATCGACAGGTATGACGAAATCGCGTCATTTCCGCTGCGTCCGGCGCTCACACGGAGCGAGAGGTCGTTCAGCCACCAGGCGTCGCGCAGGAACTCCTCGTTGGAGATTGACCAGCGGAACGCCCCCGCCGGGAAGAAGCCCCACTTGCGGTTGGAGGAGAAGTTGGACGCCCCGTCAGCCCGTGCGGTGAAGGTGAGGTAGTAGCGCCGGCGGTAGTTGTAGTTGACCCTACCGAGCACTGACATCGTGGTTTTCAGGTACTTATAGGAACTCGCCGTATAGTTGCGGGAGTTGGCTATGGCCG
The DNA here is from genome assembly GCA_002440085.1 of Bacteroidales bacterium UBA6360. GTDB lineage: Bacteria > Bacteroidota > Bacteroidia > Bacteroidales > UBA932 > Cryptobacteroides. Next base: position 14,928 of record DJRM01000128.1, read on the forward strand.
CCATGTTGTTGTAGCCGGACTCATCGTTGATGAATCCCGTGCCCTTATAGACGGAATTGTCCTGAGTCCTGCGGCTTGCGGTAAACCCGGCGAGAAGTTCGAGGCTGTGCCGTCTGCGGAGTGTCTTCTTCCAGTTGAGAGTTGTCTCGCTCAGAATCTTCTGCTGGTCCCAATAGCTGCGCTGAGCTGTTCCTCCCGTGTGCCTTGCCTCGGCGACCGGCATCCACGAGGGCGAGTAGTAGCCGCCGAGGTCGTTGTCCCGGGTGAACGAGAACGTGGAGTTGAGCACAAGCCCCTTGCCGAGGTCAATCTTGACCCACGGGACTATGTTGAAGCTCCACTTGTCGGCGTGGTTGTCGATGTTCTTCGCGCTGATGTACGGGTTGTTGAACACTGTGCCGGCGCTTTCCTCGTAGCCGTACTGATTCCATGTGCTCTCCGTGTCGAGCAGGGGGCTGAGGAATATGGCGGAGTTCGTGTTCGTTCCGCTGATTGCCGCATTGGTGCGGTTGACATCGTAGAAGGTGAGGTTAAGGCGCGCGCCTATCGTGAGGCGTTTCCCGAGCTTCGTGTCAATGTTTGCACGTCCGGTGTAACGGTTATATGACGAGCCGATGACGACTCCCCTGTTGTAGGTATATCCGAACGCTGCCCACACATTTATGCCTTCGGAATGTGCGCTGACCGCCGCGTACTGGTTGTTGTAGATTCCCGTCTGCGAGAGTGTCCTTACCCAGTCGGTGCCGCGTCCCATGATTTCGGAGTTATAGTAGGGCCATGCGGAGCCGGGAGCCTGCGGCGTAAGGGCGATGGAGGGATATTGTGCGATGCGGACCATGTTCATCCACGTGGCATATTCCGTCGCGTCCATAAGGTCGAGAGTTCCCGCCACATGAGAGAATCCGGTGCTGCTCTTGAGCGTCGCCGTGTATTTCGCGCCCTTCTGAGGCTTCTGTGATGTCGTTACTATGATGACGCCGTTCGCCCCGCGTGAGCCATATATCGCCGTTGAGCTGACGTCCTTGAGAACCGATATTCCCGTGATGTCCGAAGGATTTATTTCGTTAAGGTCGGAGACCGCATCGACAACGCCGTCCACTACAATCAGAGGCTCGTTTCCCGCAGATATTGACCGCGCCCCACGAATCTGTATGCTGGTGCTCTCCCCCGCCTCGCCGCTTCCAGAGACAATGTCAACACCGGCAATCCTGCCCTGGAGCGCCTCTGCCACAGAAGTCACGGGAGCGTCTTTCACATCGTCAACATCCACGACCGCAACCGCTCCGGTGAGGTCCTGCTTCTTGGACGTTCCGTAGCCGATGACCACGGACTGTTCCAGAGCGGTGGTTTCGGAAGTCAAGCGCACGTCGATGACAGTCCTCCCGGACACGGCCTCAAGCACGGATTTGAAACCGAGCGAGGAAAATTCGAGGAATCCGTCCGAGGGGACAGTGATGGAATATTTCCCGTCGATGTCAGTGACAGTCCCGTTCTTGGGGTCTCCCCTCTGGACGACGCCCACCCCGGGCATGGTCGCGCCGTCCGTGTCACGCACGGTTCCGCTCACCCGGACATTCTGTCCGAACAAGGGAGCCGCAAGCATCGCGGCCAGCGCCAGCAATATCAATTTTCTCATATAAATTTTTTGTTTCAGCACAAAGTTCACTCTTTTCTGCAAAGGGAACAAATCCGGCTCCGCCATATCATCAAAATGGCAGAGCCGGAAACATTATTCTGTGTAGTGGGTTGTTCCGGAGATGGTTAATGCCCCCGTTTTCAAAATGCCGTCCGTATCATTTTTTGCATGGGTCAAATCCGTCTCGCCTAAAGCATAGAATGCCTGATTATCCATGTCCGTGACAGATGAATTTACCGTTACTGAAGTTTTGGCTGTAGAAGTCGTGTAACAAACAATCGAACCATTTATCTTGTTATCCGTCACTTCAGAGCCTTTCAAATAATTTTTATCACTACGGTCTATCAAATAGACATAGTTTACTATCATTGAGGCATACTTCTGAGGAATGTCCACACTGAGTTTTCTTGTAATTGTTGTATTGATTTCGCACTTGCTTATTATAAACTTCTGATAAGCCGCGCCGAGGATTCCTGCTGAAGAAAAGTTAATTCCTGAACCTACTTCACCAGTTGAAACACAGCTGTCGATATTAACAAAGCCACCATATCCGACAATTCCGCCGGAAACATTATAGCGGCTTCCCATTCCTGCTTTGTCGTCATCGCCGTTGTAGCCAATTATAACCCCGCTGTTGCCGCATCCGATAATTTCCGCGTCTTTAGAAATGCTGCCGAACACAATTCCAGCTATGCCGCCACATCCAACTTTACGTGAATACTCTGACGACGGAGCTGTTGTTGTACCTTTTGCTCCTGTTTTTCTGGATGCGGAAATGTTGCTTTCATTAGTACAATTCATTAGCTTGAGGTAGAAACCATCAACACACGATGTGACTGTCTTTTGAGAACCATCCACCTTGCCAAGACTGCCATAGACATAGCCAAGATTACGCCCTGAGTTTGCTACAGGAGCAGCCCAACCAACAATACCACCGACCCCGGCGATTCCTGTTGTCATTGTAGTCATCGATACCTCCTTCACATTCAAGGAACCTTTATTATGGCTATCAACAACCATCACATACCTGTCATTTCCCGGCACGCCTCCCCAAATCCATCCGGCGATGCCTCCGACAGCACAATACTGCATACGATTATTGGCATTTGTAGCCGTATTCGTCAGAGAAACTGGCTTATTATTCTTGCAGCCGCTGATTGTCACAGCACCTGCAAACGGTTCTGAAGCATCGGAGCTTGCGCTTCCAAAGCCTCCTGTCCCATAGTTTTTGCCGACAAGAGCGACAATTCCTCCTGCGTAGATATTTGCATTCGCCGTCAAGGCAGCATTAAAGGTAATCTCGCCATTGTTCGTGCAGTTTTCAATCGTTCCGTTCTGCATCGTGCGGCAGATTCCGGCCATAGCAATGTTTCCGAAATGAGCATTCACCTTGATGTCAACATCATTCGTGCAGTTCTGAATCAGGCCGCCGTGAAGCACCCCGACAAGAGGGCAGACGCCCTGATAGCCGGGAGAGTCAAGAACAGTTCCCATCGTTCCGTCGACAGTAAGGTTCTTCACCGTGCCTCCGAATACATTCGCGAAAATCGGACGGCGACATGAATTTCCGTTGAAGGTTATCGTCTTTCCATTACCGTTGAATGTTCCTGCCCAAGCCCATACGCTTGCGATGCCATACTGGGCAAGAAGTTCATCATTTATCTCGAACGAGCCGCCGAGTCTGACTTCCTTGCCACCGTTGCCGTCGTCAAGCAGCCATTTGTCAATGCCTGTATGTGAGAAAGATGTTCCGGTCGGGAGAGAAACCAGAGGGTCACCGCCCGTTGCTTTCACTGAAGAACCGTCTTTAATATAACTTGTTCCGGCATTGACTGTTTCACAAAAAGCAAGAAACGCCTCCGGTGTCGTGATTTCGCCGCCGGCGTATGGGGATGCGCTGACCGTCCAGCCTTTCGCGGAGTCAATCGTGGCATCGAAGCGTTTCAATCCGCCCGTCTTGAGGCTGAAGCCGGAGACAGGAACAACTTTCTCAAAGAAATGTTTGTCCGTGACAATCCTGAATGTCAGCGACTCATCGGCAAACGGAAGCGTGCAGAACCATGCGTCCAGTTCAGACAGCTTTACCTCCTCGCTGAAATCCGCTGCAACGACATTCGAAGATGAAGCGACCGTCTTAGCCCCTGTCTTCAAATTCCATATGAAACTGCCCGTAAGCTCCTTGCCGGAAGAGGCCACGACGGATACTTTCTTTACAACATCTGAAGCCATCTCCTCCGGGCAGCCGACGACCTTGAGGTTCATGAATCCGACGATATATTTCATCGAAATCGTCCCGACCGACAGCTTTCCGTCAACGACATCAGCGGCGGCCGAGCCATACATAAAATCATATTTGCCGTCACACGCCCCATTTGTCGGAGTCTGCACAGCAGGAAGAGTCCGCGTCATCTCAAGGTCCGTCGCCGCAGAGCCATACGGGTAGTAAAAATAAACTGTCCCGGCCGCCGGCTCCGATACGAGTTCGCCCGTGAAATATGCTGTGCCGTCCCCGCCAATCGCCGAGATGCTCATCTGAACATTCTTCTCGTCCGAAGCGCTGTCGTCTGTCTTGCACAAGAACAGCCCGGCCTTGTCATCTACCGCCCACTTTGCCGCGTAGCCTTCTGCATCGCTGCCTTCAATTGTGGTTCTTGTCAACGCGTCAGCCTGCCCTGCAGCGACTGTAATCGTGTATTTTCCGGTTTCGGGTTGAAGTTCTGAAATCTGCTCCTTTGAGCAAGAAAGGACGGTTGCAACAGTCACAAGCATTGCCCCCTCCAAGATGATATTGAAAAGATTTATCTTCATGGTTTCAATGGTTTTAGATAGTGAAATGGTCTTCATTTTCGGTAAATTCGATTTTTCCGGTCGAGACTCCGTAGGTGTCATTCGGCGATGAGGCGAAACCGTCCTCAACGCTAAACAAGTGCAGTTTCAGCTCAGGGGAGCTGTAACCGGCATTTAATGTGGTCATTTTCATTGTATTAGTATTTTTAGTTTGTTCTATCTATGCGGCCCAATCGTCAAAATTCCGTCAAATCGTGGAAAATCACGAATGCAAATTTGAAAAAACATTCACCCACCGCCGAAAACAAACACACCAAAGGATAAAACAAACGCACCAGGACGAAAAAAGCGGAGAAATGGAGTGAATTTATGGTTATATTTGCGTCATGCCGCGCTTTTACGCACTGCGACATCACCACAACACAATTTTATGAAACATATATCCCGCTTCACACGACACATTTTCACCATCCTGCTGACGGCGGTGCTCTCTGTCACATCCGGCGCCGCACCTGTCAAAAGCATGCAGTTCAAAAGGCTGAACACGGACAACAGCCGGCTTTCGCACAACTTCACGACGTCGGTCGTAAGGGACAGCATCGGCTTCGTGTGGATAGGGACGACAAACGGACTCAACCGCTACGACGGACAGAACGTGCGCCCGTACTACCGCGGAGAACTCGACCTTCCGTCATCGGCGATTCTCGACCTCGCCATTGACCGGCAGGGAAAGATGTGGGTGCACACGGACAACGGAGACGCCGTATATGACCGTGTTTCGGACAGGTTCATACGCAAGGGCACAGAAATTTTCGAGACGAAAGAGCGTGTCTATCGGGAGCGGCTGAACTACATGACGCGGGAGCTCGGCTTCGCCCATCGGCTCGCGGGAACCAAGCCGCGTACCATCCACATAGACGAGGACGGCAGGATGTGGCTCGGGACTTCGCACGGAATCTGGATTTACGACTCCTCCGACGGAAGCATCACAAGGCTGCAGGAGGACGCAGATGACCCGTTCTCGCTCTCGGACAACAGGATAAACGCCATATTCACGGGAAATGACGGCGAAATCTGGATTGCGACGGAGACAGGGCTGAACTTCATCAACACATTCAGTTCAAAGTTCAGGAAGTACACTTCCATTGACGGAATCGGGATGAAGATGAGCTACGTGAACAGCTTCGCTAACGACGGACGTGGAAAACTGTGGGTTTCGACGGAAAAAGTCGGTCTGTTCACATACTCAATCAAGGACGGGACTTTTCGTCACTACAGCAACCCGTCCCTGCGCAAGAAGATAATGGGAGTGCGATGGTTCCACGACAGGCTGTGGATTCTGAGCGAGGAGGGATTCCAGATTCTGAACCCCGAGAACGGCACGCTCAAGGAATTCACTGCGGACAGGACCGGCGGCAGGATTGGTGGAGTCAGGGACATCTGCAATGCGGAGCGCTGCGGTCTCATATTCGTGGCGACTCAGAACGGGGTCTACACATTTGACGAAAGGGACGGAGCGCTGTCTGGAATCCGGACTGTGGGCGACATATTTGTGGAAAACGTGAACGAGACTTCGGCGGGCGAAGTGTGGATGTCGACATATTCCAACGGAGCGATTAGGTATTTCCCCGAAGACGGCAGGACACTGAAGTTCTCGCACTCTGACGATGTCCCCGGAAGTATCCCCGAGAACAGAATTGTGGCATCGTTCGAAAGCAGGGACAAATCGCTGTGGTTCTGCACATTCGGCAGCGGGCTCGTGCGCTTCAATCCATCTGACGAGAGTTTCACGGCCTACAACAGCCGCACGCTCGGCAAGGATTTCTTGAATGATCTCTGCGTTTCCGTGGTGCAGGACAGCCGCGACAATCTCTGGATAGGCACGAGCCGTGGCATACTCAGATTCAATCCCGCAGACAAGTCAGTCATCAGCTTCACCCGGAAGGACGGACTGCTTAACGATGAAAACAACCAGTTCAGCAGCTACATTTTCCCGAATGACGACATTTTCATAGGAACGGCGGACGGCATCACCATTTTCAACGCAAACGCAGTGTATGCGGAGACAATGGATTCCCGGATAGTGCTCAGCGACTTCCTCATCGGAGGAGAAAGGGTCTCCACTGCACAGAGCGGCTCTCCTCTGACACGCAACATAGACCTCACGGACGACATCCGGCTCAAAGCATCGCAGAACAGTTTCCGCTTCGACGTCGCGCAGTTGAACTCGCACCAGAGCGGAAGCAACGTGGAATACCGTCTGCGCGGATTTTCCGACAGATGGGCCGGGGTCGGAGAAAACGGACGGATTGAGTTCACGAACATACCTTCAGGCGACTATGTGCTTGAACTTCGCACACTCAACCCATCCTGCGGCAATCCAATCCAGAAAAGGGTCGCGCTGCACATCGCGGTTCCGGCCTACGCCTCGTGGTGGGCTCTGGCGCTCTATTTTCTTGCGGCTGCGGGACTTGTCGCCGGCATCGTCATGTTTGCCCGCAAGAGAATCATGGAACGCGAACGGGAAAAACAAGAAGCACTGAAACAGGAGCGCGACAAGGAGATGCTGGACGAGAAGATGATGTTCCTCTCGAATGTGGTCCACGAAATCAAGACCCCGCTGACCCTCATCAAGTCGCCGCTGAACAACATCCGCCGCTCTCATCCGGACGATGGTGAGATGCTTTCGGACATACGCATCATCGACAGCACGACATCCTACCTGACCTCGCTCTCGAACGAGCTGCTGGAGTATATCAGGGTCGAGAGAAAGGGATATATCCTTGAAAAGCGGAGAATTGACCTCGCGGAGAAGGTCCGAGGGCTGCTGTTCAACTACAGCGAAACGGCGGCGGAGAGGAAGATTGAACTGTTGTCGGAAATCCCGTCCGGGCCGGTCTGGGTATATGCGGACGATTCGAGCCTCACCAAAATCATCAACAATCTGTTGACAAATGCGCTGAAATACTGTTCCACGAGGATTGAAGTGAGGCTGGACCGCTCAACTGACGCGAATGCTGAGGGGGCTTCCGGTGACGGAGCGTCAGGCAATGACATCAGCGGCGAGGGCACGGTCAGGCTTTCGGTGCGCAACGACGGCGAGGCCATCAGCGACGAGTGGAAAGAGCGCATCTTCAAGCCGTTCTCGCGCATTGACGGGGTGAAGAAGAACAAAGTCGACGGCATCGGGCTCGGACTGTCGCTGGCACGCTCGCTCGCACAGATGCAGGGCGGGACGCTGAAGCTGGACAACAGCGGAGAACTCACGGAGTTTGTGCTGGAGCTGCCGGGGTACAGTGACGCCCCTGCAGCCGAAGATGCGGCCGTCAGAAATGCGGAGGAGACTGAAGACGGATTCCGGACGGCAGAAGCCCTCGAGAACTGTGCAAGGGACGGAGAAGCCGGCGACGAGGAAAAACTTCAGGAAGAAAAGCCGGCGCCGCAAAGATTCAGCATAGCCGTCGCCGAGGACAGCGCTGAGCTCAGGGAATATATCGTTTCACAGCTTTCTTCGGAATACCGGGTCTATAGCGTCGAAAACG
>DJRM01000092.1:0-21415 GCA_002440085.1 Bacteroidales bacterium UBA6360
CCCGAAATGTCTACTTGACCTAATTATGTAGATTCCGGAAAGATGAATCTCCTTGCCATAACGATTAACAAGGAGGGACGTGCCCCCGGGGAATTCTGCGACATCCTGAACACGTTCTACGGGCATCCGGAAATCCCGATAGGGGTCATCCGCGAGGGCGCGTCCTATTGTGAGGATGATGCGGTAAATTATGCGAAGGCCGTCGTGGAAATGAAGAATGAAGACGGCACGCCGGCTTTCGCCCGTTCAGTCAGTGACTACGACACTCTTCCTGACGCGCCCGTGCTTTACAGGAAGATTCTTGCGGGACAGGAGGACAAGTCTGTCGTTGTCGTTTCAATCGGCTTTTCCACTAATCTGATTAAGCTTCTCGAAACATCGGGTGACGAGTGGTCTCCGCTCTCGGGAAAGGAACTTGTGGCGAAAAAGGTGAAGCTTTTGGTCGCCATGGCCGGCAACTTCGAAGATCCGAATTTTCATGAATACAACGTTATGAAGGACGTGCCGTCGGCCAAAGCCGTGTTGGAAGGCTGGCCTTCGCCGGTGGTTGTCACACCGTTTGAACTTGGCATAAAGACCTGCTATCCTGCCGGGAGCATTGAGAACGACTTCGACTGGGCATCGCTCAATCCTATTGTCGAGGCATACAAGTCCTATCTTCCGATGCCTTATGACCGTCCTATGTGGGATCCGACAGCTCTTGTCTATGCCGTTGAGGGCGAGGATTGGTTCACGATGTCTGAAAAGGGGCATATTACCGTGACTGACGAAGGCTCAACGCTGTTTACGCCAGATGCTGTCTGTGACAGGCAATATATGATGGCAGATTCCCTTCAGAGAACGGCTCTTGTAGAACATTTTGTGGAACTTATACCATTCAAACCAAAATCGAAATGAAAATCACTCGACAACTGATTTGCCTTGCACTTGTTCCGGCGTTTCTGTGTGCCTGCGCTCGTGAGGATGCTCCGGCTCAGGAAGGCGGTGGCGGTCACGCATACAAGTCCGTCACAAAATGGTGCGAACCGATTGACATTTTCGGATTTCAGCCGGAGAACCGCTATGCCTATTGCCCTTCCGTACTTGAAATGGAGGACGGCTCATGCCACATGTTTTTCTGCGGAAACCCTGAAGCCGGCAAGATGGTTGACAACATCTACCATATAGAAATTAAGGCAGACGGGACAAAGACGCTTCCTGTGAGTGTGCTCCAGCCAACACCGGACACGTGGGACAGCTATCATTGCTGTGACCCGAGCGTCATCAGGGGCAACTTCAGAATGGGCGGAGTTGACTACAAATACGCCATGTTCTATCTTGGCATAGACAAGGCTGACTGCAAGGGAAATGAAGTTGGAGTGGCTTTCAGCAATGACTTGAACGCGACTTCGTGGGTGAAATACCCCAAGCAGATTGTAGCTTTCCCGGACGACAGAGACAAGGCCTGGGGCGTAGGACAGCCATCGGCATTCTCACTCGACCGCGAGGGCTCAGTGCTGCTTACCTACACGCGAGGCGACACCAAAGGCACCGGTGTGTTGTTCTGCCGGCTTGATATGAGTGACATGGACAACCTTAAAGTTGGTGGGGCAAAGTCGGTGAGTTCTATGGGATTTAATATTTCTTTGCACAATTGCGACTTTGCCGTTGACGAGACGAATCAAAAGGTTGTCGGCGTATTCTCGGGAACATGCCCCGATGTGTATCCATCATACATAGAATCATATCAATGCGTGGCATACACCGCGTTGGACTTATTTCTGGAGGGCAAAGGCACATGGACTCGTCTCCCGAACATAGACTCTTCTGTCACCGGATTCTACAGAAACCACAATGCCTGCCTTCTGCGCGATGAATACGGCTATCTGAAGACCTACAGGATCCCGTCAGTGTTCTACACTGTCTCGGGGACCGCGCACATCGCGGAATGGTCATACCACATCTACCGCGTTGATTCCGTGATTGAGAAAGTTGAAGTCACCGGCTGATGAGCTTCAGTCCCCCCCCTTGCCCGTCTCGTTGAACTGACGGCTAAGTAGGTTGATAACCAACATAATACAAAAAATGTCGGTTGGAAACCGCATTTTTCTTACAAGAGTGTCGGTTAGAACCGACACTTTTTGTATATTTGCAAAAATCAATGAATTATGGACTCTCTTTTTTTGAAACATGACCGCTATTATGCCGAGACATCGACGGCGATTATCAGGGAATGCATCAATGAAATAGACTGGGATGCCCGTCTGATTTCCATACAAGGGCCCAAAGGTGTAGGAAAGTCCACTTTAATAAGACAGTTTATAAGGCTCAATTATCCTCCGCATTCAAGAAAGGTCTTGTATTGCTCTATGGATTCCCTATATTTCAGCAACCATAGCATAAGCGAACTCGTTGAGCGCTTCGTTTCCATTGGTGGTGAGCGGTTGTTATTGGATGAGATTCATAAATATGCCGGACCATGGAGTACGGAACTTAAGGAGATATATGATCTGTATCCTCGTCTGAAAGTTGTCATCAGCGGTTCTTCTCTTCTCAAGATATTGAACTCCGAGGCCGATTTGTCCAGAAGATGTGTGAGATACGACATCCAGGGGCTCTCGTTTCGTGAATATTTGCGGTTTTATCATGGTATGGATTTTCCCAAAGTCACACTTGACTCTATCCTGACCTCTCCGTTGGAACTGGCGGATTCTGTCATATCAAAGTGTCATCCATTGGAATATTTTAAGGATTATCTGAAGCATGGGTATTATCCATTTTACCTTGAAGGTTCAAGGTCGTATTATATAAGGATAGAGCAGGCGGTCTCATACGCCCTTGAAGTGGAACTGCCGGAACTTCGCCTTGTGGATATTTCCGGCGTGATTAAGCTCAAAAAGCTTATGGACATTATCTCAGATCAGGTGCCGTTTGAACTTGATGCCAGCAAACTGTCGCGTGCGGTAGGTTCAACGCGGGAAACAGTTGTTCTATACCTTCATTATCTCGGCAGGGCCAAGATGCTGAATCTTCTTTTCTCCGGTTCTAAGGATTATGCAAAGCTTGCCCGCCCTGACAAACTGTATCTTGAGAATACGAATATGCTCTATGCGCTGTGCAGTGATAGCCCGGAAACAGGAACAGTGCGTGAAACGTTCGCCGTAAGCAATCTTTCATTTGAACATAAAGTGGAATATGGCAAAGAAAAAGGAGATTTTAAGGTGGATGGCAGATACACCTTTGAAGTCGGCGGCCCGGACAAGGGGTTCTCTCAAATAGCCGGCGTGAAGGACTCTTATGTCCTTGCTGACGACATAGAGTCTCCGTCCGGAAGAAAAATTCCTCTATGGATGATAGGGTTTATCTATTAAAGAAGCGAGGAATCTTTGCGCTCTGACTTTGCGCAATAAGATTCCTCGCCTTTGAAAATCTGTCAGCCACTCCAACGCGGCAATCTTCATTCAGCAGGATCGCTTGGGTCTTGTGGCGTGTATTTGAGATGGGATGCAAGGCGGGCAGTGAAGATGAAAGCGCAGCAACCTTATGGTTGTGAGCATTTCATCAAGCTGCCCAACGCCGCAGACCGCTCAAAGACACGTCACAAGTTGTCTCGTTCGATGTCCTTAAAGTACTTATAGGTGTCCAGCATCAGACAGCCCGCTGCAAGTTCGTCGCAGACGATGATGCCGTGGCGGTGGTTCTGGAGGGCCGAGAGGGTACAGGTGTGGGAATATGCCCCCTCGATGGCCTGCTGGACGGCGCGTGCCTTCTTGTGGCCGAACGCGAGCACGAGAACCTCCTTGGAGTCCATCACTGTGCCGACCCCGACCGTGAGGGCGAGTGCCGGAACCTTGTTCATGTCGCCGTCGAAAAAGCGGGCGTTGACAACCCTTGTGTCGTAGGTGAGTGTCTTCACGCGGGTGCGTGAGACGAGAGATGAGAACGGCTCGTTGAATGCGAGGTGGCCGTCCTCACCGACCCCGCCCATAAACAGGTCGATTCCGCCTGCGGCCTTTATCCGCTCCTCGTAGGACGCGCACTCCGCCTCAAGGTCAGGGGCGTTGCCGTTGAGGATGTTGATGTTCTCCTTCGGCACGTCGACGTTGTCGAAGAAATTGTGCGCCATGAAGCTGTGGTAGCTCTCCGGGTGAGACTCCGGCAGCCCGACATACTCGTCCATGTTGAACGTAATCACATTCTTGAATGAAACCTCGCCCGCCTTGTTCATGCGGATGAGTTCCTTATAAGTCCCGAGCGGCGTCGAGCCTGTCGGCAGTCCAAGTACAAACGGCTTGTCAGTCACGGCGGCCTTAGCCTTAATCCGCGAAACGATATACCGCGCAGCCCAAACCGCTCCCTGCGCATCCGTATTCTCAATTATAACTCTCATATTTAAAATAATTTAACAAAAACCTCAATGGCTTGATATTCCGCCATTCCCATCTCATCGTACAAGCGTGCGGTATTCTGCGTCCGCTCCTCGGCTCTCTGCCAGAACTCGCGGCTGTCCTCGCCTGGGAACGGCACGATGTCCTTCTGGCTCAGGTGCCTGTAAATAGCGTGCCTCTTCATGATAAGCTCGTCCGGACTCAGCGGAACCGCCATATCCACGCGGCCGAGTTCCCACTCCATCCATGCACCCCTGTAGAGCCACACATGGCAGTGAGCTAGCCACTCCTCGCCCTCGCACTGGCGCAGCGCCTCAAGTACTGCCTCCGTGCACACCCTGTGCGTGCCGTGCGGATCGGCGAGGTCGCCCGCGACATAAATCTGGTCAGGCTGAACCTTGTGGAGAAGGTCGAGTATGATGTCGATGTCTTTCTGCGTCCTCTCTCCTTTCTTGATCCCGCCCGTCTCATAGAACGGGAGATTGAGGAAATGCGCGTTGGTGTCGGCGTTCAGACCGAAAGAGCGGACGGCGGCGCGTGCCTCGGAACGGCGGATTGCCGCCTTGATGTTCAGAAGTTCGCGCGGCTCCGGCTCTCCGGGGCGTTTGGTAGCGATGATTGCCTTCACCTTGTCGAAGTCATCCCCGTAGCCTAGTTCGTGGATTGCGTCCATGTGTTGAAGAACCACATCGTCATGCACCGCGACATTGCCGGAAGTCTCATAGGCAACGTGGACGTTGTGCCCCTGCTGTACAAGCCTGATGAATGTTCCTCCCATCGAGATCACGTCGTCATCAGGATGCGGCGAGAAGATGAGCACGTTCTTCGGGAACGGCTTCGACGGAACCGGCCTTGTGCTGTCGTCCGCGTTCGGCTTTCCGCCCGGCCAGCCGGTAATCGTGTGCTGGAGGTCGTTGAACACGTCTATGTTAATCTTGTCGAAAGGCCCCTTGAGTTCGAGCAGTTCGCCGAGGGAATTGTCGAGATAGTCCTTGTGCGTGAGCTTGAGAATCGGCTTGTGAACCTGCTGGCAGAGCCATACTACCGCTTTTCTCACGAACTTCGGAGTCCACTCGCACGGGCCGATGAGCCACGGCGCGACGAAGCGGGTGAGGTTCGCCGAGGAGTTCTCGTCAGTGTAGAATGTCACGTCGTCGTGCTGCTGTAGAAGCGAAGCCGGATAGTCGCTCGTCATCTCGCCTTCCACAACTTTCTGTACGGAGGCCGCCTTGTCCTCGCCCCATGCCATCAGGATTATCTTTTTCGCGGACAGCATCGTGCTGATGCCCATCGTGATGGCAGTCTTCGGCGTGAGGTCGACATTGCCCTTGAAGTTCTTTGCCTGCCTGTTGCGCGACTTGTAGCCGAGAAGAACTACCCTCGTGCGGCTCTTCTCCGACGAACCTGCCTCGTTGAATCCGATCTGACCGGTCTCTCCGATGCCCATCACCAGCAGGTCGAGATTTCTCGCGAGCCTGTCATATTCGGCGCAGTATGCCCCGACCGAAGCCCTGTCCACCGTCCCGTCCGGGAAATGAACGTTCTTTTCCTGAAAATCCACGAGGTCAATGAGTTCCTCATGCAGGCAGGTGTTGCGGCTCGTTTTCTCGATGCCGTTGCACGGATAGTATTCATCAATGCTGAAAAGCTCCACGTCCTTGAACGAGACGAGGCCTTCCGCATATTTTCCCGCCAGAATCTTGTACAGAGTCCTCGGCGACGAGCCCGTGCTGAGCCCGAGCCTGAGCTTCCCGCCGTTGGCCTTTATCGTGTCAACAATGATGTCCGCGATGGCTTCGCTTGCGTCCGCTTGCTCGGAGAAGATTTCCGTAGGGATTTTTTCGTAACTGTGAAGAATGTCGTCAGGAATGCTGTCCGGAATGAGACCGCCGTCCTTTGGAAGAGAAAAATGTGGCATAATACACTAAACCTTTTTTAAGTGAACTGCAAAATTACAAAATATACCAAAGTTTTGGGTGTGTTATTTTAATTTTTCATCGATGGAGGAGTCGAAAATGTCATATTCGTACAAAAAATACTAACTTTGTGAGTTGTACGAATTGGATATGGAAGAAAAATATACAGAAGAAAAAAATATAATCGAGGAAATCGCCGGAAAGGAATATGAACACGGATTCGTGACGGATCTGGAGCAGGAATTTATTCCCAAAGGTCTGAACGAGGACATCATACGCCTCATTTCAGCGAAGAAGGAGGAGCCGCAGTGGCTTCTCGACTTCCGTCTCGACGCCTTCCGCAAATGGCAGGGGATGAAGGTGCCGACTTGGGGGCATCTGAACATTCCGGAGATTGATTTTCAGGACATTATATATTATGCCGCGCCCAAGAAGGACATCGACCGTCCGAAGGATATAGACCCGGAACTTGAGAAGACTTTCGACAAGTTGGGAATACCTCTCCACGAACGTGAGACGCTTGCGGGTGTGGCGGTGGACGCCGTTTTCGACTCCGTTTCGGTGAAGACGACTTTCCGTGCCGCGCTTGAGGAAAAAGGCATCATCTTCTGCTCGTTCTCGGAGGCCGTGCGCGAACATCCCGACCTCGTGCGGAAATATCTCGCGACAGTAGTGCCTTCCGGAGACAATTTCTACGCGGCGCTCAACTCGGCGGTGTTCAGCGACGGCTCTTTCTGCTACATTCCGAAGGGGGTGCGCTGCCCGATGGAGCTCTCCAGCTATTTTCGCATTAACGCAAAGGGCACCGGACAGTTCGAGCGCACGCTCATCATTGCCGACGAGGGCTCGTATGTAAGCTATATGGAGGGCTGCACCGCCCCTATGCGTGACGAGAACCAGCTGCACGCAGCGGTGGTGGAAATCGTCGTAGAGAAGGATGCCGACGTGAAGTATTCGACGGTTCAGAACTGGTATCCGGGCGATGCCGAGGGACGCGGCGGAATATTTAACTTCGTGACCAAGAGGGGGATATGCAAGGGTAGCGGAAGCCATCTGTCGTGGACTCAGGTCGAGACGGGCTCTGCGATTACATGGAAATACCCTTCGACCATACTCAAGGGGGACAACTCCTCTTCGGAATTCTATTCCGTCGCCGTCACGAACAATTTCCAACAGGCTGACACGGGAACCAAGATGATACACATCGGGCGCAACACCCGCAGCCGCATAGTCAGCAAGGGAATCTCCGCCGGGCACAGCCAGAACAGCTACCGGGGGCTCGTCAAAATGCTCCCCGGGGCGGACAACGCGAGGAACTACTCCCAGTGCGACAGTCTGCTGATCGGCTCGCGCTGCGGCGCGCACACCTTTCCTGACATTCAGAACTCCAACCCTACGGCCGTCGTGGAGCACGAGGCGACAACCTCGAAAATCAGCGAGGATCAGCTCTTCTACTGCAACCAGAGGGGCATAGGACCGGAGGATGCCGTCGGGCTTATCGTTAACGGATATGCAAAGGAGGTCCTCGCCAAGCTCCCGATGGAGTTCGCCGTCGAGGCGCAAAAACTTTTGTCAGTGTCACTTGAAGGGTCGGTGGGATGATATATATTATGGATTTTATAAATTATACACTCTTCACAATAGGCGGCGACCGGCCGGTGCTGCTGATAGACCTCATCACTTCGGTGCTGGGGCTGACCTGCGTGGTCCTTGCCGGGCGAAACAGCAAGTACAACTTCTGGGTGGGCTATCTCTACACCGCCGCCCTTTTTCTCATGTTCTGGAACAAACATCTCTACGCTTCCCTGATTCTTCAGCCCATCTCATTGGGAATCAATATTCTGGGGCATTGGCGCTGGACGCATCCCAAGGCTGGCGAGCAGTCCTCCGAGGATAACGGAGAACTTAAGGTGTCGATGCTGACCTGGCCTCAGAGAGCAATTGCCGTCGTATCGGTGTTTGTCCTGGCTGGAGTCTGGGGCTGGCTGATTCACAGGCTCGGGACGGTCTGGGCTCCGGGAAAGTTCCCTGCCGACCCGGTTCCGTACCTGGATGCCTGCGTGACGGTGCTGATACTCGTGGCGCAGTTCCTCTCCGCACTCAAGAAATGGGACTGCTGGGTGGCGTGGCTGCTTGTGAACATAACCCAGCTTGCCCTGCATATTTCTGTGGGACACGTGTTCATGCCGATAATCTGCGGACTCTACCTTATCAACGGCATCGCATCGCTTGTGTCGTGGATGAAACTGTACAGGAAGAACGCCTGAAGATTGGTGCGTGTCGGAAGCCGCTGAGTAGGAGCCGTTTGAAAACCGCGTTTTGGATAAAGTTGAATTGACAATATATAAACATATGTCTGACATCATACTTAAAATAAAGGGTCTGAGGGCCGGAATCGAGGGAAAGGAAATCCTCAAGGGCATAGACCTCGAAATCAGGAAAGGGGAGATACACGCCTTTATGGGGCCGAACGGCGCAGGAAAGAGCACGCTGAGTTCCGTGCTCGCGGGAAAGCCGCAATACACTGTCACCGAAGGTACAATCGAGTATATGGGAAAGGATCTGCTGGCCATGTCTCCGGAGGAACGTTCATGGGCTGGAATATTCATGTCATTTCAGTATCCGGTGGAAATTCCGGGAGTCAGCATCACGAATTTCATGAAAACCGCTGTCTATTCGCACCGCGAGGCCAAGGGGCTGGAGCCTATGAAGGCCGGCGAGTTTCTGAAGCTGCTCCGCGAGAAGATGGCTTTCGTTCAGATGAGACCCGAGTTCGCGAAGAGAGAGGTGAATGTCGGGTTTTCCGGAGGCGAGAAGAAGCGCAACGAGATTTTCCAGATGGCGATGCTCGACCCTGTGCTCTCGATTCTTGACGAGACCGACAGCGGGCTGGACGTGGACGCGCTCAGAATCGTTGCGAACGGCGTCAACGCACTGCACACTCCGGAAAAGGCTTCGATCATAATCACTCACTATCAGCGACTTCTGGAATACATCGTGCCTGATGTGGTGCATGTTCTGAAGGACGGACGCATCGTGAAGACAGCCGGGAAGGAACTTGTCGATTTCATTGAGGAGAATGGTTATGACAAATTTTAGGACATATTTCCTCGGACGCGACGCCGTTCCTGAGTCAATTGCCCTTGGGCGTGATGAGCAACTTTTCGTGCTGCTTGTCGCTCTTCCCGGAGTCAGTGCTGACATCTCGCTGAAAGTTGAGCTGAACGGGGAAGGCGCCCGCTTTACCCTTAACGGCGTCGGAATATCAACGGCAGACGAGAATGTCCGCATACACATCGAACTGAGGCACAATGTGCCCGGCTGCTCGTCGTCACAGCTTTTCAAGAATCTTGTAGGCGGCTCTGCGCGTGTCGATTTCTACGGACGCATCGTCGTGGCGCAGGACGCGCAGAAAACAGAGGCCTATCAGGCGAACCACAATCTGCTGCTTTCCGAAGGCGCGAGGGTGAACACCAAGCCCCAGCTTGAGATTTACGCTGATGACGTGAAGTGCTCCCATGGGGCCACAATCGGCAAGCTCAACGAGGATGAGCAGTTCTATATGCGCTCACGCGGTATTTCTCTTGAGGAGGCACGTTTCCTCCAGATGATTTCATTCGTGTCGCCGGTGTTTGACATCGTTCCTGACGAGTCCGCCCGCGAGAGACTGAAGAATGAGGCGGGGGCGGCAATCAGGCGGATTTGTCTGTAGTCCTTTCGATAAGCGGGAGCCGTCCAAATGGATTTGATACTCTAATTCGGATATGATCACTTACCCCAACGTCAAGGTCAATCTTGGTCTGAACGTGCTTCGTCGGCGTCCTGACGGCTACCACGACATCGAGACCTTGTTCGTGCCCTACTTCGGGATGACGGATGTTCTTGAAATAGTCCCGGCGGACGAGTTTTCCATCAGCATAACTTCTTCCAAACCCGGCATCCCAGACTGGGACCCGATGTCGGACCTCTGTGCAAAGGCGTGGAGGCTGATGAATGAACGGTTCGGAATCGGGCCGGTCGCGATTTCGCTTGAAAAACGCAACCCGGTGGGCGGCGGACTCGGAGGCGGCTCATCCGACGGGGCATTCACGCTGAAAATGTTGAACGAGCTCTTCTCTCTCGGCCTTGGGATGGCTGAACTTGCCGCTCTTGCCGCCGAACTCGGCAGCGACTGTCCGTTCTTTGTTTATAACCGCCCTATGATTGGGGAGGGCAGGGGCGAGATTCTCTCTGACTTTGACTTGCCTGCCATTGATTTTGGCGGCGAGGCAGCTGGTTGCCGTGACGGCCTTTGCTCCGTTCTGAGTTCGTGTGAACAGGCATACGCGGCGCCGGGACCGGCTGAGGTTTCGGGCACTGCATATCGTCTGGGAGTCATTGCGCTTGACTCCCGCCTGAAAGTTTCCACGGCTCAGGCCTACCGCAGCATAACTCCGTCCGTTCCGGAAATTAGCCTGTGTGATGCTCTTTCCCATGACATAACGCAGTGGCGCGGTCTTCTGAAGAACGACTTTGAGCCTGTAATTTCCGCAGCGCACCCTCTTGTTCGCGAGACCATAGATGCCTGTTATGCACGGGGATGTGTCTATGCCGCGATGTCCGGAAGCGGCCCGTCAGTTTATTATATAGATAAAAAAAGATAAAAATCGGGCTTCCACGCGTTTCAAAACGTGTTTTCCTCGAAAATCTATAAAAAGAGAAAAAATCTATAAAAAGAGAAATTGGTGGCGAAACGCTCTTATGTGACGCCACTTTTTTGTCGTTTATGTTCCTTTGCCATTTCTTTGCAGTCGTCGGATTTTTACCCCGGCGTTTGAACTTTATGAAAGGAGTGCGTATGCGAAAACTTGTCTTTTTGCTGCTTGCCGCGGTTGCGCTGACATGCTGCGGTCTGAAGGAACTTGGAGAGATAGTGCCCGAACCGGGAATCCCGGATTACATTGACCCTCCGCTTCCGAAGACGGAACTTGTGGTGACAGGGCTTGAATATCCGGAAGGCTATGACTGGAACCATCCAGAAACGGCTAACGGAACTCCGGACATCGTGATGTATCGCGGGGATCGGCTTGTACTGCGTATTCCTACGGGTGAGGAACATGCAGTCTCTGAAGATCTCGACATGCACCGCTATGTCGGAGGGCATGTCTACACGGACTATTCTACTGACACTCACACTATTGTATCTCGGGACGGGGCGGAACTCTTTCGCTATGCAGGGCGCGAGCGCATCGTCTTGTTGGCAGAGCGGGACGGTCGCGTGCTGACTCTCGGGGAGGCGCGTGACGGGCGCGGGTTTTCTTCGCGTGTCGACGGAGTTCCCGTCTTCATCGGTTTTGACGGCAGTGTGTTTCAGAATGCCGGGGTTTCTCCGGAAGGGGAGATCCGCTTCTTCTACCGTTTGCCCGTAAATTCCACTTCTGGGATAACATATCTGTACTATGCGGTCACTGGTCCGGATTGCGTGATGATAGAGTTGCCTGCGGACATTGTTGAGGTTTATGGCTTCGTTTTCCGGGAGGCCCCGTCTTCCGCTGAAGAGTCGTCTGATGCGGGAGGCGGCATAAAAGTGCTGTGCCTCCGCTCGAATCCGGACTTTCCGGACGCGACTCAAATGGAGATATTCGATGTCGACGCCGGCACGGGGAGGACTGTGCCCACGTCCGGGTTCTTAAGTTCCATCAAAAACGGAACCGTGCTGTCAGACGCCGCGCCTCTTCTTTCCGTGCTTTCGGTGTCAGCAATGTTTTCGTCCCGCACTGCCGTCTACTCCGGCACGCGCTGTTGGCAGGAATGGAGCCGCAGTGACATTCCGACCGGATTCCGCCATTTGGGGGATTCCGTGGCCGGAGTGCGCAAGTCTCTGTATAGCGGTGGAGTCGACATCCTTTGCAACGGCTCGGTATGCGACACTCTTCCACGAGGCTACACCACAATGACGGATGCCGCGCTGTGCTGTACCGACCGCGGGATAAAAGTCGGGATGACTTCGACAAGCGGCGGCCGCGCCATAGTCTGGAGGAGTGGCAAGGTTGACAGTCTCGCTTTCAGGGGCATAGTCACTTCCGTCATGGAGGAACTTGAGGCTCCGGCTGATGAGTGAGCCTTTAACCGCTCAGTCTGTCCAGCTGAGTGTCCTGGACTGGTCCTGGTTCACGGAAATGCGGACACGGAGAGTCTCCCCCGGCAGCAGATCCTCGATGTTCTCCGGCCATTCCATAAGGCAGAGACATCCGCTGTAGAGATAGTCGTCAAGTCCTATGTCGATTGCCTCGGAATTTTTGGTGATGCGGTAGAAGTCAAAGTGGTAGATTGATTCTCCGTTGGCTGAGACATATTCATTTATTATGGTGAAGGTCGGAGAGCAGACGGGGTCGGTCACTCCAAGACGCTTGCACAGCGCCGTCGTGAACGTTGTCTTGCCGGCGCCCATGGGAGCGTAGAACGCTATGAGCCTGTGCTCCCCAATCTGTCTGAGGAATTCCCCGGCAGCTCTGTCAAGGTCTTCCGTGTTCCTTATCGTGATAGTGTGCTCCATGTCCGTCCCATTTTTTGTCGTTACTTTCTTTGCCGTTGCCATGTGAAACTATCTGATAGATCACAAGGTCCCCGCTATCAAAAGAGGAGGCGATTCCTCATCGTCTCCTCTTCCTTTGTCGGGGTACTGTGACTCGAACACAGGACCCTCTGGTCCCAAACCAGATGCGCTAGCCAACTGCGCCACACCCCGAGTTCCCTCAATTGGGACAGCAAAGATAAGCCACTTTTTGAAAACGACCAAAATTTTTTGAATTTTTTACCGTTTTTCAGCATTTTCATCGTGCGGACGGACTTTGAAACCTTCAAAAAATAACCTGCATCATCTTTTTCGTTCTTTTCAGTCTATATTCCTTTTCTCATCAGTCATGTACATCCAGTACACTCCTTCTTCAAAAAGAAATCTATACTCGAAAATAACAGGAAAATCTGATGCAATTTATTTTTTTCATGTTTCTTTCTTGCTACCTTTGAACGGCGCTTCCTGTTTCCTGCGTTTGCCAAAACAGTGCCATGATGAAGATTGCAGGAGGGCGGCGTATGCAATACGGAGATGTTTTGTTGATATGATTACAGCGGAGAACATAACGAAAAGTTTCGGGAACCTTCAGGTTCTCAACGGAATAAGCCTTGAAATAGGAAAGGGGGAAGTCGTCTCTATCGTCGGAGCCTCAGGCGCCGGCAAGTCCACTCTTCTTCAGATTCTCGGCACGCTCTCGCGGCCTGACGGCGGAAGCCTGGCAATTGACGGCTATGACGTGCTGTCCATGAAAGGAGACAGTCTTTCAGAGTTCCGGAACAGAAAAATAGGATTCGTGTTCCAGTCCCACCATCTGCTTCCGGAGTTCACGGCACTGGAAAATGTCATGATTCCGGCATTCATCGCAGGCACGGGACGGAAGGAGGCTCAGGCGAGGGCACGTGAGCTGTTGGCGGAGGTCGGACTTGAGGGACGTCTCGACCATAAGCCGTCGGAACTCTCCGGAGGAGAGGCCCAGAGGGTCGCCATCGCAAGGGCGCTCGTAAATGGTCCGGCGGTGCTCTTTGCCGACGAGCCTTCCGGAAACCTCGATTCCGTGACCAAGCAGGAGATTCACCGGTTGTTTTTTGACATGAGAGAGCGGCACGGCCAGACGGTCGTGATTGTCACTCATGACAGCGCCCTTGCGGACATGTGCGACAGGAAGTTCACCATGCAGGACGGGCTTATCCTCAAGGTGGAGTAGCGACCGGAATGGTGAGGCTCCCCCCCTTGCGCAGCTTTGCGACCGAAAGGATAAGGACACATCCTAAGAAAAAACGGAGCCCACACCAACCAAACCGAAGAGACAATGAGAGAATGGGAATTTTCAGATTCAGAAAATTTGAGGTGCGGAACGAGAACTCCGCAATGAAGGTCAACACCGACGGCGTGCTGCTCGGCGCGCTCATGACCATCAACGGGAATGAACGCCGCCTTCTTGACATCGGCACGGGTACCGGTACCATAGCCCTTATGGCCGCGCAGAGGCTGTCCGAGGCTGCCTGGAACCATGATGACCGGAAATTGTCTTCAAGCTTGTTTCCAAACGTAGAGTTGCCTGGACGGCTGCCTGGAACCATGGACTTTCTCGTGGAAGCCATTGACATCGACAGTGCGTCAGCCGAGGAGGCAGGGGAGAATTTCAGCAACTCTCCATGGGCCGGTTATCTGAAAGCGCATCTCTGCCCGCTGTCTATGTTCCGGCCGGATGCGGAATATGACCTGATATTCTCCAATCCGCCCTTCTTCACCGAGACCCTGCACTCGCCATCCTCGCGAAAGGCGCAGGCACGCCATGCCGACGCGCTTCCGACGGAAGAAATCATGGACTTCGCAGCAAGCCATCTCAACGAATACGGAGGGCTGAGCCTGATCCTCCCGGCGGAACGCGAGGCCGAGGCAGAAAGGACTGCCGCGCAACATGGGCTTCGGCTCTCCCGCATAGTGAGAATACAGTCCTCCGACCGCAAGCCTGCCTATCGGGCAATAATGGAATTCTCCCGCGACACCGGGCAGAAAACCGCAGTATCGCAGGAGAACATTACAATAAATATGAATGGAAAGTATTCAGAACAATATCTCGATATTGTTTCTGATTTTCTTCTGCTCGGAGACTGACAATATTAAGGCGGCAAGAGCCTAACGCTCGGCATCCGTCATGTCCGCTCTTCTGCCACGAGGTTCTCCGCGTCCTTGAGGTGGTGCATCGGGACCGCCCCGCCGACCGTCAAGCCTATGAATCTGTTCCCGGCGGAAATCCTCCTCCGCCACCATAAGACGGGCAATCTGCTCATCTGTGAGCAAATCCGAAAACTTTTCATAGTCAGACGTTTCCAAGGCCTCCAATTTGGCGCGGGCTTCAATGTACTTTTTCAGAACAGCCTGGATATCCGTCTCCTCTTTTGACCTCAACGCCTTCTTCAACGCCATGAAAGCCTCCTGGCGCTCGTGGAACAACTTGCCCTTCTGTTCCTCGTATTCGTTATAGGCTTTCAGAAATGCTTCCGACTCGTCCTTCTGCAGTCCCATCCGTTTCGTGATGAACTCAACCTTTTCCGCCTTGGCCTTCTTCCAAAATTCCGGATCCTTGTCCTTTTTTTCTCCCTTAGGCTGGGCTCCCAGGTTCAATGTCCCCGGGAGCATTGCCAGCGCTAACAAACAAACCTTATAAACATTTTTCATTTTTGAGTTTCTTTTTGGTACATATTGACATCCTCAACCGATGTGCCGGTATATATCAGATATTCAATGATTTCATCACTACTCATTGCCGTCGCGACGTTGTCCGAGTAGAGCGTGTGCTCCGGTGCTGCCATGCGGCCGTCAAAAAGCAGCATGCCGGAAAGAATCAGAGCGATGGAGGCGGCCGCCGAGAGAACCGGTACCAGAATCCGGCGGACTTTCCTGCTGTGAACCTCCTGAATTTCAGGAACTCGCGAAGCCCTCTCCCTCATCGCTTCGAAATAGCCTTCAGGGACGACGAAAGGATTGCCCTTCAGCCTTGCCTTGTCTTTCAAGATGTCCATATCATTCTGTTTCATACTCACGGGTTTTTAGACAGATTACTCATTCAAAAGTTTAGACGCGCTCCGCAGAATCTTTCGCCAAGTCATCGCGTATCTTGTTGTAGGCGATGTGATATGAGGCTTTCAGCGCCCCCTCCGACGTTCCGAGAATCCTCGACATTTCCTTGTATTCCACCTCGTCGAAATATCTCATCTCAAACACAAGCCTCTGTTTATACGGGAGTTTGGCGATTGAGCGATAAAGTGCGGCCTGCGCATGGTCTCCGTTAAAATATGTGTCGCCTTCGATATGCCTGACGGCCGAAGATTCGAAGTCTGCGGATGAAAAACGCGAAAGAATATCCCGTTTCCTCAGAAAATTCAGGCTTTCATTGATTATGATTCGATATATCCATGTGTATATCCCCGAATCCGCCCTGAACTTCGGAAGGTTCTTCCATATTTTCACATAGCAGTCCTGAAGAACGTCGTCCGTGTCGTCGTGGGAAAAAACCAACCGTCGAATCTGCCAATACATCCTCTCGCCGTAGAGCGCGACTATGCCGTCAAACGCCCCTCGGTAATCCTTCGCCCCGAGCCTTTCGGATATATGTTCTTCCGCAGTGTTCATAAATGTTTATCTTTCAATGATAAATCCCTCGTTAGACAAGACTTTTCAACATAAGTTTAGCGCTGGTGTTGAAAAAATGTCACAAAAAATGCACTTTTCCTATATGAACTTACATTTTCTTTATATAAATTTGTTGACGTTAGTGTAGTGTATGGCCGCATTGGAGCCTTACGCGTGTTAGTTACAATAAATCTTGTTTCATTATGAAAGTATTTAGTGTTATGGCCGGCGTATGCGGCCTGGTGGCTGTGCTTTGCAGCTGCACGAAGAATGAGACGGTGACGGAGCCTGAAAAGGAGCCTGTGGCCGTTGAGGAAGTCAAACTTGATGCCACGACAGTGCGTGTCGCGAGGGGGGGGGAATGCCAGCTGACGGCAACTGTGCTCCCGGAGGACGCGACATACGAGGCTGTAGTGTGGTCATCGGATGACGAGGCTGTTGCCACGGTTGATGAAAAAGGGCTCGTGAAGGCCGTGGCTCTTGGAACAACCAAGATTAAGGCGGCTGTCGGAGAAAAATATGCGGAATGCGAGGTCACCGTTTATGTGGCGGCTACCGGGATTACGCTGGACAAGACTGAACTTGAGCTTGCGCTCGGCGGGACTTCGGTGAAGCTTGTGGCGACGGTTGAGCCGTGGAATGTTTCCGAAAGTGAGAAGACTGTTACTTGGACAAGTTCAAAGCCTGAGGTTGCCACTGTCGCTGAGGACGGAACCGTGGCTCCGGTTGCAGTCGGGGAGACCGTCGTCACTGCGGAATGCTCAGGATTTAAGGCCGAGTGCAAGGTGACTGTCATTGTTCCTGCAAAGGTCTGGGCGGTCGGCGACTATTATGAAGTTGACGGCGTGCAGGGTGTCGTATGTTGGGTTTCCGACGATTCGCAGCATGGAAAGATTGTGTCGCTGGATGAAACAGGTTATGTGGTATGGTCAACTGAGGAGACAACCACGGGAGCGACAAGCGAGACCAGCGGTAAGGAGAATACGGCAAAGATAAAAGACTCGAACCCGTCGCTTCGCGGTTATGAAGAATCATTCAAATGGTGTTTGGATCATGGTGACGGATGGTATTTCCCGGCGTGCGACGAGGTGGAGGCCTTTATGGCCAACATGGCTGTTATAAATCCGACACTTGAGCAGAATGGCGGAGAAAAAATCCAGAAAGACTACTATTGGACATCGACGGAGGCAGAAGGTGAGGATGGTGAGATTCTCGCATTTCAGACATCCCTGAAGAAGGATGGTACGCCAACAACTTCAGGCGAGTACAAGGCTGATGAGGAATATTCTGCGCATGTCCGTGCAATGTACGAGTTTTAATCTCATGCAATCAATTTGAATTCGTACAAGATGAGATTTATCAAATTTGCTGTCAGGGTTGTATCGGCTCTGGCAGTTTTTGCGGCTTTAGCCGTTTCCTGTGCCAAGGAGGTCGAGCCTGTGACTCCTGGCGGCGGAAATGGTGAGCCGTCAAAGCCGGAACCTGAGCCGGAGCTTGCCTCATACGAAGTCGAGGCTGCCGATATGACCACCTATTCCGTCAGCGTCAACGTCAGGATGCTCGACGCGGATCTTGAATACTACGCCGGCATCGTCTCCAAGGCGGAATATGACAAGCTCGGCTCAGATGCCGCTCTGATTGACAGCGACATAGACTATTTTCACGAAATGGCCGAGCTTTACGAGGAAGACTACACGACATTCGTCAAAGAGCAGTTTGTCTACACAGATGACATCGCGGGCAGCATCGACGATCTCAGCGGAGACACGGAATACTATGTTTACGCATTCACTCTTGACAGCGACTATCTCGGCGGGAAAGGCCTTGTCAAGACGGCGTTCCGTACGCTGGAGGTCGAGCCTGTAGACTGCTCGTTCGAAATAGAGGTCAGCGACATCACCTCCGTGTCTGCCGGCATCAAGGTGACGCCGTCGGACAATTCCTGCAGCTATTTCTACAACTATCTTTCTGCCGCAGAATATTATGGCGAGGAATATGGCGGAGATGACGGCATAATCGCGAAGAACATTGAACTTATCCGCGGCGCCGTTGAGATTTATCAGATGATGGGAAAGGATGCTTCGTTCGCCACATTCCTGGCCGCGGGAGAGGATTCGTCGGCCGCCAAGCAGCTCAGGGCCGGTACGGAATACGTGGTCTTCGCTTTCGGCCTTGACCCGTCAGGAACAGGCACCACTTCCGTGTTCAAGAAGACATTCACGACTACGGAACCCGAACCGTCGTCAATGACGTTCAAAGGCGCAGTATATGACCTCAAGTTCAACGGGGCCAAGATTCAGTTCACCCCGTCCACTGACGAGGAGACCTATTTCACGGACTGTATGGACTGGGAAACATTCTCCAAGTTCAAGGATTACAAGGATATAACATCCTGGGTGCTTTCCGAGGCCGGCGAGTCTATCGACAGTTACCTCGCGCAGGGAACTCATGTGGTTGACGCGTCGGATATTCTTGTGTCCAAGACGAAATATGTAGCGTATGCGTTCGGCTACAACGGAGGAGCCACGACAGGTGTCACGACAGTGGAGTTTACCACGCCGGAGATGCCTACAGGTTCCGGCGTCACCGTAGGGATTGACTGTCAGATTGTTGACGGAGCAAAATATGGGGCGGAGTATGCCGGCAAGAAAGTGGCCGCGCTGACGTTTTCTCCGTCCGTTGCCACTGAACATTGGTATACCGGTGTCTACAGGAATCTTGACGGATTTGACGAATATGACATCATCGAGGCTCTCAGGATGAAGGGAACTGTGGATCAGAAAGAGGCGGCATTCCCGCTTCAGGAGACGGATGTGGTTGTTGCCGCCGTGGCATTCGATGCGGCTGGACGTGCCGGGGCTCTTAACCGTCTGACGGTTAAGCCGGACGGAACGGTCACCAAGACCATAAGCATGAAGTCAGTTCGTTTCCATAGTGAAAACAAACCGGTCGTGTCGGAACTGACAATCAGCGCTAATCCTGCCGGCGCTCTTTCAGGGCGGCTTTCCTCAGTTCCTGCCAATGAAGCGGTTCTAGTGCCTGGCGGTTGCAGGGCTGCCTGCAAACGGATAAAGGCCTTATAGTTGTAGACACATCGAAACGAGTTCGGCCGAAATTCATCAGTGACTCTTGCACCCGATGAATTTCGGCCTTTTCGTAAAATACGGAATTTTGTGATTATCTTTGCAGGTTGTACGTCACGAAATAAGAAAATATGGAATATATACGCAACTTCTGCATAATCGCGCACATCGACCACGGAAAAAGTACGCTCGCCGACAGGATGCTCGAAATCACAGACACTTTGAACGCGAGGGAAATGGAGAACCAGGTGCTTGATTCTATGGATCTTGAACGGGAAAAGGGCATCACAATCAAGAGCCACCCGATTCAGATGCAGTATAAATATAAGGGGGACACCTACACTCTGAATCTCATCGACACTCCGGGGCACGTCGATTTTTCATACGAAGTTTCCCGTGCAATCGCCTCCTGCGAGGGGGCACTTTTAGTCGTTGACGCGACGCAGGGCATTCAGGCGCAGACGATCTCAAATCTCTATCTTGCTGTGGAGCATGGACTTGAGATAATTCCCGTGCTGAACAAGATTGACATGGAATCGGCGATGATCGATGTCGTTTCAGACCAGATTGTCGACATGATCGGCTGCTCACATGAGGAAATTCTGCTGGCTTCGGGAAAAACGGGGCAGGGAGTAAAGGAGGTTCTGGACGCTATCGTTGAGAGGGTTCCGGCTCCTAAGGGAGACCCGAATGCACCGCTTCAGGCACTGATTTTCGACTCCGTGTTCAACTCGTTCAGGGGCATCATCGCTTATTTCAAGGTGGTTAACGGGACCATCCGCACAGGCGACAAAGTCAAGTTCTTCAACACGGGCAAGGAATATGTCGCCGACGAGGTGGGTGCGCTGAAGATGAAACTCTGCCCTCGCGACGAGATTGCCTGCGGAAGTGTGGGATATATAATTTCCGGAATAAAGACCGCCAGCGAAGTGAAGGTGGGAGATACGATCACGACCGTCGCTAATCCATGCCATGAGGCGATTGCCGGATTCGAGGAGGTGAAGCCGATGCTCTTTGCCGGAATGTACCCGGTGGAGACGGATCAGTACGAGGAACTGCGCGCCGACCTTGAGAAGTTCCAGCTGAACGACGCCTCGTTCGTGTTCGAGCCGGAGTCCTCGCTCGCATTGGGATTCGGCTTCCGCTGCGGTTTTCTCGGTCTGCTGCATCTTGAAATCGTGCAGGAGAGGCTGTTCCGTGAGTTCGGAATGGACGTCATCACGACCGTGCCGAACGTCTCCTACAAGGTCTATACGACTCAGGGCGAGTGCATCGACGTCCATAACCCCTCAGGACTGCCGGCCGCTACCCTCATCGACCACATCGAGGAACCGTACATCCGCGCCCAGGTCATCTCCAAGGCCGACTTCTACGGCCCGATAATGAAACTCTGCCTCGACAAGAGGGGCACGCTCATAAACCAGCACTACATCACGGCCGACCGTCTTGAGCTTACCTACGAGATGCCGCTCTCCGAGATTGTCTTCGACTTCTACGACAAGCTCAAGTCCATTTCTAAGGGCTACGCCTCCTTCGACTACCACATCGTCGGGTTCAAGGACGCGAAGCTCGTGAAGCTCGACATCCTCCTCAACGGCGAGCCTGCCGATGCCCTCTCGTCCCTCATCCATGTCGATCACGCCTACGACTTCGGTCGCAAGATCTGCGAGAAGCTCAAGGAACTCATTCCGCGTCAGCAGTTTGACATTGCCATCCAGGCGGCTATCGGAGCCAAGATCATCGCCCGCGAGACAGTCAAGGCTGTCCGCAAGGATGTGACGGCCAAGTGCTACGGTGGCGACATCACCCGAAAGCGAAAGCTGCTTGAAAAGCAGAAGCAGGGCAAGAAGCGCATGA
>DJRM01000092.1:21484-21634 GCA_002440085.1 Bacteroidales bacterium UBA6360
TGGCCGTGCTGAAGCTGGATTAATTCGCGCTAATTGTCTTTGTGGCAGAGTACAGAGTAGAGTCTGCCCGTATTTCAGACTTTTATTCTGCGGCGGTCATCTCGAAGGTGAGCTCGCCGCCTCGGATTATGTCGCGGTAGTCGATGTAGG
>DJRM01000050.1:0-34362 GCA_002440085.1 Bacteroidales bacterium UBA6360
GAAAGGTTCGTCATTTAGCACCACTAAACTCCTCTCAAAACGGAAAAATCTGACTCAAAAATACATCTCAAAATAACTGAACCTTTTCGATAAGCGAGAGCAGAGCCAAGCTTGCTTGAGCTATGCCGAGCGCAGAAAAGTGGCAATTGAAAATTGAACAAAAAATTTAAACAGCTTCTCACAAGATAGAATACTATTTTGTAATTTTGCAGTCTTGTAGCGTGGAGCCTCGGCGGAACCTGGCTTCAGTTGTAAAAGACGGGACAATGAAAATAGACGAAATAAGATCGAAGTTTCCTTCGCTTTCCGAGACTGTTTACGGAAAGCCGCTTGTCTATCTTGACAATGCGGCAACGTCGCAGCGTCCTGAATCTGTGCTGCGGATGCAGGACGAGTATTCTCGTACTGCGAACTCGAACATTCACCGGGGGGTTCACTATCTTTCAAATGTGGCTACTGAACACTATGAGCAGGCGAGAGACACCGTCCGTGAGTTCATAAATGCGGAGCATCGTGAGGAGATTGTCTTCACGTCCGGCACTACTGCGTCGGTCAATCTTGCAGCATATTCATTCGGCGACGCGTTCGTGAAGGAGGGGGACAACGTCGTGGTTTCCGCCGTCGAGCATCATTCCAATCTTGTTCCCTGGCAGCTGCTCTGCCGCAGGAAAGGCGCACAGCTGAGGATTATCCCTGTGGCAGATGACGGAACTCTGTTGATCGAAGCACTCGAAAAGCTAATTGACGACCGGACAAGGATAGTCGCCGTCACGCAGGTTTCAAATGTCCTCGGAACAGTGAATCCGGTCAGTGAAATCATTGCTTTTTGCCACGGTCGCGGTGTCCCGGTCCTTGTCGACGGGGCTCAGGGTATTGTTCATTGCGGCGCAGACGTTCAGGAATTGGACTGTGACTTTTATGCTTTCTCGGGACATAAGATTTATGCTGCGACCGGCACCGGTGTCCTGTACGGAAAGAAGAAATGGCTCGAAACCATGCCGCCGTTTCTCTCCGGAGGGGAAATGGTAGACACCGTGACGCTTGAAAATGCCACTTTCGCACCGCTTCCGATGAAGTTTGAAGCCGGCACACAGAATTTCATCGGTCAGTCAACTCTTAAACCGGCTCTCGAATTGGCTAAAGAATTTACTGACAGTGAAATAGTGGAATATCATAACGAAGTGTCCGCCTTTCTCTATGATGAACTCTCGGCAAGAGCCCGCGTCCGGCTGTTTGGCACAGCAAAGCCTCGTGTTCCGGTGTTCTCTTTCTCTGTTGATGGGGTGCATCACGAGGATTTGGCGCAGATTCTTGACAAAATGGGAGTTGCCGTGCGTTCCGGACAGATGTGTGCCGAGCCTGTGATGGCACGTTTCGGCGTGACCGGAGTTCTTCGCGCCTCGCTTGCCCCGTACAATACGCTTGAGGAGGCGGAATATTTTCTGAGCTCACTTGATCGTGCTGTGAAGATGCTGTCATAATAAAGAGTATTGTAGAATGGCTTTGTTGGAATCAATTTTGTATTGAGTCTGAGACCCTTGAGATGGCGAGGGCTAAAAGTTAAGAAATATGGATAAAGAAAATAGTTTGGCGGAAGTAGAATCCGAGGTCATCGATGAGTTCAACATGTTTGATGACTGGCTTGACAAATATGAATACCTGATTGAACTTGGCAAGTCCCTGAAGGGCTATCCAGAAGAAAAGAAAACTGATGATCATCTGATAAAAGGCTGTCAATCGAGGGTTTGGCTTGATTGGCAATATAAAGATGGCCGGTTATGGTTCAATGCGGACAGCGACGCCATCATCACAAAGGGAATAATATCCCTGCTCATCCGCATCTATTCAGGGCGCACGCCGCAGGAAATTGCCTTTTCCGATTTTTCCGTCGTCGAGAAAATCGGTCTGAAGGAAAATCTTTCTCCGACAAGGGCTAACGGACTTGCATCGATGATTGAGACAATCAGAAAAGCCGCAGCCGCGCAGTTATGTATCGATGCGACCATTTTGTCTACGATAGCATAGACATTGTTGGTTTTCAAAAAATTGAGATAATGATATTATGGCGCTTGAAGGTGATATAATACGTGCTTTGAGACAGGTTTATGACCCGGAAATTCCTGTCAATATCTATGATTTGGGACTCATCTATGAACTTAAGGTTGACGAGGAGCATAATGTCTACATTCAGATGACGCTTACGGCTCCGAACTGTCCGATGGCTGACTATGTCGTGGACGAAGTGCAGAAGTCCGTCGAGGATGTCCCCGGGGTTGTCAGCGTTAAGGTTGACCTTGTATTTGATCCGGCGTGGGACAAGAGTCGGATGTCGGAGGAGGCGCTTGTTGAGCTTGGTCTTGATGAATAGCGGGGCGCCTAAAAGGCGGCCTGCTTCGTTGGACTTTGGCAATTCCTTTCTTTCAGCGTTTTTATTATAGGTGTTTTTTGTGGGGGGGGGGAGGAATTCTTATGGTTAATTCTTTCGTTTCTGTGTATTTTTCTTTAGGCAGCAACATGGGGGACAGGAGGGAAAATATCCTTGCGGCGGTGCGGATGATGGGGGAGAGATTTTCTGATATGGAAGGTGTTGAACGTAAGCCTGTTGCAATGTCTTCCTTGATTGAGACCGAGCCGTGGGGATTCGAGTCCGACAAGAAGTTTCTGAATGCTGCCGTGCGCTTCGACCTGGCGTCTTCTCCGCATGACATCCTCAGGACCGTCAAATCCATTGAACGGCAGCTCGGACGTGAAACAAAATCTCCTGTCTATGATTCCGAAGGCAAGAGGATATACGCTTCCCGCCCCATCGACATCGACATTCTCCTCTACGGTGACGAGAAAATCAGCACCCCTGACCTCATAATCCCGCATCCGCGAATGTACGAACGTGATTTTGTTCTCATCCCACTCCGCGAAATAGGTGTGTCTCTTATTTAGTTTTACTATATAACGAATTGAATGGTAGTGAGTTATATGGTGTTGTCGGAATGGAGTAAAGTCTGTTAGGTAAAACTCATTGTTTATGTATCAATTCGTTGTATGCTGTTTTCAGGATGAAACAATGTGAAACACTTTGTTTGGATGGAATATGGAATTTCTATATCTTTGAGACGATTGTTGAATCCGGAAGGAGGATAAGTATTATTAACCCATTTATTTTAAACACTATGAAACGATTTCTATTTCTAAGCATTGCACTATTATCATGTGCTGTGGCTATTGCACAAAACCTAATATTGGTGAAGGGGTATGTAAGGGACAGTTATGGCGACCCTTTGATAGGCGCGGTAGTTATGGTGAAAGGCTCTGCGTCGGATGGTACTTTAACGGATATGAATGGACGCTATCAGATTCTTTGCAGGAAAGGTGCCACTTTGGTATGTTCATATATTGGTCTGAATTCAAGTGCCAAAATGGTAAAAGATAATCCAAATATAAACTTTACTCTTTCTGAACCTGTAGTAGAAACTTTCTTCACCAGTGATTTATGCGACCAAGATAGTCGTCTGCTACCATGGGATAGAATTTTTAATCAGAACGAATATCTCTATAGCTATAGCAGATAAACGGACTAATGCTTGAATTTTTCCTCCTTCCGGATTTTTATTTCTGGCTTTACGTACATTTTGTTTATGAGGAAAAAAATTATTCTGGTGTTTTATGTCATGGCGTTGGGCTGTCATGCGGCGAACGGGCAGAATGATGCTCTGGCCAATGTTTATGGTGTCGTATCTCAGAAAATCACTGATGACTTTGGGGGCAATAAGAGTGAATTCATACACCCTTTGACAAGTGCAAATGTCCGGCTTGTGACGGAAAAATGCGACACTCTTTATGCGACAACAAATTTGCAGGGAGTTTTTGCTTTCAGAAACCTTGAGCCGCAGACTGTTCTGCTGAATATCTTTTTAGTCGGGAAAAAGTCAATTTCCGGGAGATATACCATCGAACCGGGGCGTAATGCGTTCTATTTCACGATGGAGGATGTTCCTGAACGTTTGGATGGTGCGGCTGTGACTGCTGAAATTCCTCTTTCAAAGCAGGCCGGCGACACGACAATTTTCAATGCCGCGGCTGTTTCTGCTCAAAACACGGACAATGCACGGGCTATTTTGGAGCAGTTGCCCGGTTTTCAGGTCGGACAGGACAAGATAACTGTTGATGGAGAGGTCGTGAAACGGACCTATGTCAATGGAGTGCTTATTTTCGGAGACAACACGATGACGGCCCTGAATGCCCTGAAAGCAGATGAAGTGTCGAAAGTTCTTGTCTATGACGAGATTGCTCCCACCGACCGTCGCCGCGGGCTGAAGCACGCGCAGCGGCAGAAAGTACTTGACATAAAGACAAAGGAGAAGCTCATGTCTCTGGCTAATGCCGCGGTTGTTGCCGGCGGAGGCGTGGACGGAGACGGTGGGACAGGACGTTGGCTCGGTGCGGGAGGCGTGGCTTTCTGGTCTGAGATGTTCGGGGTAAGTGCATTGGCCTCAACCGGCAATGTCGGTTCTGTAATTGATTCCGACAATCTGGAGGATTCCACTCCGAGTGACGTCGTCCTGGCAACGCAGAGGCTCGGCGCATTGTCTTCTTATGACGAAAATGTGTCGGCTGTCGCATCTGTTTCAAAATACTGGAAGAACCGTCTGTACGGCAATGGAATTAAGGCCTCGTATTCTTTCGGTAACGACTGGCATAAAAGCGCAAACCATGCACTTACGGAATATTACCAGTCCGAGGTAAACCCCGCAATGACCTATTTTGACACATCGTCGGTTTCAAGTCTGAACAGAAAGCATTCGTTTGAACTTTCTTCTGTTCTTAACGACACGCCGCTGAAAAGCATTGACATCAGTCTTAATGGTAATGTCTCCAAGTCAAGGACGGACGGAGTTGATGCACAGCGTATATTGTCTGAAACAGAGATGATACGTCATGAGAACAGCGGCTCGGATGTCCGTAACTATGGCTTGGGCGGCCGTTTGGGCTGGGCACATAACGACCTTGAAAAAATCCGTCCGTCTTTTGAACTGGCGGCTGATTTTCACGACAACAAGGACGTTTCGTGGAATGTGGACACATTGAGGTCTTCGTACAACCGCAGGCAACTTTCTGCGGAAGGGTTCGGTAGAGGGGTGTCAGCCAGTGCGGGTCTTTCGTTAGAAGGAATGCTCATAAACAACGATGAACATACCCTTTCACTTGTCGGGACTCTCAAGTCCGGGTACATTCATAGCCGAAGCCGTAATATGGCGGTAGACAACATGGACCCGTCAAATCCTTCCATTGATTATGGAAGTACCTATGATTACACTTGGAATATTTTCAATAATTCGGTCTCGTTGTCCGGAAGTTATTTAAGAAAAGGTCTTGCGGTCACGGCAAATGTCGAGTTCAGGGACACTTACAGGAAGGATAATGAGGCCTTGCCAAAACCAGGATGTGGGTCTGACAGGCATTTCTTTTCGGTCTTGCCGTGGCTCACCATTAAATACAGACGCATTTCAATGACCCTGCACACGTCATCGGAAATACCGTCTCTCGAACAATCAAGGGATAGGATAAGCAATGCAAATCCTCTTGTTCTGACTGGAGGGAATCCTCGATTGCGGCAGGAATATGGATTGTCAGGGAAGCTTTCATACAGCACACCTATAGGAAGGAAGCGCAGGATGACCTTGTTGGCTGCCATTGACGGGCAATGTCATTTCAACAGCATTGTCTCCGCGACGAGGTATTTTGATTCCGAGACCGCCCTGCCCGAATATGGTAATTATATTGTGCCGGCCGGTGCAATCTTAAACACATTTTCAAACGCATCTGTTCCGGCATGGCAGATTGAGGGTTCTGCCAATGTTTCCGGTGTGCTTATCCCGAATAAACTGACGCTTGGAGCAAATGTCGTCGGGCATTACAAGGAGCGGCCACAGTATGCGGGAAATGTGATTGTCGGTTTGAGCGAAGGTTTTGCCATGCTTTCTGCAAACATGAGATATACGCCTATACAAAAGAAGCTGTTCTTTAATCTCTCTCCAAAGATCCATTACTGCAACTCATTCAGTGACGGTTCGGAGACAATTTCCGAATGGATTTCGTTCTCGGTGGGATTCTCGGCTGACTATGTGTTTCTCAAAAAAGGAAAGTTTTGCATAAAAAATGACCTTTTCTATAACAGGCACCTTTCCGGGTTCGGCCAGAATGTCTTGACCGACAGGCTCAATGCCTATGTGGAGTGGCGTATGCTCAGGAATAGTCTTACGCTGCGGTTCGGAGGATATGATTTGCTTAATTCTTCCGCGAAATATGTCACGAAGGCCACAGCCCTTTACAACAGTCAGAGTTGGACACCGTCTTGGGGACGTTATTTTATGTTCACCGTCGCATATAATTTCCGAAAAAAAGAATGAGTGCCTCCTTTGGAAATAGGCGGGAATCGACTATATTTGTGGGCGATAAAAATTGAGCTTATGAAACGATTCTTAATCTTGCTGATGATGCTTGTCCTTGCTGTTCAGCTCCAGGCACGCAGGCGGTCTGATGTGCCTCAGGCATATGCTTATGGTAGTTCAGTGGATGTCCAGGGGGGATTCGTCGGCATGCCCTTTTCCGTCTCGGGAGACTCGGGCAACGCCTGCGGCATTGGTGCCGGGGGAGAGTTTCAGATGCGTTACAGCCATTTCTTCGGAAAACACTTGGGCGCTTTCGTTTCCTTTTCCATTCTTGGCACTGACATTGACGATGTAAGTTACTTCGGGGCTGTGAACAAGGCTGACGGAGGGCGCTACCGCTACGGGAGGATTGTCAACGATATCTATAGTTTCCGCAACGGGTCAGAGCTTTTCGGATGTGACAACAGTTTCTCTGCGGCTGCATTCCAAATAGGTGCTGCCTATCGCTATGATTTCGGAGGGTGGAGCCTGCGCCCCATGGTCGGAATCGGAGTCGGCAGTCTCAGGGGCAATTCATTCAGTTACAGACGTATCCCTCGTGACGGCAGTGCTCCGACAGGAGTTACATATCGTGTCACGGAAAGCTATCTGGACTATATGGAGGAACCCGTGTCCGACAACAAGAGCATCACAGCGGTTCTTTCGGCATCCCTCCAGCTGACATATACTTTCAACCGTCATTTCTACATTTCCGCAGAGTGCGGTTTCAAATGTTTCCCGAACAGTTTCAACTACGAGAAGGTCAGCTATCAGTTCAAGAAGGCCTTTGAACCATCCAATTGGGCTGAATCAGTGGCATGGTCGGAAATGGAGGACAGATATGTCCTTGACGTGAATTCCGCGGTCAGCACGGCAGCCAGACTTCCGTTCAACTTCCTGAGCATCAATTTCGGAATAGGCTGGAACATCGGCATGAATCGCTATCAGTCAGGCAAGTATTCAAAGTAGAACGGAATCATCATGAGAAAGCACATTTTTTACGCGGTTCTTTCCGCAATGTCTCTTATTACAGCAGTTTCCTGTCATCGTCAGTGCCTGGATTTAGACACGGCTCCGGAGAATTACTATCTGCTTACGCTTGAGAATCAGAGCAATACGGACGTTGTCTGGTTTATTCCCTACCATAGCGACACTGATGGAGTCACTGAAGACGGACTTCCGGCAAGCCTTTCCGGCATGGGCAGTTGCAGCTTCGTCACCAAGGCTCACGAAAGGATAAGCGTGAATGTCTCTGAGGACAAGAGCGGTCCTTTCGAGTCATACGCCAAGGATGCCCTTGTTCCATTCTATGTGTTCGACGAGAGCGTCTTCGAAGATGAGGACTGGACGGCCGTCGTGAACGGAAAGAAATGGCTCGCCAAATACACTCTGAGCGCCGAAGATGTAATCGACCGCGGGAAAAAGATTGTATATAGAATGTAATATATTTTAAAATAATCATTTATGACACAAGATGAACTTTTCAAGGCTTTGGTCGCTCACTGCAAGGAGTATGGATTCATATTTCCGTCAAGTGAGATTTATGACGGACTTGCTGCCGTCTATGACTATGGCCAGCTCGGTTCGGAGCTCAAGAACAACATCAAGCAGTACTGGTGGTTCGCGATGACCCGTCTCAACGAGAACATCGTGGGCATCGACTCCTGCATATTCATGCACCCGAAAATTTGGGAGGCTTCCGGACACGTCGGGGCGTTCAATGACCCGCTCATCGACAACAAGGACTCCAAGAAACGCTATAGGGCCGACGTTCTCATCGAGGACTACATCGCTAAGCTTGAGGAAAAGAACAACAAGGAGGTAGAGAAGGCGCGCAAGAAGTTCGGAGATGCTTTCGACGAGGCGAAGTTCCGCGAGACCAACCCTAACGTGCTGAGGAACACCGCGAAGATTGACGAGACTCGTAAGAGAATGGCTGATGCACTGAATGCCAACGATTTGGCGGCGCTTCGTCAGATTATCATCGACTGCGAGATTGTCTGCCCGATTTCCGGAACGAAGAACTGGACGGATGTCCGTCAGTTCAACCTGATGTTCTCCACCCAGCTCGGGAACACTTCCGACAGCACGAACGTGATTTATCTTCGTCCGGAGACGGCCCAGGGCATTTTCGTGAACTATCTCAACGTGCAGAAGTCCGGCCGCATGAAGCTTCCTTTCGGCATCGCGCAGATTGGCAAGGCGTTCAGAAACGAGATTGTGGCGCGGCAGTTCATCTTCAGGATGAGGGAGTTCGAGCAGATGGAGATGCAGTTCTTCATCAAGCCGGGAACGGAGCTTGACTGGTTCGCGAAGTGGAAGGAACGTCGTCTGGCATGGCACAAGGCGCTCGGGATGGGAGCGGAGAACTACCGTTTCCACGACCACGAGAAGCTCGCGCACTACGCCAACGCCGCAACCGACATCGAGTTCAACTTCCCGTTCGGCTTCAAGGAGCTTGAGGGCATCCATTCCCGCACCGACTTCGACCTCGGAAACCACCAGAAGTTCTCCGGCAAGAAGATTCAGTATTTCGACCCGGAGACTGGCGAAAGCTTCACTCCGTACGTCGTCGAGACATCCATCGGAGTTGACCGTATGGTGCTTGCCGTGCTTTCTCACTCTTTCCATGAGGAGAAGCTTGAGAACGGCGAGACCCGCGTTGTGCTCTCTATTCCACCGGCGCTCGCTCCCGTTAAGGTTGCGGTGCTCCCGCTCATCAAGAAGGACGGACTTCCTGAACTTGCCCAGAAGATTATGGACGAACTCAAGTACGACTACAACTGCCAGTACGACGAAAAGGACTCCATCGGAAAGCGCTACCGCCGTCAGGACGCAATCGGAACTCCGTTCTGCGTGACAGTGGATCACGAATCTCTGGGCGACGGCTGCGTGACAATCCGTCACCGCGACACGATGGCCCAGGAGAGGGTGAAAATAGAAGATCTTCCTGGCATAATCGATAAGGAAGTCAACATCAAGACTCTTCTCAAGAAGCTTTAGTCGCTTCAGACAGCTGAAGGCTTTCTGATTTTCAGGAAGTTCTGTAGTTTTGCCTTATTCCGCCGCTTTGTCAATGCATCACGACATCCGGTCGGCGGGATAAGGCTTTTTTGTGCTTGGAGTTTCCGCCTTTTTCACAAACTGCGGAGTGAAATGCAAAGAGAGGTTGCGAGATTTTTAAATTTTTTATTTGAGTAAAGCCGTTTTTTACATATCTTTGAGGCGTGTTTTTAAGGTTAGTGGCGCATTTTCGCTGATTTTTGTATTTCAAATTGAAAGAAAATTGGCGGCAAATGTGATAAACAGTTACAATTTTATGGATAAATTCCGGCTTTTGCTGCCTGTTCTCATGATTTTGCTTGCGGAATCATTTCTTTCCGCACAGGATAAGATAACGGTGACGGGCGTAGTTAAATCTGCCGAGACCGGTGAACCTCTCTTCGGGGCATACGTCCTGCACGGCACGGGGGGGGGTACGTCTACCGATGAAAATGGAAACTATAGCGTTTCTGTAACCTCCGGCGAGCGTCTCGTGTTTCAGTACATCGGCTGCAATGCTGCCGAATTCATCGTTCCTGCCGGACGGGCTGAAATCACTTACAATGTAGAACTGAAACTTGACAACTCTCTCGATGACGTCGTTGTCGTCGCGTATGGAGTCAGGAAAAAGGGAACCATCGCCGGCTCCGTCTCCACGGTCAAGTCCGAGGCTCTCGCCGATGTCCCGGCGGCAAGTTTCGACCAGGCGCTTCAGGGAAAGGCGACCGGACTCATGGTGCTTTCCAACACCGGAGAGCCGAGTGCCACGGCCACATTCCAGATTCGCGGAACGAACTCAATCAACGCCGGGACGTCCCCTCTTTTCATCCTCGACGGCCTTCCGATTTCATCGAGCGACTTCAACGCGATAAGTCCCAACGACATCCAGTCAATCTCCGTCCTCAAGGACGCGACTTCCACCTCTATCTACGGTGCGAGGGCGTCGAACGGTGTGGTCGTCATCACGACAAAGCGCGGGCGCGTGGCGGAGAAGGCGCGCATCCAGTTCCGCACTCAGCTCGGATTCTCTCAGCTCGCGCACGGCAACTGGAATCTGATGAACACTGCCGAGCGCATTCAGTATGAGAAAGAGGTTGGCCTCACCGCCGGCAAGGACTACGCGAAGCTCGCGAAGACCGACATCAACTGGCTTGACGAGGTTTTCAACAAATTCGCGCCGCTCCAGAACTACGAACTTCAGGTCAGCGGGGCGAACGAGAGGACGAACTACTATGTTTCCGGCAGCTGG
This sequence comes from Bacteroidales bacterium UBA6360, assembly GCA_002440085.1. Taxonomy (GTDB): domain Bacteria; phylum Bacteroidota; class Bacteroidia; order Bacteroidales; family UBA932; genus Cryptobacteroides. Next base: position 10,717 of record DJRM01000050.1, read on the forward strand.
TACAAGCAGCAGGGAACGACCTCCGATTCTGATTTCTCACGCGCCAACTTCCGCGCCAACTTCGAGACAAGGGCAAACGACTGGCTCAAGTTCGGCACCAACACGATGTTCGCATACGAGGACTACGCCGAGACCATGTCCGGGGAATATGCGCTTAACACCCCGATTGCGGCGGCGCGTTTCATGCTGCCCTATTGGAATCCGTACAACGCCGACGGGAGCATAGCCTCAATCAACGACGGAAGCTGGAAGGGACTCGGGCAGAACCCTCTCGAATGGGCCAAGACCAACCCTTACATCACGAAGAAATACAAGCTCATATCAGGTCTGTTCCTCGAAATAAACCCTTTTGAAGGACTCACAATCAAGTCTCAGGCGGGAGTAGATTACACCCACGGGGCAGTGAAGACCACCGTGCTCCCGAGCTACAAGCCGAACAACGGGCAGGGAAAGGCGGCGCGCAATTCTTCCGACGCGCTGAATCTCACGATATTCAACACGATAAACTATGCCTTCGACGTCGACGGGCACAAGATGAATTTCATGGTCGGTCAGGAGGGCATTCTCTACAAGGCCGAAGGCTTCAGCGTCTCCACGGCAGGACAGTCCAACGACTTCCTTCTCGACATTTCCTCCGCCACCCGCGCTACCTCATGGTCAAGCACCTCCACGGCATATTCCTACCTGTCCTTCTTCGGACGGGGCGAATACAGCTGGGCAAACCGCTGGTTCCTTGAGGCTTCCGTTCGCGCAGATGGCTCTTCGAGGTTTGGAAAGTCCGGAAGGTGGGCACCGTTCGGGTCTGTGGGGCTGATGTGGGACGCGAAGAACGAGAGCTTCCTCAAGGATGTGGACTGGCTCAGCTTCGCGCAGGTGTCAGTGGGAACGGGAACCGCGGGCAACTCCAGTATCCCGAACTACGACCATCTGGCCCTTGTCTCCGGCGGGCGCGACTACTACGGCAACGCCGGCATCGGCCCCTACTCCAAGGGCAACGAGAACCTCGAATGGGAAAAGACCTGGTCGTCCAACGCCGGCATTCATCTCGGCTTCCTTAACCGCATCGATTTTCAGGTCGAGTTTTATAATAAACTGACTACCAATATGCTGATGTCGGTGCCGGTTTCCTACGCCGACGGAGGATACGGCTACCGCTGGGACAATGTCGGAGGTATGGTGAACCGGGGAGTGGAACTTGACCTCAACATCGATGTCCTGAAGGTAAGGGATTTAACGTGGAACATAAACGCGAACGCATCATACAACAAGAACAAAATCACCGAACTCTACAACGGACTCAACGAGTATGTCGTCTCCACCACCGGAACGAAGCTCGTCGTGGGGCATTCCTACGGGGAGTTCTTCCTCAACCGCTTCGCCGGCGTGAATCCGATTAACGGAGACCCGCTCTGGCTGACTGCCGACGGGGAAATCACCGATGAGTTTCGTGAGGCCGACAAGGTGATGACAGGCAAGAGCTACATCGCCCCGTGGCAGGGAGGCTTCGGAACGACGCTCTCATGGAAGGGGCTTTCCCTTGCTGCGCAGTTCTCGTGGGTGGCCGACCGGTGGATGATTAACAACGACCGCTATTTTGAGGAGGGAGGCGGACTCTTCGATGCCTACAACCAGTCCAAGAGGATGCTCTACAACCGATGGAAACAGCCGGGCGACATCACTGATGTTCCGCGTCACGGAGTCTCGCCGCAGTTCGACACGCACCTGCTTGAGGACGCGTCGTTCCTGAGGCTCAAGAATCTCATGCTTTCCTACTCGCTTCCTCGCGAGGCTCTTGCCAAGACAATGTTCTTCACCGGAGCCAGGGCATATCTTCAGGCGCAGAACCTGCTGACATTCACTCCGTTCTCAGGACTTGACCCGGAGTCGTCCAGCAACATCTACAAGGCGCAGTATCCTATGTCCCGCCAGTTTACCCTCGGCATTGAACTTACTTTCTAGAAATCTTCAAAATGAGATACATCCTAAGAATATCAGCGGCCATTGCGGCATTCTCCGCCGCAGTTTCCTGCCTTGACCTCACCCCGGAAGACGCCATCCCGGAGGACAGGGCCATCACGACCCTCGACGAGGCAGACCAGGCGGTAATCGGCATCTACTCCGACTTCAAGAGCAGCGCCCTCTATAGCGGTCTGCTCACCCTGCTACCGGACATTCAGGCAGACCTCGTGTATGCCGTCGACGGGTATTCCAACACCTACGGGGATGTGTGGAGATGGGAGATTCTTCCGACGAACACATCAATAGAGGCGGTCTATGGCTCTCTCTACAGCATCATCGGCGACTGCAATTTCTTCTTCGACTACGCTCCGGGGCTCCGCGCCACGCTCAAGACCGACCAGGACTTCATCGAGATGGACAGTCTGGAAGGGGAGGTGCACTTTGCGCGCGCAATCGCATACTCCGAACTCATCAAGCTTTTCTGCAAGGCCTACGACCCCGCGACGGCGGCGGATGAACTTGGCGTGGTGCTCGTCAGCAGCTACCATAATCCCGGAAAACTCACGCGCTCTTCTCTCAAGGCATCCTACGAGTTCGTTCTCGACGACCTCGACAAGGCATACGAGAAACTGGAGCTGGACAATACCAACAACCAGATTTTCATAAGCAAGAGTGCCGTAAATGCCCTGAAGGCGAGATGTTTCCTCTATATGCAGGACTGGGACAATGCCGTGAAATACTCAACGGAGGTGATAGAGGACAAGTACCTTTACCTCGCGAGCGTGAACAAGAGCATGACATCCACACAGTCGGAGTATCAGTACCTCTGGACCAACGACGCGGCGGCGGAAATCATCTGGCGCATCGGGTTCACCCCGACATCTTACGGCGGCGCCCTCGGTTCCGTCTTCCTCAACTACAATCAGGTTGCCTATTACCCGGACTATGTTCCGGCTGACTGGGCTCTCGGGCTCTATGCCGCCGCCGACCTGCGCTACAACGCCTTTTTCAGCCAGCAGCAGACGGGTTATGTCCACGGGCTCAGCTGGCCTCTGCTCGTGAAGTACTACGGCAATGAGACCTTCCTCAGCAACAACATCTATCATGTGAATATGCCCAAGGTTCTTCGCCTTTCGGAGCAGTACCTCATCCGTGCCGAGGCATACTGCCGGAACGGGGACTATGCAAAGGCCGCCAAGGACATCACGACCCTGCGCACCGCCCGCTATTCAAGCTACGGCAACACGACCCTCACCGCGAAGGATTGGCTCGACGTCATCGAGGAGGAGCGCGTGAAGGAACTCTATATGGAGGGCTTCCGCCTTCAGGATCTCAAGCGCTGGCACAAGGGGTTCGAGCGCAAGGCGCAGACAAGCACGGTCAAGGAAGGCAGTTCGCTGAAAGTCGAGGCTGACAATCCTCTGTTTGTATGGCCTATCCCGCAGCACGAGCTGAACTCACCGGATGCGGACATTCAGCCTAACGAGAGCAACCGATAGAAAAGGAGATGATGAAGATGAAAAGGATTATATATATGGTTCCGGCCGTACTGGCCGCCGCGCTGACTTCCTGCAGGACGGACTACATCACTTTCGACGGCCCGTCCGCAGTCGCATTCTCCGACACGGCCTTTGTCTGCCCGGTGCAGCAGGGCGGTGAGGAGTTCGGGATTGACATCGCGGCTACGACTGCTGATACGCACGACAGGACATTCGTCGTGGAGACGGTTCCGGGCAAGAGCAACGCCGTGTATGGACATCACTATGTGATTGAAAACCAGACGGTGACGATCAAGGCCGGCGAGCGCGCAGCGAAGGTTTATATCAAGGGTGACTACGACAGCGTAGAATCCGGCGAGGATACCTACGTGACCCTCAGGCTTGTGGGAGTCGAGGATGAGCAGTGGGAGTTCAACAGCCAGGAGACCAAGGTTTACCTCCGGAAGGTGTGCCCGTTCAACATCGATGACTTCACGGGCAAGTGCACGGTCATGTCAAGTTTCCTTATTTCCTATGCGAATGTTCAGACCCGTACGGCCGAGGCCGAGAAGATTGATGACGAGACGATTGTCATAAAGGGAATGTTCGAGGACGGGCATGACGTTAAGTTCCGCTTTGACCTGTCGGATGTCCTCGCCCCGAGGATGTATATGGTCGACGAGACCGTCGTCGGCGATACGAGGACGTTCATGAACTACATCTGGGGCAACGGTCAGCTGCTTGGAAGTGAGCTCAGCAGCTATCCGTCCGAACTTGATGTCTGCGAGAAGTATGTCACCCAGTATATGCTCATTCGCGTTGACGGAGTGGGTACGGTGGGACTGTTCATCAACATCATCGAATTCGGCGCCGGGGAGTGAAACTCATTGACTGAAGGATGATTTTGGATATATATGAATGAGTATCAATGGTATAAATAATTTAATGGTTAAAGGTATGAAAGCGTTATTTTTCAAAGGCCTGGCCTTTGCCGCTGCCGTTGCAGCGATGGTTTCGTGCGACAAGAAAGCACCAGAAGAGAAACCTGCGGAACCGACGTTCCCTCAGAAACAGCAGATTGAGATTGCCGCCGGGGCGCAGCAGGAGATAAAGTTCACGGCAGAAGCCGACTGGAAGCTTACTATAGACAAGACGACATGGTGCGCATTCCTCGACAACGAGGTTGAGACGGCGCAGCTTTCAGGAAAGGCCGGTGAGGTCGTGGCCACCGTGCTCGTGAAGGACACAGGACTTGACTTTGTTTCGAATGTCGCGAAGATTGACCTTACGCTCGGGACGAAGACCGAGACGATATATGAGATTACCCGTCCGGGCAAGGCGCGCGAGGTGAAGCTTTATGTTACTCAGGATGAGTATGGCAACGAGTATAAAGAGTCTGAAAAAATAGAACTGGCATACGGGGAATGGGGCGTAGAGAAAAGAAAATTCACGATAGTTGCGAACTATGACTGGACAGTCGCCGCTCCGGAAGGATTCACGTTCACTGACAAGTCTTATCAGGAGGTTCCCGGTCTTTCCGGAACAGCCGGAGTCGGCCCCGATGCTTCAGACTTCACTTATGCGACGGTCAGCGTGAAGACCGAGCTTGTTCCTTACGAGAAGGATGCGAAGATTGTCGTGACTGACACGGATGGCAACAACCCTGTCGAGTTTGTGCTCCACTATCCGGGAATGGATGCGAACACAGTGAACTTTGACCCGCAGAACGTTACCGGAACAGGTCAATTCAATATAGGTCTTCCGTTTACGGCCGACGGATATAAAATCGACCAGTCCGATCCATTCGGAACGGGAACTGTCACCACGGAAAAGACGGCGTCTTTCACCGTGCAGGCAAAGAATATGAAATATGCTGTCCACAAGATAGAGATAGTCGATAATGCCGCAGTTGAAAAGGCTGACTGGGTGACTGTTACTGACGACAAGGCCGGGAAAATTACCGTTTCTGTGACCGAAAATGCAGGCGAGGCGCGTCTTGCCTATCTTCTCGTCCTTTCAGAGGAGGCGGACAAGACTTTCAAGGTTGCCGACTACGGAAAGTATGACCAGGACTACGGCGGTTACCTTGTCGATGATGCCTATACGCAGCTGAGCGTGAAAGTGAACCAGAAGGGCGCACCGGCAAAGACAGACGGTTTCGTCGCTTACTGGGGGCTGAAACCGAGTGTAGCCTTGACGCCTGTGGCTTTCAAGGACGACAGTGAGTGGGGACCGATGGCAGAATATGTAAAGCCGAGTCAGCTTTGCGAGGGGGCTTCCGACGACAACACATACGTGCTTACTATCAGTTCCTCTGATGTTGCCGGGTCGTTATACATTGCGCCGAAAGGCTTTCCTGACGATTACTATTTTTCGACAGAAGAGGGAGAGCCGTTGTTCAGGTTTGACAAGGGTACGAATTGGGACTCTTCAAAATACGTTGAGTTATCTACTACGTATACGGATTTACCGGCAATCACAATTTCTCCGGAGCAGTTCTCCGTGGCTAACCTCAGCAGCACCGTCTGGATTCAGTTCTTCAAGACTGCTGCGGAGAAAGAGGCCAACACGGCTTCAGCAACTTTAGTGATTAGAAAGAACTAAGGTTATCTACAACAATAAGTTATAACTTTCGACGATGAAGTTAATAAATCGAAATCTGATTCTGCTGATTGCGGCCATTGTCTCTTCGGCGCTGTTCCTCCTTACGGGCTGCACCGAAGAGCCGGTGCCGGAATCCGCCTCCGGGTACGGCTATGTCCAGTTCCACCTGTTCAAGGCGGAATCCTACGACGCGGCCACACGTGCCGGTGGAAAGCTTGAATACCTGCGTGACGCCGCCAAGATTCGCGTCACCCTGCGCAGCGAGGACAATGACATCATCACTCCGGTGGCCGTGGTGGAGAGCGTCGATGCAGAAATCTCCGAATGGGGGCTTCAGACCGCGAAGATTCGTCTTCAGGCCGGGCGCTACACGCTGACGGCCTACGAGGTCTATGATGGTCTCGACCGCTCGGTCATTGTCGGCGCACCGTCGGAGACTATGGTCATCGATGTACCGCAGGACGGGCTGGTGTCAAGGGACATTGCCTTAGACGTGACGGGGCGCGGATGGGCGAAGTTCAGCCTGACCAAGGACCTTTCGGAACTGACTAAGGCCGCGGCTAAGGACGGTGCGGACGAATATCCGTTCTATGCCATCCAGTCGGTCGATCTCACCGTGAAGAACAAGGTCACCAACGAACTGACCGAAATCACGGACATCGAGGTCGTGCATCAGTTCAAGGGTGATGAGAAGAGCGGCTATGTCAGCGGAGTCTGCGTGAGTGACACCCTCGTGCTCCTCAAGGCGGGCACCTACACGGTGACAAGGTTCAGGACATATTTCGATTATTTCAGAAAGGTCTATGAGACCTCCACCAATGTCGCGGAGAACGAGTTCGTGGTGAAGGACAACCGGACGACCGATGCTGAGGTTCCGGTGACTCTCCACACGACTTCCGGGCACATCGCCGACGCGCTTGCACTCAGGGAAATTTGGGAGGCTCTTGACGGCCCGAACTGGAGGGTGAAGTGGGACTTCAACTGCGACGCGGATGTCTGGACTGCCAACAGCGGGATTCAGGTTCTCGGAAACGGAAGGGTTGCGGCACTTGACCTTACCGGAACCGGCGCCAAGGGCGCGATTCCTGCCGCAATCAGTAAGCTCACGGAACTTCGTAAGCTCACCATCGGAACGATGGACTATAATGCAGGCACGGCAAATGCCTCGACCTCAAACGCAACCGCTGCTGCAAACCGCAGCGGAAAGAATGGGACGGTGCTCTACTCTCAGGAAGACCACGCTTCAGTCCGTCGCTCCATCATAGGCAAAAGGGATCCGCGCTCGCGCTTCAGCAAGGAACTCCAGCTTTCCTTTGAGATTGCAGGGAATCCTGTACAGCCGGACACTCGCAGCCTCAGGGACAGGGTGCTCTACGGCACGGAGACTGCCGATGCGGCCGAAAACGGCGGCATTACGGCGACGAAAGGCAATGAAGCCGGTTCCGCAGCGGTGACGGGCAACTGGAGGCCGGAGATATATGCCACCGAAATCACCTCGATTCCTGAGGAAATCAATTCTCTCAAGAACCTTGAGCACATAACGGTGTGCTACAGCCCGTTCACGACTTTCCCTGACGACATGTCCGGATGCACGGCGCTGACCGACATCGAAATCTTCGCCTGCCCGGAGATGACGGAGTTCCCCAAGGGAATCACCACGCTTCCGAACCTCGTCTCGCTCGTGTTCGCGTTCAACGACAACGTTCCCGCATCCTCCACGGAGGAAGGCATCGCCCTTCTCAACACGCAGCCGTGCAGCAAGACCCTCCAGCTGCTCTATTTTCCTAACCAGAGAATAGACATAATGCCGGATTTGAGCAAGATTCCGCACCTTTCCGTGCTCACGGCGCAGCAGTGCGGGCTCAAGGGATTCACGACCCCGTTCGGCAAGGACCATGCACTCGTCCAGCTGATGGTCGATAACAACGAGCTCAGCGACCTTCCGCGTGATGCCGAGGGCTATTTCGTGGGTCTGAGCGCCGAGACCGAGGAACTGAACTTCTCGAACAACAGATTCACCGTGATGCCGGACATATTCGACGCGAAGTCCGCCTACATGGTCGGCACCATAGACTTCTCCCACAACCGGATTACCGCGATGGAGAACGGCAGCGCCTACAAGGGACTCAAGGCCGCCACGCTTGACCTGTCCTACAACGGCTTCAGCGAGTTCCCGGTGGAGCTTTACGGAACAAGCGGCTCGTCAATCTCCTATCTGAAGTTCGACGCCAACGGAATCGAGAAGGTCAGCAAGGAGGCTCTCGACGGTGAATACACCTACAGGACCACCACGCTCAGCATGGCATACAACAAGATTAAGTCGCTGCCCGACGAGTTCGACAGCCTCACCTTCCCTTATCTGTCGGGCATGGACCTGAGCTACAACCGTTTCGACTATTTCCCATACACGGCGATAAACAACCAGTATCTCACAGTGTTCATCTTCCGTCACCAGAGGGATGCCGACGGAGACCGCTGCATGAGGACATGGCCGTCGGGAATAGGTCAGGCTCTTGCGGGACTGAGGGCTCTCTACCTCGGCTCCAACGACATCCGCGTCGTAACTGACCAGCTGTCATACATGATTTACAACCTCGACATCATGGACAATCCGAACATCTCGATTGACGTGAGCGCCGTGTGCCCGTACATCCGTTCGGGATTCTTCAATCTCATGTACAGTCCGGGTCAGGACATCCGCGGATGTGACGATGTACTCAAACTCTAAATGGCTGAATATATGAAGAATAAAGATATAATATCATTTGTTCTGCTTCTCTCCGTCGCTTTCGCGGCGTGTCAGAAGGAGATTCAGACTCAGGTGAAGTTCGGTTCGGACAAGGAGAACATCACTGTCGGGGCCGAGGGAGGTACGGAGACGGTGCACATCAGCGCGGGAGAAGGCTGGGTGGCAAATTCGACCTCGCCGTGGATTTCCATATCCCCGGCAAACGGGTCGGGTTCTTCGGACTGTCAGATTATAGTGGACACTACTCTGCTTGCAAACGGTACCCGCGAGGGCATAGTCCGCTTTACGTCAAAGTCGGCGGAAGGCTCGACTGCGGATATCCGCGTGATACAGACTGGGTACGAGAAGATGATTGTTCTCAACAAGACTGAGGTTTCCGTTCCGAGCTACGACGAGTACAGCAAGAGGTATGTCGATGTCGAGCTCACTTCCAATGTCGAGTTTACGGCGAATGTTGAGGCCGAGAAGGAATGGGCTCAGCTTCAGGACTATAAGTTCACGCTCGACAGGGGTTCGCGCCCGAGAACCGTGAAGCTTCGCATTAATTGGGAGAACAACACGCGCCCTTCCGAACGGGAGGCCGTGCTCTCGTTCACGCCTTCCGACGGGTCTGAACTTGCCAAAAATGACCGTCTTGTAATCACCCAGACGGCGGCCGAAGAGATTGAGGACAGCCGCAGGGGAGATTCTCTCGCCATTGTGGGCTGCGCAAGAAGCCTCGGCTTCGACATGAGCCAGTTCCAGGGCGAGTCCATGGATCACTGGACTTTCCTCTCGCTCTGGGAAAAGGGCGACAAGGGCTACACGGAGGACAAGCAGGGGCGCGTGCGTGCCGTAAAGTTCTCCTTCTTCGAGACCAAGGACGGCATTCCTTACGAGGTCCAGTTCCTGCGCAAGGTCGAGGACCTGACTTTCTTCAGCAATGCCGACTGGTACCGCTACGAATTTTCGACCGGAGAGTACATCGCGAAGATGACTCAGCTCAAGAGGTTGGAAATCACGGCTTTGGGTCTTACAAAGATTGACGATGACTTCGCGAACCTCAAGAACCTCGAAGACCTTGAACTCGTCGCCAACAACTTCAACGACCTTCCGGACGTGCTCACGCCGGAAAATTTCCCGAAGCTGAAGAAGCTCGACCTCTCGTCCAACAGGAGGACGACCATACTCGACATGAGCACGGCCACCTATGACCGGTCTGTCTGGGGCGGTTTCGTCGGCGAGTTCCCTGAGAGGCTTCTGCACTGGGATGCACTCGAATATCTGAGAATCTCGTTCAACTACATCTACGGCAAGGTTCCGGACATGAAGGACTACGATAAGGTCTATACTGAAGCCGACATACTCGCCGCCAGGGACACTCTTCCGAACGGCGCGAACAACCCTGCCGGCTACAATCTCATAGGCAAGCCGAAGGTTCTTCCGAACGCGAAGTTCTTTGCCATAAACCTCAATCTGCTTGAAGGGGAGATTCCGGAGTGGATTCTCTACCACCCTCACCTCGGGGAGTGGGATGCGGAGACGCTCGTGTTCAACCAGTCTTCTGAAATCAATAATCTTCAGGGCAAGAGGCCGGGGTTCTCGAACGTTCCGGAGAATCTGGACTACTACTATAAGGCTTATCCGCTGAAGAAGCCTGACTATTATGTTGAAGGAAAGTAATCTGACGATATGATGAAAATATATGGATATATTGCGGCAGCCGCCGCTATGGCGGCGCTCGTGTCATGCAGCGTGGGCGTAATCTCCGAAGAACCGTCGTCCCCGAAAAAGGCCGTCATCGTGAACAGCCCCGAGGGGGCACAGGAGGGGGAGGTGCTTGTCAAGTTCAGCCCGGAGGTCTCCGACCTTCTGGACAAGGCTGCGGTGACGAAAGCCGGGGAGCGCGTGAATGTGCTTGACGCCACGGGAATCAGGACGGTAGATGAGCTGCTGACCTATCTCGGAGGCTGCACGCTTGAGAGGGTTTTCCCCGTTGACGCGAAGAACGAGACGAGGACTCGCGCTTCCGGACTGCACCTGTGGTATGTGGTGAGGTTCGACCCTGCCGCTGACGTGAGGACTGTGGCTTCGCGGCTTGCCACGCTCGGGGAAATATCCAAGGTTGAATACAGCAAGGAACTCAAGAGGATGTCCTCGGAGCGCCCGACTCCGTTCGCTCTGACGGCGGATGCCTACGGAAGCGTGTTCAACGACCCGCAGTCCGGCTATCAGTGGAACCTGCACAACGTGGGAACGCTTCCGAATGAGGCGATGGAACACTTGGTCGAGGGACTTGACGCTGGCTGCACCGAGGCATGGAAGAAGTGTACCGGTGACGAATCTGTCATCGTGGCGGTGATGGACGAGGGAGTGATGTGGAGCCATCCTGACCTTGTCGCCAACGCCTGGACCAATCCTGACGAGATCTATCTTTCCAAGGAGGACAATGACGGGAACGGATATGCTGGAGACGTGCACGGCTACAATTTTGTGGCGAACAGCGGAGTGGTCACATGGAACGACCGTTCCGACACGGGACACGGCACGCATGTCGCCGGAATCATCGCGGCCGAGAACAACAACGGCATAGGAATCAGCGGCATAGCCGGTGGAGACAAGGCCAAGGGAGAGAGCGGTGTAAAGATTATGTCGCTCCAGATTTTCTCCGGAAACAGCGGAGTCACGATTCCCAACGAGGTTCGTGCGATAAAGTATGCTGCGGACAACGGCGCGGTCATACTACAGTGCAGCTGGGGATATAATTCCGCGCTTTCAGACCCGTTCTACTATACTCCGACCGCCTACCGCAGCGACGACGACTTTGCGGAGGCGCAGCCGCTTGAAAAGGAGGCGTTCGAGTATTTCCTCCATCATGCCGGCTCTCCTGACGGAGTCATTGACGGAGGCCTCATCGTGTTCGCCTCGGGCAACGAATATGCGGCGATGTCCTCATATCCCGGAGCATACGGCGACTTTATATCGGTTTCTTCCGTATGCGGCGACTTCACGCCGTCGACATACACGAACTATGGCCCCGGAACCGACATCGCTGCTCCCGGCGGAGACACGGACTATCATGCAGACGAACGCGGAGGCATACTCTCGACGCTTCCTCCCGAGGTCAGCGACGGCACGGGCTACGGCTACATGGAAGGCACCTCCATGGCCTGCCCTCATGTCTCCGGAGTCGCGGCGCTCGGCTTGGCATACGCCGCGAAGCTTCACAAGCACTTCACCGGAGAGCAGTACCGCGAACTCGTGAAAAAGTCCGTCAGCGACATAGACTCGCACCTTACTGGAAAGAAGCTCTACCACTATCTTTGGAAATCGATGGGCGACCTCTGCCCGACAATCGTCGAGCTTGACGCCCAGTACAAGGGAAAGATGGGCTCGGGTGTCATAAACGCGGAGAAATTGCTCCAGAACATTGCGGACGAGAAAAACGGCGTTCTGCAGAAACTGACGAATGTCTATGTGGGCGTCGGCGCCGTGAAGACCATAGACGTCAGCCATTCGTTCAAGGGCGGCGAGACGGCGGCTTTCACGGCTGGGTGCGACGACTCCGGCATTGCGGAAATCACCGTCAGCGGAAGCCGGCTCAGCATAAGAGGACTCTCCGAGGGACAGACGAAGTTCAGCGTGACTTCAGGAAACAACGAGACCCAGACGGCGGTCATAACCGTGAGGAAGAACGCCGGGAACAACGGCTGGCTGTAGCCCTTTTTTCTCCTCGAATCGTGAAAAGGACGCTTGGCATATCGGCTGCGGCACTTCTGCTTTTCTCTGCGGCCGCCTCCGCGCAGGGCGGCATAATAGTCCCGCGTCACGTGCTCGACTCCATAGCGAATCCGCCTGTCGATACTCTGCCGGGCCTCGTGTTTGACAGAGAAGCGGCAGACTTGGGGGAACTCCGGGATGATTCGGCTCCCGTCTCCGTGATCTTCCTGCTGACAAATTGCGGAAACGAACCGGTCTCCGTCAGACGAATCTCGACTTCCTGCGGCTGCACGACTGCGGTCCATGACACGCTCGGAATCACGCCCGGAGCATCGACTGAGATAAGAGTGTTCTACAATCCAAAGGGGCAGAGCGGGGTGCAGACAAGAAAAATTTACATCTACACCGACCATTCGCCGCTTCATCCCTCAGCGGCTCTTTCACTTAGGGTGAATGTGGTTCCGGGGGCTGTCCCGCAGGGATTTCCGGTGGTGATTGGTTCGCTTGCGTGCAGCCGCCGTTCGGTAAGTTTCTCTCTTACCCCCGGTCAGGCAAGGGCCGTCGAGCGGATTTCATGCAGGAACATCGGCAAGAGTCCGCTCCGGCTGACGGCAATGGACGGCTTCTGCCCGGTCTGGCTGAGCTTCAGAACGGAACCTGAAACCATAGCCCCGGGGGGCGAGGGTGACATCGTCCTTTCTCTGAAGGTCCCGGAACTGCCTGCGGAGAGGCAAAGCGGTTCGGCGGCTGTCGTTGTCGTGGGAGTCGAGGGAAGGCCGTCGCAGAGAACATTTGAAGTATATTACGAATTTGAAAAGAATAGGATACAATGAACGCAATCAGAAGAATATTCATCGTGCTCGCATCAGTGACGGCACTCTGCTCCTGCGAGAAGAACCACGGATATGAGGACACCACCGTGCCCGAACTGCATCTCTACCAGATTGCCGGAACGTGGCAGCTGTCCTCATGGAACGGGAAGGAAATCGGGGAATCGGATTCTCCGTACTGCTACATTGTCCTCGCGAGCAAGGACAACGCATTCGACATCTATCAGAACATAGATTCTCCGTATTCAAGGCATATAACCGGCAATTTCAGTCTCGTTTATGACGAGGATGAGGGCACCAACACCATCAAGGGCTGGTATGACTACAACGCGGGACTCTGGACTTCCGACTACGTCATAACGGAGGTCACAGGCGATTCAATGAAATGGACCTCGGATTCTGACGTCTGTGTCTATACCCGCCGCACCGCCGTCCCCGACGAAATCATAGCCGGCACCAAGTCCCTGTAGACGCTACATTTTCCTGTACTCCGACGGGGTCATGCCGGTCTTGGTCTTGAAGAAGCGGTAGAATGTCGTCTGATTCGGGAAATTCAGCTCGTAGACGATGGACTTTATGCTCATGTCCGAGTATTTCAGCAGGTTCTTCGCCTCAAGGATGACGAACGAGTCAATCCATTCGTGGGCCGACTTGCCGCTGACGGACTTTATTAGTTTTGAGAGATATTTCGGGGTGAGATAGAGCTTGTCGGCATAGAATGAAAGGTTTCTTTCCTTTGTGTGATGATCCCTCACCAGCAGCAGAAAGTCTTCAAGAATGATTCGTGACCGAGTGGATGTACCGTCGTCCCTTTTTCTCGCCGCCGACAGCCTTTCCGCCCATAGCGCGCCCATAAGGTAGAATACCGAGGAAATGAGGGCGGACACGGACTCCCTCATGTTCGGAAGTCCTAGAGTGGAGACGTCCTTTATCAGTTCGAAATATTTTCTGCACATATCCCTCTCCCTTTCATTGATTATCACGCACGGGCTCTCAAGGAGTCTGAGGCTTTCGTTGTAGAGTTTGCTGAAGTCGAATCGCGTGCTGGACATAAGGTCTTCGGAAATGGCGACGACAATGAAATGGACGGATTTCTTTTCTTCCGGGTCTATGCCGGTGACTCTCACGATGTTGCCGGGGGTGTAGATGAACATCGAGTCTTCCTGTATCATGAATTTCTTCAGGTTTATCTCGATTTCGAAGCGGCCCTCAATGCAGAAGAATGCGAAGTAGCCGTGAAAACGGCATGGATATTCGATTACATCCATGCTCGACTCGTAGTGCATCTCTGCAATGAAAAGGTCATCTGACAAATTGTCACTTACTTTCGAATATGGGAAAAGATTTCTCAATCCCTTGATATTCAGTTCTCTGTATCTTTCCATATAAATTGTACTTTTCTGTTTTTGTGTCGCCATATTCGTTCATGACAGGCTCTTTCGTGCCGGTATATCCCAATTTCCTGCCATTTTCGGAGTTTTCCTCTATTTCGGATTTACAAAAGTACGCATAAATTATTAAAAAGTCGTTTTTTGCGACAAATTGTATATTTATATACACATTTTGTTATACATATTTTCTTTCGTATGGCAATTGTTTTGAATGTCGAACCGCCGCATTCAAACGACGCAATTTATTTTGAGACGGATTTTTGGCGAGCCCAAAGACGCTCGAATATGTCAGGAAAATAATTAAAAACAGATATGAAAATGAAAAAAATGATGTGGACTATCGCCGCGGCGCTCTGTGTGCTTCCGACTTATGCCGGTGCGCAGCAGGTGCTTACGCTTGACGAGTGCAGGCAGATGGCGGTCGAGAACAACAATTCGCTGAAGACTGCGGAACAGAAAATCAAGGTCGCCGGGTATGACAGGAACATCGCCCTCGCGAACTATTTCCCGAAGATTACGGCTACGGGTACCTATATGTACACGACCAACGACTGGAAGCTCATCAGCGACGAGCAGGCGGAGACAATTCAGACTGCGGGAACGACGCTTCAGAACGACGTGACCAACAGGATGATGCAGATTATGGCGGACAAGGACGTGATGAAGAAGTATATGGACGATGCCGCTTTCAGAAAGTTGATTGACGGTCTCAAGACGACGGACATCGCCACTCCTATCAACGCGATAGGCCAGCACATTACGGATGCCCTGACGCTCGACATGCACAATCTGTGCGGGGCTGTCGTTTCCGTGCAGCAGCCGGTGTTCATGGGCGGCAAGATTGTGGCTTCCAACCAGATGGCAAAATATGCCGAGGAGCTGGCCAAGTCGCAGTATGACCAGGAGCACGCTCAGATTCTCGCCGACATCGAGCAGGCCTACTGGCAGATTGTCTCCATCGCCGCGAAGAAGAACCTCGCCGAGAACTATGCCGACCTCCTCCGTCAGATGGGTAAGGATGTCGATGCTCTCGTGGCCGAAGGATTCGCGACGCCTTCCGACGCGCTGACGATAAAGGTGAAGACCAACGAGGCGGAGATGCTTCTGACGAAGGCTACCAACGGACTGGTGCTCGCGAAGATGCTGCTCTGCAAGGAGTGCGGACTTCCGCTTGACAGCAAGATTACGCTGGCAGACGAGAATCTGGACGCGATTCCGGTGCCGGAAATGAGCCCTGTGATTTCCGACGAGGAAGTCTATGCGGCAAGGCCTGAAATCAGAAGTCTCGACCTGGCGAAGAAAATCTATGACAAGAAGGTTGCGGTCGTGCGCGCCGACGGACTTCCGACGGTGGCCGTGATGGCGAACTACGCCGTGACCAACCCTAATGTCTTCAACGGTTTCCAGAACAAGTTCGGCGGTTTCTTCTCCGCAGGGGTTGTGGTGAACGTGCCTATCTTCCACGGCACCGAGGCCATCCAGAAGACGAAGAAGGCCAAGGCCGAGGCCGCTCTGACCCAGTACAGGCTCGATGACGCGAAGGAGATGATTTCCCTTCAGGTCGCGCAGCTCCGCCAGCAGGAAGGGGAGGCTCTTGAGAAACTGACTGCTGCCGAGAGCAATCTTGAGAGTGCGGAGGAGAACCTCAGGGTTGCCACCGCAGGCTGGAACGAGGGCATGATAGCATCCAATGTTGTGCTTCAGGCGCAGACGGCATGGCTTCAGGCGCATTCGGAGTACATCGAGACCGGGGTTGAGCTGCAGATGTGCAGTGTAAACCTTGCCAAGGCCGAAGGCAGATTGTAATGACTGTCTAAAAAGCGAATTGCTGCGTTACGCTCAACTTTTTAATCCTCACAACCACAAGGTTGCTCCGGTTAAAAAGATTTCGCAAGCCTTGCACTTCATCTTTTTATACAGCCATTACTAAAATAGTGATTTGGTAAAAAGTAGAAAATAATAAAAATACAATACAATGGAAAAGACTCAGAAAAAAGGCAACCTGCTTCTTGGAATAATCGTTCTGGTTGCACTCATCGCAGCTGTGGCTGTGCTTGGTATCATCTTCTCAAAGCCTAAGGAAGCCGTCATTCAGGGCGAGGCCGAGGCTGCCGAATACCGTATCTCCGGAAAGGTTCCGGGACGTATCGAGGCGTTTTACGCAAGCGAGGGTGATATGGTTCACAAGGGCGACACCCTCGTTCTCATAGACTCTCCTGAGGTCCGCGCAAAGCTCGCGCAGGCAAATGCGGCATACGCAGCCGCAGCCGCACAGCGCAACAAGGCCAACACCGGTGCGCGCAAGGAAGAGATTGCCGGAGCCTACGAAATCTGGCAGAAGGCTCTCGTGGGCAAGGACATCGCGAAGAAGACTCTCGACCGTGCCACAAGGCTTCACGAGCAGAATGTCATCAGTGACCAGAAGTTCGACGAGGCCACCGCACAGTACAATGCCGCCGCAGCGACCGCCGAGGCCGCGAAGTCCCAGTACGACATGGCCGTGAAGGGCGCCCGCGAGGAGGACAAGGCCGCTGCCATAGCTTTGGTTGACAGGGCAAACGGCGCGGTGATGGAGGTTAAGTCCTATCTTTCCGAACTCAAGCTCACCTCTCCGGTCGATGGCGTCATTTCCGCACGCTACCCTCATGTGGGCGAGCTTGTGGGAACAGGCTCCCCGATCATGACGGTGACAGACCTTTCTGATATGTGGTTCACCTTCAACATCCGCGAGGACAAGCTCCACAGCATGAAGTCCGGTGACAGGCTTCGTCTCAGCATCCCTGCTCTCGACGGCAAGGAAATCGAGGCCGCCGTGACCTACATCGCCGCACGCGAGTCCTACGCGACCTGGAGGGCGACCAAGGAGACTGACCAGTATGATGCGAAGACTTTCGAGGTACGCGCTGTTCCGACTTCAAAAATTGACGGTCTTCGCCCGGGTATGACCGCAATAGTTGTACGGAACAAATAAAAAGCGGTCTGCTGCGTTGGATGCCTTGCATCCCATCTTTTTATTTGTCCCTAATTCAATTGTTTGACTCTGCAAATTTTGAGTTGAATTTCGTGATTGTGTTACTAATCCAATTGCCTGACTCTGCGAATTTTGAGTTGAACTCTGATGAGACTGAAATTTTGGAAAGAAAAAGTCTGCTTGAGACTTTCTATATGATATGAATAGTTTTTTGAAAGTTATGCGGCGTGAGTTCGGGATTATACGCCGCAAACCTGTCTATCTGCTCGGATCGGTGGTTATGATGGCCGTCTGCTGTCTTTTCTACCTGACATTCTTCAAGGCCGGACTCCCTGAAAAACTGCCGATCGGAGTGGTTGACATGGACAATTCATCCCTCTCGCGGAACTTCTGCAGCCAGCTCGACGCGACGCAGCTCGGCAAGGTTGTTCATTTCGACAGCTTCTCCAAGGCGCGCGACGCGATGCAGACAGGCGAGGTGGCTTCCGTCTGCGTCATCCCGAAGAACATGGCGGCGGATGTCTATGCGAACCGCCAGCCGACCTTCACCTACTATGTGAACTCACTCTACATGATTGCCGGTGCGCTGAGCTACAAGGACGTCCTCACGATGGTTACTCTCACGGGAGGCGCCGTGCAGCGGGAAGTGTTCCGTGCAAAGGGGCTCTCCGACGGCGAGATTATGGGTATGATACAGCCTATCACGATTGACGAGCACCACATCGGCAATCCGATGACGAACTACAGCATCTATCTGAACAACATCATCCTTCCCGGGCTTCTCTGCCTGAGCATCGTCTTCGTTCTGATTTACGCTCTCGGCTCGGAACTCCGCTACGGAACATCCAAGGAACTGATGGAGACGGCGGACGGCTCTTTCGCCGCTGCCCTTTTCGGCAAGCTTGCGCCCTACACTTTCGTCTATCTCCTTATGGGACTTACGCTTGACCTACTGATGTACGGCGTGTGCAAGTTCCCTGTAGCGGGGAGCGTGGGCAATATGATGCTGCTCATGGTGGTGTTCATCCTTGCCTGCGAGGCCGTGGCCGTGACGATTGTGGGGCTGCTCCCGACGCTTAGGTTCGCGCTGAGCATAGCGGCTCTGTTCACGATTCTCGGTTTTTCGTTCTCCGGATTCACTTTCCCGGTCGAGGCCATGCCTAAGGCGATTCAGGGCATCGCGGTTCTCTTCCCGCTGCGCTTCTACTATCTGGCATACGTTCAGGAGGCGATTTACGGCACGGGACTCGGAGACTGGTGGCCATATCTGGTCTGCCTTCTCCTCTTCCTCGTCGGCCCGCTCTGTGTCAGCGGACGTCTGAAGAGGGCGTGGGTGAACGAGAACTACGAGAGATAGAATGTGACGATATGTCTAATGCGGCATATCAATGATACATAGGAATATACGATTATGTTAAAAGAATTACGACGCATATTTGCGGATTCATACGTCCTCATCATCTTCCTCCTCGGAGGCCTGCTCTATCCGGTCATCTACGGACTGATTTACTATAAGGGCACAGTCGATGAGATGCCGGTCGCCGTGGTGGACTTGAGCCAGAGCAGCGACAGCAGGCGCTTCATTCAGAAGATTGACGCCACCCGCGAGGTGGATGTTGCCTACAGGTGCGTGTCCATGGCGGAAGCCCGGCAGCTGCTTGAGGAGAGGAAAGTTCACGGAATAGTGCTCTTCCCGGAGGACTACGGCGACAGGCTCGCCAATATGGAGCAGGCGACTGTCTCCACCTACGCTGACATGGCCAGCTTCCTCTACTACAAGAACATAACTATGGCGGTGAATCATGTCATGATTGACGAGCTCCGCACAATAGGCTCCTCCCGCCTCGCGATGACAGGCCTGACGGACGCCGCAATCTCGCAGATGGTCGATGCCATCCCTGCGGAGGAGAACGTGCCGTTCAACACGAACTGGTCGTTCCTGATTTTCTTCCTCTCAGCGGCGCTTCTTCTGGTCATCCAGCAGACCATGTTCTTCGGAGTGAGCGTGATGAACGGTTCGATGCGTGAGGGCAACGCCACCCACGACGGCTCTCTCCTCGGAAGGGCGGCCGCCTACGCGCTGATTTACTTCGGCATAGCTTTCTGGTGCCTTATGGTTGTTCCGGCGATGTTCGGAATGCCTCAGAGAGGGCAGATAGGGAGTCTTCTCGCGCTGATTTTCTTCTTCGTCATCGACTGCGTGGCATTCAGTTTCACATTCAGCCGCTTCATCCGCCACAGGGAGACGGTCTTCGTGGAACTCCTCTTCGTGTCTTCCATCTGTCTCTTCCTCAGCGGCACCATCTGGCCGGTAAGCTCCATGTCACCGTTCTGGAAAGCCGTCTCATGGATTTTCCCGTCGACCTTCGGCATCCAGGGCTTCCACGCCATCAACAACGCCGCCGCCACTCTCCCGATGATTCGTCCGCAGCTCATCGGGCTGATTTCCCAGTTCGCCTTCTACAGCGTCACGGCCTTCATCATGGACTACCGGGAGCGCAACCACTACGCCTCCCGCCTCCATGAACTGATGGAGCGCCGCCACCGCCTCATTGCCGCCCGCATCCAGGCTCGCATCGGCTCCGCCGAGTAATTGAATAAAACCGGATTTCCGCGTTACTCGTCATTCCTCTATCAAAAGAGGCAATTGAAAATTGAATTGGGACACACCGCCCCACCGGCTCTGTGTCCCGATTTTTCATTCTTGGTGACAGCTGCAAATTTCAGCCGGCTTGTAGGAAACCATATTTCTTGGAAGAGTTGCAGAAAGCCCATGGAAACACCTTGGAAAAGTTGCAGAAGATACATATATTTGCCTTGGAAAAGTTGCAATGGCTATACTTAACGGAAAGATTGACAGCGATATAGAGAAATAAATCATTATGCAAAGGAAGGAAAGAGTCGTATTCATCGACTGGCTGCGTTTCATCGCCTGCTTCATGGTGATGATAGTTCATTCATGCGAACCGTTCTATCTCGGCGGGGAGGGGACTATGATTCTTAATCGCACCAATGCGCTGCTTGTGACGCTGATAGACTCTTTTCTGCGCCCGTGTGTCCCGCTTTTCGTGATGGCGTCCAGCTATCTGCTTTTTCCCGTAAAGGGGGATGTCGGCGCTTTCTATCGCAGAAGGCTCTTGAGAGTCGGCGTGCCGCTTATAGTTTGGGTACTGCTCTATACGGTGGTTCCTCTCTATGGCTCGACATACGAGTTCTACAAGGGCGGAGCGGCTTGGGGCAGCCTGCTGAACTTTCCCGGCCCTGCAGGTCATCTGTGGTTCGTATATATGATTATAGGCATCTACATCGTCATGCCGATATTCTCCCCATGGATTGAAAAGGCGGGCAAAAAGGGCGAACAGGCATTCCTTGCGCTGTGGCTTTTCACCACCCTTGTACCTTTCCTGAGATTGGCTGCGGCCGGGCTGAACGGAGCATCCGGAATCTGGGGTGAGGCCAACTGGAACGAGTTCGGACTGCTCTATGGGGTCAGCGGATTCATGGGCTATGTGGTTCTTGGGCACTATTTCCGCACTCATGTCGGGGAACTGGGTTGGAAAAAGACTCTCGGCGTCGCCCTGCCGATGATGCTTGCGGGATATGGCATTTCGGCGGGGTGGTTCTGGACCGCGATGCCAAAGGAGTTCCCCGTGAACGCTTCCCTTGATCTTGCCGTGTACATGGAAACGAGCTGGGGCTTCTGCACGATAGGAACGGCACTGAACACAACGGGAATGTTCATGATTATACGGAAACTGCATTCGTCAGGGGGATTCTACCAAAGAGTCGTCCTTCCGGTGTCTGAGGTCAGCTACGGCATGTATCTGATGCACATCTTTTTCCTGTGCTTCTACACGGCCGTTTTCCAGCAGTCCATCACATCCACGCTCGTGACAATCATTCTCACGGCAGTCTGCACTTTCGTCACCTCTTTCATTGTCGCCCGTCTCCTCTCCCGCATCCCTAAGATCGGAAAGTATATAGTAGGGTAGTTCAATCTTTTCCGCGTTTGAATAATTTACTCTTTCCAGACCCTTTTCTTGAGCCAGAGCTTGAGGATTTTCCGATTGTTGCTGTTTGATGGGTTGTTTTGTAAAATACTATTTTATAAATTTGTCAAATAATATAAAATAGTATTTAAAATGGCAGTCTCTCGACAAGTATTGAAACAGGTTCTCTATGACAATCAGAAAGACATTGAACGATACGATGTCTTGGAACGCGACTTTGACTTGGACAGTTTTCCATTGCTTTTATTCGTGGGGGTGAGACGTTGCGGAAAATCTTTCCTTCTTTATCAGAAAATACACGCGATGCTCGCTTCCGGACACAGCTGGGCGGAAATGCTTTATGTTGACTTTGAGGACACGCGCCTTGAGGGTTTTTCTGCCGAGGATTTCAACCTTATTCTTGAATGCCATCAAGAAATGTACGGGCAAAGACCCATGCTTTTCCTCGATGAAGTTCAGAATGTCGATGGGTGGGAAAAATTCGCGAGAAACCTTGCGGACAAAAAATATAGTGTCTTTATAACCGGAAGCAATGCCAAGATGCTGTCAAGGGAAGTAATGTCCACTCTTGGCGGCAGATATATACCTGTGGAAGTTTATCCGTTCAGTTTCAGGGAATATCTATCGTTCAGAAAAATCCCATTTGACGAGATGGTTCTGACTGCGACGGAGCCGAGGGCACGCTTCTTCTCCGCATACGAGGAATATTTCCGTTGGGGCGGACTTCCGGAGGCTGCGGGTCTTGGCATAAAGAGGAATTATCTTACGAGCTTGTTTCAGAAAATCTATCTCGGAGACATCATTCAGCGGAACAGAATCTCGAATCCCAAGGCACTTCAGCTGATGATAAAGAAGATAACCGAAGGAATAATGCATCCGTTGTCCTACACCCGGTTGTCCAACATCCTTTCGGGCCTGGCAGGAAAGATAAGCGTTCCGACAGTTTCGAGTTATGTCTCATATTCGGAGGATGCGTGGCTGCTGCTTCGGATCAGGAACATAAGTTCCGCATTCGTGGAAAAAGAAAGCCTCTGCAAGTACTACCTCATCGACAACGGACTCATTTCCCTCCAGCTGATGAATGCGGACACTGCGCTGCTTGAAAATCTTGTAGCGCTTGACCTCTTCCGGCGATATGGACATGATGACGACAATCAGACAGTATGGTTCTATTCAGACAACATTGAGGTGGACTTCTATGTCCCGGAGGAAAAACTTGCAATACAGGCCTCATACAGCATTCGCGGCGATGAAACCCGAGAACGGGAGACCGAAGGGTTGAAAAAATTTCCGAAGGTACATCCGTGTGAGCGGCGTGTCATCATCACATACGACGAGGAAGAGACAATCACCGATGCTCTCGGCACGATTGAAGTCATTCCATATTGGAAGTGGGCATTGCAATAGCCTTTTTCTGATTATAGTTCCTCCTTGGGCCAGCCTTGGGCGTGGAGGGGGAGCTCGACGCCGTCGGGGGTGACTATGACGGAGCCTACATCGGGCTTGGCGAGGTGGCCGATGATGTCGAAAGTCTGGAAGTCGTGGCGGAACTTGTCGTGCTTGCCGATGGGGATGGTGAAGAGAAGACGGCAGTCGTCGCCTCCGTTCAGTGCGGCGGCAAGCGGGTCAACTCCCAGTTCCTTGCTCAGGTCTATGGAATTGCCCATAAACGGCACTCTTTCAGCATAAATCTTCGCTCCGAGACCGGAGTCCCTGACGAGGCACTTGACGGCATCAGCGAGGCCTCTGGTGACGAAATATCCGAAACTTGGCACAATCTCCGAGTCTTCGAGCATCTTCAGGACGTTCGGAGAGAGGGACGGCTTGAGGTATTCACCGACAAAGTCCTTGTATTTGTCCAACTGCGGCTGCTCGTGGTCGTCCTTCGTCTTGTCGAACTTGCGCTTTTCGCGCTCCAGCACGCTCAGGCCGAGATAGGCTCCGCCGAGGCTGCC
>DJRM01000050.1:34396-37866 GCA_002440085.1 Bacteroidales bacterium UBA6360
GGAGGTCTCTCCGCAGGCGCTCACGCTGATGCAGAGGCCAACCATCGACGGCATCACTTCAAGGCTCAGCTTTTCGTAGCCGTGCTCCTTGGCGCAGGCGACAATCCCGCCCCAGAGTTCCTTGATGTGGCTGAAGTCCAGCTTGGCCGGCACTCCGATGACGACGGCGAGGGTGCGCGGGGAGGACAGCTCCGCATAGAGTTCGCCGGTGACCATCGTGACGCACTTGTGACCGAGGTGCTTGAGAGGAAAATAGACGAGGTCGAAGTCCGTTCCCTCAATGAAACAGCGGCTCTTCTGGGTGGCATACGCCTGTCCCTTAGTTTCGAACCATGTGCTCTCGAACGGCTTGTAGCCCGTTCCCTCAAAAAGTCTTGCAACCGCCTCGACTCTTCCGAGGCTCGCGAATCTTTCCTCTGCTGCCATATACTGAATTTCAAATTTACCGCTTCTTCTCGACATCATAACTAAGCCCCATCGCGTCAAGCGCCGACACGAAGTCGTTGTTCACGCCCACGGTGAATTTACGCGACGCGAACTCGATGTTCCACTTGTGCACCGGGTCGTAGAGCTTCATCGAGAGCGGAATCGGCCCGCTGTTGTCCTTGATGAGCCGGACGAGCCTCTCGCGGAACTCTGGCGTGAGCTGCGTCGTGGTGAGCTGCACCGTGAAGTTCTTGACCTTTTCCTCAGCCACGTTGCCCAATAGCACAATCCTGTTCACCCTGAACCCGTACGGGACTTTCTGCTGCGTCTGCGCCGAAGCCCCCTCGGCCGGTTTCTGGTAGAAGCGCGGCTTGATCTCGCCGTCAATCCAGATGGCCGTGTGCGGCTGCAGGTAGGCCATGAACGCCTCGTGGTCCTTGCCGAAGAGAGCCAGTTCGAAGCTGCCCTCGTAGTCCTCAATCTTCGTTTTGGAATAGGCGCGTCCGGTTTTTGAATTGAACGTTCCCGTCTCCGTGATGAGCCCGGCTACGCATACCTTTTCCCCTGCCTGGCGTTCCGTGCACTCGTTAATCAGCGCGTCAAGCTGTCCGAGACTGCATTTCACGAAATTGTCGAGTTCAAAGCGGTACTTGTCGAGAGGGTGCGCCGAAAGGTACATTCCCACGAGTTCCTTCTCCTTCTGAAGGAATATGAACTCATCGACCTCGTGCTCAATCTCCGGAATCTCAGGCCTTGTAGGCTTCATCTCCTCGGACTCACCGAAAAGTGAAATCGCCGCGTTCTCCGCGTCCCGACGGAAAAGCTCGCCGTAGCGGATGAGGGCGTCGAGGAACGTGTCTCCGCTCCTGCACGGGGTGAAGAACTGCTGCTTGGATATGTGGAAGCTCTCGAACGCGCCGGAATATATCAGCGACTCCATTGATTTTCGGTTCACGATGCCCGACATTCTCTCTATGAAATCATAGATGTCTGTGAACTGCCCGTTCTTCGTCCTTTCGCTGATGATTGCCTGCACGATGTTGGAGCCGAAGCCCTTGATGCCTCCGAGGCCGAAGCGGACGTGTCCCTCGACATTGACGGAGAACGCGGAGTGCGACTCGTTTATGTCCGGATTGAGAACCTTGATGCCGCTCTTCTTGCAGTCATCCATGATTTTCTTAATCTCGTCCATCTTCGAGAGGTTATTGCTCAGGTTCGCCGCCTGGAACTCGGCCGGATAGTGGGCCTTGAGCCAGCCCGTCTGGTAGCTCACCCATGCGTAGCAGGTCGCGTGGGACTTGTTGAAGGCGTACTGCGCGAACTTCTCCCAGTCCTTCCAGATTTTGTCGAGGGTCTTCTCCGGATGCCCGTTCTTCATACCCCCGCTCATGAACTTCTCCTTCAGCGAGTTAAGGATGTCTATCTGTTTCTTTCCCATCGCCTTGCGGAGCTTGTCGGCCTCGCCCTTGGTGAAATTAGCGAGCTTCTGCGACAGAAGCATGACCTGCTCCTGATAGACCGTCACTCCGTAGGTGTCCTTGAGGAACTCCTCCATCTCCGGAAGGTCATATTCCACAGGCTCCTGCCCCTGCTTACGGGCGACGAACGAAGGAATGTAATCCATAGGACCCGGACGATAGAGGGCGTTCATCGCTATGAGGTCCTCAAACCTTGTCGGCTGGAGCAGCTGAAGCCACTTCATCATTCCCGGCGACTCGAACTGGAACACGCTCGTGGTGTCGCCGCGTCCGTAGAGTTCGTAGGTCATCTTGTCGTCGATGGGGATGGCCTCTATGTCTATGTCGACGCCGTATCTCTCCTTTATGAGGTCGAGGCAGGTGTGTATGATTGTCAGCGTGTTGAGCCCGAGGAAGTCCATCTTGAGCATTCCCACGTCCTCGATGTAGTGCCCGTCATATTGCGATGTCCAGAATTCCTTTTTCTTTCCGTTCTCATCGACGATTTCCTTGTCTTCGGAGAGACATATAGGGATATAGTCCATCAGGTTTCCTCGTCCGATGATAGTCGCGCAGGCGTGGACTCCCACCTGACGGATGCAGCCTTCGAGCTGGAGGGCGTAGTTCAGCACCTCCTTTGTCAGCTCAGTGCCGTTCTTCAGCTCTTCCTGAAGCTCCGGAACGAGCCTGTAACAGTTCTTGAGGGTGATTTTGGCGTTTGCCTCCTCCTTGCCGACCTGATAGTGCTTCTCGACGAAAATCTTCTGCCCCGGGTTGTCCGGGTCATCGACCTCCACCTTCTTCACGACCTCGCTGAATCCCTTTTTCAGCTCGTCGAGCTTCGGGTTGAAGGGATATTCCTTGTCGACCATCTCGCTCAGGCGGTCCGGAATCATCTTCGTGAGCCGGTTGGAGTCATCGATGCTCATGTGGCTGATTCGCGCCACGTCCTTGATTGCCGACTTGGCCGCCATCGTTCCGAATGTGATGACACGCGATACATGGTCAAGCCCGTAGTGGTCCTCGACATATTTGTGCGCCGCTCCCAGGTCCTCGAAATCCACGTCGATATCCGGCATGCTGATTCGATCCGGGTTGAGGAAACGCTCGAACAGGAGCTGGTACTTGATGGGGTCGAGGTTCGTGATCCAGAGGCAGTAGGCGACCACCGAGCCGGCGGCCGAACCACGTCCCGGGCCGACCATCGAGCCCATTGCACGGGCAGCGGCGATGTAGTCCTGCACGATCAGGAAGTAGTCCGGGAAGCCCATTCGGCAGATTGTCTTGAGTTCGAAGTCGATGCGCTCGCTCTGCTCCTCGGTGAAGGTCTCCCCGTAGCGGATGTGCGCGCCCTTGTAGGTCAGGTGGCAGAGATAGGCCACTGAGCGGCAGAACTCCTCACCTCGGTCGGTGCCGTCCTTGTCGCAGCGGCCAACGTCAATCACGTCCTTATATTTCTCCAACTGATTGTCTATGTCCGCAAGAAAGTCCTCCGGCAGGTCGAACTTGGGCAGCACGTGCCCCCGGTCAATCTTGTAGCTATCAATCTTGTCAGCGACCTCCAGCGTGTTGGCGAGCACCTCCGGA
>DJRM01000052.1 GCA_002440085.1 Bacteroidales bacterium UBA6360
ACGCGCATGGACATACCGGTGAGCTTGCCGTTGAGTTCAGGAAGAACCTTGCCGACAGCCTTTGCAGCACCTGTTGAAGAAGGGATGATGTTCTCAAGAATACCGCGGCCGCCTCTCCAGTCCTTCTTTGAAGGTCCGTCGACAGTCTTCTGAGTTGCTGTTGCGGCGTGAACGGTTGTCATGAGACCCCTCTTGATGCCGAATGTCTCGTGGAGAACCTTGGAGATAGGCGCGAGGCAGTTAGTCGTGCATGAAGCGTTGGAAATAATCTTCTGGCCGGCGTAAGTCTTGTCGTTTACGCCATATACGAACATCGGAGTGGCGTCCTTTGAAGGCGCTGACATGATGACCTTCTTTGCACCTGCCTTGAGGTGTGCGGAAGCGAGCTCCTCAGTAAGGAAGAATCCGGTTGACTCAACGACAACGTCAACGTCAAGTGCGCCCCAGGTAATCTGTGAAGGATCCTTCTCGGCAAAAATCTGAATCTTGTTGCCATCGACGATCATATAGTTGCCCTCAACCTTGATGTCGTGGTTGAAATGACCGTGAACTGAATCATACTTAAGCATGTAAGCAAGGTAGTCAGCGTCAAGAAGGTCGTTGATACCTACAACCTGAATGTCGTTTGAGAAGTTCTCAACGGCAGCACGGAACACCATACGGCCGATACGACCGAATCCGTTAATACCAAGTTTAATCATTTTTTATAAATATTAAAATGTTAATAAAAATTTCCAAACTTTTTGCAGCTTTCCCGTTACGTTCCGCAAGGCAAAACCCGAAATATATTTACAAATTCTGCGCCGAGACACAACCTCTCCGAAAAAGCGCCGCAAAAATACAAAAAATAATGAAATAATAAAACTATCTTTGCAGTCGAAAATTTAGTGAGGATATGAATATACTGATAACGAACGACGACGGATTTGAGTCCAAGGGCATTGCGGTGCTGGCGAAACTGATGAAGAAATATGGAAATGTGGCTGTCATAGCTCCGTTTTCAGCCCAATCAGGGATGTCGATGGCCGTGTCTCTGGGAGCGTCGAGAATAGCGTTCAAGGAAATAGAGAGCTCGACATTCACGGGAGAGGACGGGCTGGAACACACGGAAAGATGGGCATATCTGGACGCGACGCCGGCGAGCTGCGTGAAATTCGCGCTGAGCACGCCTTGGCTTGGTTGGAAGCCGGATGTGATAGTGTCGGGCATCAACCACGGGGCGAACACTTCCGTCGCCTCCTGCTACTCCGGAACGCTCGGAGCGACGGCCGAGGCGGCGGTGAACCACATTCTCGGCATCGGAGTGTCGCTGTGCAGCCACGAGGCTGACGCCGACTTCTCACAGGTGGAAAAGTACTTTCCCGGAATATTCGAAAAGCTCATGGAACTTCCGCGCCACAGCTACATGACATATTACAACGTAAACTTCCCGGCTGTGCCGGCCTCCGAAATCAAGGGCGTGAGAGCCGGATATATGGGGCGCGGACGCTGGGTCAAGGAGTTCAGGAGCCTCGACGAGGCGGAGGCAATCACGGCATCGCTAAAGGGTGCCCCGACGGGAGATCCGTCAGAAGACCCCGATGTAAAGATGTACAAATTAGTGGGAGACTTCCGCAGCGACTCTGACAACAGCGCCGATGCCGACCACCTGCTCACCGACAACGGATATGTCTCCATCGTTCCACACACAATAGACAGTACTGACTACGAGCAACTTAAAATCCTGAGCGGGGTGGCATTCTGAATAATGCGCCGCTGTCATTGTGAGCGAGCGAAAAATCTTTGTGCTGAGAATATGAGATACTACATCATTGCAGGAGAGGCATCGGGAGACCTGCACGGGTCGAACCTGATGCGCGGGATATATGAAAGTGACCCGCAGGCTGTCATACGTTTCTGGGGAGGAGACCTGATGAACGGGGTGTTTGTGGAACATCAGAAAGGCGTTCCACAGGACATGGAACGGCCGGCCGGAAGTTCCACGGAGACACAGCCCGCAACAGTCCCTTTCGGAACACAGACAGGGGGACTTGTCCGGCACTACAAGGAAGGAGCCGTCATGGGCTTCACCGAGGTGCTTGCCAAGGCCGGCAAGCTGCTCGGCAACCTCGGCCGCTGCAGGAAGGACATTCTGACCTTCGCCCCCGACTGCGTGATACTCATAGACTACCCGGGGTTCAACTTCAAAATCGCCGAATTTGCCCACAAGCACGGTCTGAAAGTCTTCTACTACATAGCGCCGAAGGTCTGGGCCTCAAGGGAAGGACGAATCCGTAAGCTGAAGAAATATGTTGACAGGCTCTACATCATATTTCCTTTTGAAATCCCCTATTTCAAGAAGAAGGGCGTTTCATTCGTCTATAAGGGAAATCCGCTGGTCGATGCGATTGACGGCTGCCAGGCAGTGCGTGAGACACGCGAAGATTTCCTTTCCCGCTGCGGTCTCCCGGACAAACCGATGATAGCCATGCTTGCAGGCTCGCGCAAGAGTGAAATCAGCACAATGATGCCGGTGCTCACGGAATTTGCCGACAGGATGCACGCCCTGCCGCAATACTCGGGGTGGCAGTTCGTCGTGGCAGGAGCTCCGGGGCGTTCTCCGGAGGACTATCTCCCCTACCTCCACGGTCAGGAATACATCAGCCTGCTGTTCGGGGAGACCCGCTCGATTGTCCGTCAGGCGGAGGCGGCCGTGGTCAATTCCGGGACGGCTTCACTTGAAACGGTGCTGCTCGGAACCCCTCAGGCCGTTGGCTTCATCATGGGCAGCAGGCTTACCTACGCCATAGCCAAGATGATTGTCAAGGTCAAGTACATCAGTCTCGGCAACCTGTGTCTGGACCGCTTCGCATTCAAGGAGTTCGTCCAGAACGACTGCAATCCCGAAGCCCTCGTCGCCGAGGTCCGCGCCCTCATCGAAGACAAGGCCTACAGACAGAAAATGCTCTCCGACTACGCCGAAATCCGCGCACTCCTCGGGGGCTCCGGCGCCTCCGCCGCCGTCGCCGCCGACATTATTGAGCAGGTATCGTCTCGATTGCATGAGTAGTGAGAGATAGCTGGTCGGAAAAACTTAGCCGACAGGGGATGAAGAAAAAGATGGGATGCAAGGCGGATGGTGAAGATGAATACCGCAGCAACCTGATGGTTGTGAGGATTTCATCAAACCATCCAACGCAGCAGACCGTTTTTTATTCGCCCCTGTCACCAAATATTAAAGTGCCGATGCGGACTATGGTCGCGCCCATGGATGCCGCAATCCTGTAGTCGTCGGACATTCCGAACGAGAGTTCGCGGAAGGCGGGCGTGAGGTTCGGGCAGATGCCCACCATCGGCTGCAGGGCTGCATTCAACGCGAGCAACTTGCTGAAGTCCGAGCGGATGACCAAAGCATCGTCCGTGTTCGTCGCCATTCCCATCAGTCCGCAGAAGCGTATGTGCGGCCAGCATGCCGCTCCGGTAAGCACGGCCAAAGCCTCTTCCGGGGCAAATCCCTGCTTGGTCTCCTCACGCGCTATGTGGCACTCCAGAAGGACATCCACCCGGAAGCCGCTATGTTCCGCACACCACCGCTCAATCGCGTCGAGCAGTTCCACGGAATCGACCGACTCCAGCATCGAGACATAAGGCAGCACAAGTTTCAGCTTGTTCTTCTGAAGATGCCCGATGAAATGCCACCGCACATCCTCCGGCATCTGCTGCACCTTGGCATACATTTCCTGAGGACGACTCTCCCCGAAGAGTCTCTGTCCGGCATCGTAGGCCTCGCGAAGGGCCTCGACCGGGTGGAATTTTGAAACTGCCACCAGTTTCACTCCTGATGGCAGTTCCTTTCTTATATCCTCTAAATTATCACAGATGCTCATAAAAAGACATTTATTTGTTGAAAACGAATGACAGACACATCCGAAACAGTTTTCTTTCTTGCCTATTCGGGCAGAAAACAGACCACACAAAATCTCCCGGAGAAACAACTTGGGGAAATGAGTGCAGAAGAAGATGGAGTGCAAGGCGCAAGCGAAGCGGAAACACCGGAGCAACCTTATCGGTTGTGAGGATTTTCCGCAAGCGGCAACGAAGCAATCCGCTTCTTATGCGCTCATTTCCGACGTTTCTGCTGCTCACGGAGCTGCGCCTGCTGCATCTTCTGCGCCTCCTCAAGCCTCTGCTGCCACTTCGACTTAGGGAGCGGCTTGCCCTTCGATGCCTCCACCTGCGCGAGAATCTTCTCCGGCTTCACGACCCACTTCTTGATGATGAAGGTCTGGAGCATGGTGAGCAGGTTGGAGATGAAGTAGTAGTAGGAAAGACCCGAAGAGAGGTTGTTGCAGATGAAGAGCATCATGATAGGCATCAGCCATACGCTCATGAACTTCATGCTCGCCATCTGCGGGTCGTTCGACATCTGGCTTGAGTTCATCTTCGAGTAGAGGAACATGGACACGGCCATCAGCAGCGCGAACAGCGACAGGTGGTCGCCGAAAAGCGGGATGTTGAAGCCGAAGTCCCAGATGGAATCGTATGCGCTGAGGTCGTCTGCCCAGAGGAAGGACTTCTGACGAAGCTCGATGGACGCAGGGAAGAAACGGAACATCGCCCAGAGTATAGGGAACTGGAGCAGCATCGGGAGGCAGCCTCCGAGAGGCTTCACGCCGGCTCTCTGATAGAGCTCCATCGTGGCCTGCTGCTTCTTCATCGCGTCTTCCTGCTTAGGATATTTCTCGTTAATCTTGTCCATCTCCGGTTTCAGCGCGGACATCTTCGCGGAGGACATGTAGGACTTGATGGTTAGCGGAGATATGACAATCTTGAGAAGGATGGTCATTATCAGGATGATGAGTCCGTAATTGCTGATGAAGCGTCCGAGGAAGTCGAAGCAAGGGATGATGATGAAGCGTGAAATCCATCCGACGAGCCATCCTCCGAGAGGGATGATTTTCTCATATTTCCTGTCGTATGACTTCAGCGTGTGGTAGTGGTTCGGACCGAAATAGAAGTCGAACGGAATCACCTTGTCACCGGACTGCATCATGTCAACACCCGCCCTCGCATGGGCGGAACACTGCATCAGATTGCGGTCCGCGTCATCCTCCGGGAAATACTCCACGCCGAACTCACCCGACTCGAAGCCCTGCGGAGCCGTGAGGATGGAAGAGAAGAACTGCTGCTGGAAAGCCACCCACTCGAACTTGGCGTCAAGCCTCTTGCTGTCGTTCTTGCCCTTGCCTATCTCCTCAGGAGACTTCTCGTCCGGGACATAGTAGTCAATCTTGGAATACTGCTTCTCGTTCTTATAGCCCTTTTCAAGGCGAGGGACTATGGTTTTCCAGTTCACATCAACAGATGAGACTCTGTTCGGAATCACATCGTCCATCCCGACGAACGAGAGTTCGTTGTGAACCATATAGCTGCCCTGCGAAAGGATGTATTTCTGCTGGATATATCCTCCCTGCACGAACGGGAGGCGCATCACCACGGAAGAATCCGTGACCTCGGCGACGTCGAAGACAAACTCCTTCGTATCCACGGACTCGCCGGCAAACACGTTCACGTTGAACTCGCTTGCCTGCGGAGGAATGAGATAGAGTGAAGAGCTGTCAAATTTCACATAATCACTGAGTTTCACCGAATATGGCTGCGCGCCCCTTGTCGTGAAGACGATTTCAAGCTTGTCGTTCGCGAGAGTCACCAGCGAGGACTCTGCCTCTCGTGCCTTGGTAAGGTTCTCGTCCTTGAATGGCTTGAGAGCCGGTTTCGTGCTCAAGGTCACAGTCGTCGCGACACCGAGAGTGTCCCCGGAAGCGATGCGGTTCAAAGAGTCCATGGCCATGGCCTCAAGCCTCTCGACACGGGCGATGGAATCCAGCTGCGCCTGATACTCCATCTGTTTTTTATACTGCTTCGACTGGTACCAGGTGAAGCCGAACATTATCACCCCTATCAGCACGAAGCCGATGATTGTATTTTTAGTTTCTGATGTCATATTTCCATATTACGGGGCGCCTAAAAAGCGGCCTGCGGCGTTGAATGTCTTGTCAAAATCCTCACA
>DJRM01000072.1:0-2660 GCA_002440085.1 Bacteroidales bacterium UBA6360
ATTTTTAACGAAGTATTGATTTCTGATAATAAAAATTTAACGTATAAAATACGAATCGATTATGGCGGCACCACTTCCTGAAAGAATGCGTCCCCACAGCCTTGACGGCTATGTGGGGCAGAAGCATCTTGTCGGGAAGGGATGCGTGCTGCGGAACATGATTGAGAGCGGGAATCTGACCTCGTTCATTCTCTGGGGACCTCCGGGAGTGGGCAAGACTACGCTTGCGAACATTGTGGCAAAGTCGGCTGGCCGTGATTTCTTCACGCTTTCAGCCGTGAGCGCAGGAGTGAAGGAGGTGCGCGAGGTCATCGAGAAGGCCAAGTCTCAGGGACTGTTCAGCCGTGGTGTGGCTCCGG
Source organism: Bacteroidales bacterium UBA6360 (assembly GCA_002440085.1). Taxonomy (GTDB): domain Bacteria; phylum Bacteroidota; class Bacteroidia; order Bacteroidales; family UBA932; genus Cryptobacteroides. The sequence goes on from DJRM01000072.1 coordinate 360, forward strand.
TGCTGTTCATCGACGAGATTCACCGTTTCAGCAAGTCGCAGCAGGACGCGCTTCTCGGGGCGGTCGAGGACGGTACTGTCGTTCTCATCGGCGCCACCACTGAAAACCCCTCGTTCGAGGTCATCACTCCCCTTCTCTCCCGCTGTCAGGTCTTTGTACTGAAGTCTCTCGGAAAAGAGGACTTGAATGAGCTGCTCACTCGCTCACTTGCCGAGGATTCAGTCCTGAAGAGCATGAAAATCCGCGTGGACGAGACCGATGCCCTGTTCCGCTACTCTTCCGGTGATGCGCGCAAGCTGCTCAATATCATAGATATAATAGTCTCCGCACATAAACCCGGCGACGAGATTGTGCTCAACAACGCCCTCGTGACCGCCAGCCTTCAGGAGAACATGGCCATCTACGACAAGAGCGGCGAGATGCACTACGACATAATCTCGGCGTTCATCAAGTCCGTGCGCGGCTCAGACCCCAACGCTGCGGTCTATTACCTTGCGAGGATGCTAAAGGGAGGTGAGGATCCGCTCTTTATTGCTAGACGGCTCTGCATCCTTGCTGCCGAGGACATAGGCCTCGCCAATCCGAACGCCCTGCTGCTTGCAAACTCCTGCTTCCAGACCGTCCACAGCATAGGCATGCCCGAAGCCCGCATCCCGCTCTCCGAGACGACAATCTACCTCGCGACCTCTCCAAAGAGCAATTCGGCCTACCTCGCCATTGACAGGGCACTTGAACTCGCCGGGCAGACTCAGACCGCCCCAGTCCCCCTCTACCTGCGCAACGCCCCGACCAAGCTGATGGAAGAACTCGGCTACGCTGACGGCTACAAGTACGCTCACGACTACCCCGGCCACTTCGTCAACCTCGAATTCATGCCCGAAAGTCTCTCCGGCACCCGTCTCTACGACCCTGCCGACAACAAAAAGGAAGCGGAACTCTCCGCCCGCCTCTCCGCCCTCTGGCCCAAGTATTACAGCAAGTAACTTGGGCTAAGAGGATTGCTTATCCGTTCGCTGGAGCCAAGGCGGCAAGAGCCGCCGCGATGGAATGACGGAGTGCAACGGAGGAATGTAGTCGCCGCCCGGAATGAAATGGAGGGCGCATTCCCCTAATAGGGGATGTCACGAAGTGACAGGGGTTAAGAGGAATAGGTTATCCGTTCGCTAGAACGGATAACCGACGCCAAAGTGCAATGCGTAGCCGTTTTTCTCAAACCATTGTCGCGGATTGAGCCAGCAGGACCCTCGTTGCCGGGCAGGATCATGCAGACGCAGCCCCCAGTCTACGCGCAGAATAAGAAAGTCGAGATCAAGACGCAGTCCCAATCCCCAATTCATAGCCATCCCGGTCCACAGGCTCTTGCCGTCAATATGCGCCAGATCCGGCTCATCCTGGCGGTCGGAGCGTTTCAGATTCCACACGTTTCCGGCATCTACGAACACTGCTCCTGAGAACATCCAGAACATCGGGAATCGGTATTCCATGTTAGCCTCCAGCTTCATGTCGCCGGTCTGGTTGGGAATCACGAATGTCGTGTCCTTTGCCGCGAGTCCCGGACCGAGGCTGCGTGCCTGCCATCCGCGCATGCTGTTTGCTCCTCCGGAGTAGAAATGCTTCTCGAACGGAAGCGCCGTGGAGTTTCCGTAGGCATATCCGGCACCGGCCTGAAGCCTTGTCGCGAATCCCTGCTTGTCGTCCCTGCCGAATCTCCAGGTCTTTCCGAGGGTGAGCTCAGCACGGACATACTGCGAATATGGCGTGTTCCAGACCATACCTGAGCCGTTATCATCCTTTTTCATCAGACCTTTGAACGCGCTCAGGACGTTGCCGGAGATGTCTGTCTGCAGGCGGACATATTCATACGAAGTCTTAGGGTTCACGTCCGAATTGGTCGTGTAGTAGAAAGTGCCTCCTGCCCCGAGGTCAAAGTGATCCTGATAGGCGTTCTGCAGGAACGGGTCACTCTTGAGATTTTCGAGGAACGCGGAGTCAAGATTGAAGATGCGGATTATGCTGAGCTGGGCCGGATAGACCTGATAATAGAACCGCGAACGAACGTTGCCGTTGAATCCCAATGATGTGGAGATTATATTGCGCGTGTATTCCGGGCGGCTCTGATAGTTGTAGGAGGCGTTTATGTCAGTGCGCGGAATTGTCCCCTCGAACATCCTGTAAGGCAGGAACAGAAACTTCGGGAAGCTGAGCCCGCCGCTGACACCGAATTCGTTGGAACGGACGCTGTCATTGAACTTGAACTGGAAATTGCCCATGAAGCTGAGGTTCAGCCACTCCCCGCCCCTC
>DJRM01000072.1:2740-40740 GCA_002440085.1 Bacteroidales bacterium UBA6360
TGACCTTGAAGCCCTGAAGCTTTGACGGGGTCAGACTTATGTCGCAGTTGAGCCTGCTGCTGTCCACCGGACTGACACCGATGTTCACTCCGGAAAACATCCTCAGTGACGAGAGCCTGGAATATGTCTGGTTGACGGCATTCTCGCTGTAGACGTCTCCCGGGCGCACCGTGGTCAGTTCTTCAAGAACGCCCCTGCGCACCCTAAGCTTCGAAGGATAGGAAATGTTGACATCCGCGAAAGTGAAACGACGGAACGGGGCTGCATCCTTCTGTGCCTCGTTCCTCGTGTACTCATTAATACTGATCTGAAGCCGTGCAGTTCCGGGAGTCCCGAGAGTGTCTGCCTCGCAGAAAAAGTAGTTCTTGTTGAAGCTGAACCAGCCCTTGTTACGGAGCACTGAGGTAGAGCGGACTGTCTCCGCTTCGAGTGACGACTCCGACAGCCAGTCGCCGACCTTCACCGTGGAATTGGCCGCATCGGCAAGAAAGTCCGCCGCAAGTTCTCCTCTTTCGGGAAGCTTGTAGGCGATGCTGTCAATCTTGTAACGCGTACCTAATGTAATGTCGTATGTGACATAGACTTTCTTTTTTCTGACCCGTATTACAGGATCTACTTCCGAACCGTAGTAGCCTATGTATTCAAGGTGCTTCGCAAGGTTCTCAACGGATTCATCGACAAGTTCTGGGTCATATATGATCGGTGCCACTCCAAGTTTCTGAACGAATTTGTCCCAGCCTTTCCCCTTGCCGTTGGACCAGTTGTAGACGCTCACGAACGGATTCCATCCGAAAATGAAGTTGGAGTTAGGTTTCTGCTTTATGTAGGCGGCAAGCCCCGATTCTTTGAAATCCTTAGTCCCGTTGGTTACGTTGACTTTCGTCCCGACAAGGCTGTACTCCCCGTCTCCGAGCACGCGTGTGGTGCTGCACGCCACCGAAAGGAGCGCGATGACGGAAATGAGAATATATGTCCTTGTCTTCCGTTTCATAGAGATGATGTTGGACAAAAACGCCGCAATCGCTGCAAAGTTATGGATTTATGCGCATATATCCCCTATTTGACACGAATATTTTCTACCTTTGCAGGGTTATGCCGGGTCACGATGACCCGTGCCAATGCAAGAATATGAACGGAATATCGAACAATGAGATAAAATATCTCCGCTCTCTGTCGCAGAAAAAGTTCAGGGACGAGTACGGCGTATTTGTCGTCGAAGGAGAAAAGATGGTTGCGGAAGCCTTGAAATCAGGATTTGAGGTGGAAAAGGTATGGAGTGAGTCTGAAATAGGCTCCGATGCAATGGCGAGGATATCATCCCTTGCCTCGCCCTCGCCCGTGCTTGCCGTGGTCAAGAAACCTGGGAACGTCAGGCTTGAAGACGAGAACGGAGTTGCCGGTGTTCTGGGGCCTCATGGGCTCTTTCTCGCGCTCGACACAATTCGTGACCCGGGCAATCTCGGAACCATAATACGAATTGCAGACTGGTTCGGACTCGACGGAATATTCGCGGCTCCGGACACCGTCGAACTATTCAATCCGAAAGTGGTGCAGGCAACGATGGGCGCAATTTTCCGCGTCCGCTTCCACTATTGTGATCTTCATCTGCTTGCAGATGCCGTCGGGTCAGCCGGAGGCAAGTTGTTCGGAACATTTCTCGACGGACAGAACATCTATGAAAGGCCGCTTTCAACTGGCATGGAATCTCCGACCGTCATTGTCATAGGGAACGAGTCCAACGGAATATCACCGCAGCTCGGGGCGCGCATTACAGAACGCCTGTTCATACCGTCCTACCCTGCCGGCGTGACGACCTCCGAGTCTCTCAATGCCGCCGTCGCCACAGCAATCACGGTCGCGGAGTTCAGGCGCCGGATGCTATAGCAGTTTCTTGGTCAGCCCGAAAAACTTATACGGCATATATCTGAACGGCAGGTCGATGCGGTTTGGCGTAGTGACTACCGAGCGCCGATGCGAGAACACGTCGAAACTGTCCTTTCCGTGGTAGGCGGACATGCCGGAATTCCCGACCCCACCAAAAGGGATGTTTTCGTTGGCGATATGCATTATTGTGTCGTTAATGCAGGCACCGCCGGATGATGTGTGCCGTAAAACATATTTCCCGTTTTTTCCGAAATAGTAGAGTGCCAGCGGCTTAGGTCTGTTGACGATGAACTTTATCGCCTCGTCTGCCGACTTGACCGTGACGACGGGGAATATGGGACCGAATATCTCCTCCTGCATGACCGGCGAGTCGGGACTTACATTGTCGATGACCGTCGGTTCGAAATAGCGCTCCGATGCGTCGGTGTGACCACCGAAAACTATGTCTCCGCAACCGAGGTAGCCTTTGAGCCGTTCAAATGCACGGTCATTCACTATCCTGACATAGTGCCGGCTCTCCTGCGGATTCTCTCCGAGCAGATTGCGGAATTCCTTTTCAAGAGCCGCGAGGAATGGCTCTTTGACGGATTCGTGAAGCATCAGATAATCAGGGGCGATGCATGTCTGCCCGGCATTCAGGGACTTGCCCCAGGCAATGCGCCTTGCGGCGACTTCAATGTCCGCGTCCTTGTCTACAATACAAGGGCTTTTGCCTCCGAGTTCAAGAACCACGGGGGTCAGATTCTTTGATGCCGCTTCCATCACATGCCGCCCAAGTGTCGGACTTCCTGTAAAGAAGATCAAATCCCACCTCATCTCAAGCAGTTGCCTATTCACTTCCCTGTTGCCTTGGACAACGGCCACGAGACTTTCCGAGAAAGTTTCCGAAATCATCTGTCCGAGCGTCCGAGAAACATTCGGAACATAAGGCGAGGGTTTCAGAACCGCTGTACAACCGGCGGACAAAGCGCCTACGAGAGGGTTGAGAAGCAATTGAACAGGATAGTTCCAAGGGGCTATAATCAACGAATTGCCCAGCGGTTCAGAGATAATCTCGCTTCTTGAGGGGAACATCTTCAGCGGAGTGTGCCTCTTTTGGGGTGAGACCCATTTCCGCAGATTCCGAATGTGATTCTTAATCTCGCCGCTCACGATGCTCAGTTCCGTGAGGCAAGCCTCCTCGTACGACTTGTGCAAATCGTTCCACAAGGCTTCGGCGATGGGCTTCTCCCATTTGTGGATGGCAAATTCCAATGCCTTGAGGCTTTCCAGCCTTCTGCTCAGATCGAGTGTCTCGCCTGCAAGGAACGCTTCCTCCTGCGAGCGGCGAACCGCCGACAATTTTTCCGCTGACGTATTTTCCATTATTTATGCTGTCTGTCTGGTTTACTCATAAACATCTGAAAGACTGATGTGTTCCGTTATATGACTATGCGATTTTGCGTGTTGGCACGACAACACATTTCTTCGGGACTTTCTTGCGTCCGGTGAAATGATTCATAACAGAATACACTCCAAATATTTTGCCGAAAATCAAGTCAAACAAAACGTTAGGCAACACACCCTGCCAGAAACGTATGAAATGTGCCGGGAAAGGCAGCCCTTTGAAATCCTTGTCATGACGTATGGCATCAATGATTTTCTTTGCGGTAGGCTCCGGCTCAAGGATGTTAAAAACCTTTGAATCCACGCCATCGAACATTCCCGTATTTATGAAGTACGGAGCGATGCAGGTGACTTTCACATTGCTGTGTGCCTGCTTCAGTTCTATCCTGAGCGATTCAGTCCAGCCGACTACAGCCCATTTGCTTGCGCAGTAGACAGAAAGTTTCGGAACACCCAGCATGCCTGCGGCGGAAGCGATGTTACAGATGTGGCCGCTGTTTCGCAGCATCATGTCCGGCAGCATCTCCAGGGCGACAAGCATCGGGGCAGTCGCGTTCACATCCATAGTGAGCCTTATGTCCGAGACCATCTGCGTGTCGAAAGTGTTGTTGCCGCGAACCACGCCCGCATTATTGATGAGGATATCCACATATCCCACTTCCTCTTTTACTTTCTCGTAAGCCGAAGAGATTTCATTTTCATCGGAAACATTCACCCTATAACAATGTACATTCCCCCTCTTTGAAAGTTCCACTTTTGCAGACTCCATACCGTCCGGATTCATGTCCCAGATAATGAGATTGGCCGCGCCCTTTTCCAAGGCAATTCTTCCCATTATTTTCCCGATTCCGGAGGCACCCCCTGTGATCAGCACATTTTTGTTTTTGAATTCTGACATGACATAAAATTTATTTCTGCAAAAATAATTCATTGACAGGCATTCAGCGTAAATGAAGGATATATTTGGGATAAACCTATGCTTATTTGTGACGAAATATGCAATATCGCGCTTTCTCGTTTGTCGGTTATTTTGTTTAAATTTGCCGCGTTTTGTGTGATTGCCCAGACAGCAAACTGCAGGGCGAAAGTTCAGAAACAATTATGGATATACACATTGTCAAAAAGTTGAGACGGGGCATTCCGCGAAAACTGAGAACTGGTGATTTTCCATACACCTCAGTTTTCTATACGCTTGCCTTTTCCGCAGTGTTTATGCTGCTCTATCAGCCGTTCTCGTCTTCTGCGTGGTTTTCGTTGGCCACGCTGAAGTTGGCGGGACTGACAATTCTTTTCTTTCTGTTGTCCGTGATTGTGCTGCTCGTGAGCAAGTCGATGTTCATCGGTTTCTGTCGCACCCGCGCTGTCAAACTATGGCAGTTCATTCTTTGGTCACTTGCCGAGTTCCTGGCAATCGCACTACTCTATGTCGTCTTTACGCTCTTTTTTTCACTCGGCAACTACGGCTCGGCCAAGGTCTTGATAATCAAAGCTATTCCATGTGTCGCACTCATACTCCTTATCCCCTATTCTGTCATCTTCCTTTTGGCCGATCGCTATCAGTCCATCTCGGAAAAATCACAGGATTCAGATGCTGAAACATCGGCACGCAACAATGTGTGCAGGACACTGAAGGATAGGATGATAAACTTTGTGGATGATTTTGGCGTCCTGAGATTCTCTATAGATGTGGATTCAATCCTATATATAAAATCAGAGGGGAACTACGTTAATCTGTACTATGAAAAAGGGGGAAATCTGGAATCCTATATGATGAGGATACCCATCGGTTCACTGGAGACGCGACTTTCCGCCTCTCCCATAGTCAGATGTCAGCGCTCGTACATGGTGAACACCCACCGCATCAGGATGATGCAGAATGACGGGAAGGCCACCTACATAATCGTTGACAACGACAAGGTCCCCGTGATACCGATGTCGCATACCTATGCTTCTGCGGTGTCCGATGCGCTCTCCAAGTAGAGCCTGCCCTCACGAGGCCTGGATGGATGAAGACAGGCGCATTATCACCACATCGTAAGCCGGGACACTGACACTAATAGGAGTTTGCGCGTTGCAGTGCGGTGTCTGGTGCAGGTCGAGCCATTCAAATGCGTGCTCCGGAATGGTCAGTTCCATATCCGCGGGCCGAGAGGAGAAGTTCGCCACAATCAGGAAGGTGTCGTCGGCGTCGTCACGCAGGAAGGCGAAGTGCCTGTCCTTGTCGAAACCCCGGGAATTGTAGTTGCAGTAGCAGAGGTCATAGGTTACTCCTTTCGAGATAGCGTTGTCGTTTGTAGCGAAACGGAGCATGCCTGTAAACTTAACGAAAAACTTGAGCTCAGACTCTGTAAGCCCCGTGTTTTTCATAAGATTCTTCATTTTCAACGCATTCTTGACGCGCTTTCTCAGCAATGGTCTTCCATCCTTATCAGCGGAGTCTGCAAGCAACTCTGCGGCAGTGAGATAATTGCCGTTTCGCGTAAGTTTCCGGAGTCCGCGAAGCTGCCGTGTCGACCACCAGTCGAAGATTGACGTGCGTCCGTCGAGACCGCTGAAGCCTTCCGAGTCCATACCCCTCTCCCCCACTTCCTCTCCGAAATAGGTCATGAAAGGCGTGAGGTTCATCATAAGGCTCACTGCAAGAGCCGGATAACAGCGTTCGGCCCTCTTTCCGAAGAAATCCGAGGCAAAGCGTTGCTCGTCATGGTTTTCGAGGAAGTTGAGCATATAGCGCTGCAGGTCACCGAGATTCTGCCAGGAGGTCGTGATGCGGGTGGCTGACTGCCATGTGTCGACGTATGGCTGCTCGCTGTCATCGCATCTTACTATGTCTGCAAGAGCGTCATAGAGCCCTGATTTGTCGTAGAGAAGGTCGAAGCCTACTTCCCGCACATATTTACCGTACATCTGCTTCTGATAGACTTCCGCGACAAACATTGTCTCCGGTCTCTCCTTCTTCACCTCCTCTATCGCCCATTTGAAAAAATCGGACGGAACAAGTTCAACCATATCGCAGCGGAAGCCATCGACACCCTTCGAGAGCCAGTAGCGCAGGATGTGAAGCATCTTGTCCCAAGTTGCGGTGTGGAAGTCGCAGTAGTTAAGCTTCACAGTCTCATACCAGTCGTTGATACCAGGTGCCGGCGTGTAGGCATTCCCGCAGGCTCGTGCGGGGCATTCTTCGTAGAGCTGTCTTCCGGAAGCCCTCCATTCGTTTTCATTCGGAAGGACAAGTCTTTGTCCGGGATAGTAGAAGAAATCGTTTTCGGCTTTCCAATGGACGGACTTGTCATCCGATGCGCCAAGTGACATTTTGTCAGACGGACGACCCTCTATGGACTTATCTACGCCGACCCCATAGTCCCTCGCGACATGATTCGGCACGAAGTCAATCAGCACCTTCAGCCCCGCCGCATGAATCCTTCCGACCAGCTCGTCAAACTCATGAAGCCTCGCGGAGGGATTGTCCGCGAGATAGGGATTGACGTCGTAGTAGTCCTGAATGGCATACGGAGAACCAGCCAAGCCCTTGACAAACTGTCTGTTAGAGACATGACCGCCGTTTCCCTCGGAGAGACCGCCCATTGCTGTGGGGTCGCTGCATGAGTGGCGGATTATCCCCGTCAGCCAGACATGCGTGTAGCCGCACCATTTTAGATAGGCTAGCGTGTCCTCGTCTATGTCGGAGAATTTGCCGCTGCCGTTCACGGCGCAGCTGCCGCCTTTCACAGGATGTTCATTCATATTGCCCCACAGCCGGGGAACTATCTGATATATAAGTATCTTGCCCATTGTTTTATGTTCTTAGTCTCCGGTTTTCTGAACTGCGCAAAGATCTCTCACTGCGTTCGAGATTACAGAATCCAACCGGAATTTGCCGCTGCCATATAAAACAAAATGAGTGCCCGAGAGAATCGGGCACTCATTTTGTCATATTACCGAATCATGCGATTATTGCATAGTCAATAGGAGAGAGCCAAATGATATTCTTTGAGCATCTTGTTCTCTCCGCTCCTGATTCGTTTCAGATAGAGCACATTGCCAATCTCGAAAGAGTAGCCTTTGTCTGTGAGAGCCTGAATCTTCTGATTCGCTTCGGTTTCAACCGCCTTGAGCTGCTGGAGCTTGGTTTCATACTTTGCCACCGCCTTTTCGTCTGCCGCAGAAAGGTCACCGCCTTCAACAGTCTCTACCCAGGTCTCCGTCACGAAGGCGCCGAGGCTCGCCTCAATCTCCTTGCAGACTTTCGCAGCCTCACTGTTGGGATTACCCATCGCTGAATTGTTTCCGGAGAGCGCCAGGCCCATTTCGTAGACGACATCCTCCGTGCTTTTCTGTGCGCAGGAGAAGAACATAAACGGCACAATAGCCAGTGCCATAACTGCAATGAACTTTTTCATAAAAACTACTGATTTTAAAACCTTATTTCAGGAATTGATATTCCCGCAAAACATACGACGCAGTCGCCTACCAATTCAAGATTTTCTCGAAGTCATACTCCTCAGGATTAGGAAGATAGGCCTTCGCAGCCTCGTAGTCCTCAGGGGTGATGTAGTGCGCGATGTACTTGTAGTAGTTCTGCGCTGTTCCGGCGTTGATGTCAACGATTCTCGGCGGAATCTTGCCGGTCTCAGGGTCCTGAAGGTCGGCAAGGTAGAGCGGAGAGACGTTTCCGAAGGCATCGACATAGACCATGCAGCCGGTCTTGCCCTCGCTGAAGAGCTGATATACGCCCATCGCGAGCTCTGTGCAGTAGGTGAGGTCGTAAGCTACCGGATCCTGGCAGCGGACATCGTAGCCGATTTCCACAGGACGGCTCTTGACCTTCACGCCGAGCTTCTTGAACTCCTTCTCAAGCAGGTCGTTGAAGAGGACCGCCTTTGAAATCTTGCCCAGCTCCGGGTGTCCGTGCTCGTCGTAGGTGAAGTGGATGCCGGCAGCGGCCGCTTCCTTTGCCACCTCCTCGTTGTGGAAGAGACCCTCGGCGGCGATGATTGTGCCGTAGTTGATTCCGAGGAGCTTCCTCTTGACGATGGCGGAAATAGAAAGCTTTATGATTTTCTCAAGGGTCATCTCGGTGTGGTTGAACATCTCCGGGATGATGGTCATCGGGCAGTGTGTGGCCTCGCCGATTCCGAGCGCAAGGCTGCCGCAGGTGCGTCCCATCGCGCTGATGATGAGCCAGTTGCCTGACGTGCGCGCGTCCTCATAGACAGTCCTCGCGATGTGTGCGCCCTCGTTCTTTGCGGAATTGTAGCCGAAAGTCGGTGTGTTGTTCGGAAGAGGAAGGTCGTTGTCGATGGTCTTCGGGCAGTGGATGTTGGCGATGGGATAGTTCTTCGCCGCGAGGAACTTGGAAATCCTGTTCGCTGTCGAAGCGGTGTCGTCTCCGCCCACGGTCACGAGAAGCCTGATGTTGTTCTCCTTGAAGAGGTCGAGGTTGAAGTTCTCCTCGAAATCCTTGTCGGTCGGCTTGAAACGGCTCATCTCAAGGTAGGAACCGCCGCGGTTGAAATAGCGGTCGGCCTTGGCGAAGTCGATGTCCTCGGTGCGGGCGTTCTTCGAGAAGAGACCGGAGTAGCCGCCGTGAAGGCCGATTACCCTGTAACCCTTTGACAAGAAAGTCTTTGCAACGCTCATTGAAACTGAGTTCATTCCCGGGGCAGGACCGCCGCCGCAGAGGATAATGATTGAATCTTTCATAACTCTGTATTTTTAATATATGAATATTCGTATGTCAATATATCTTTCGTCGTCACAAAACCCGTCATATCCGGAGATATTCACGATTTCGCGGTGCAAAAATACAACTAAAATCCAATATCCCCGAATTTTTGGTTAAATTTGTCAGTTTTTATGTATTGACATATTTTTATGTATTAACTGCGGTATTTTTGAGGATAGATGAAATCGAATCTATACCGAAAAGACAAACAAATAATATGGAAAACAGGGAAAAGGACATACAGAGGATGGGCGAACTCCGGCAGATTCTGACCGAGAGCAACAGACGCTATTATGTAGATAATGCCCCTACAATCAGCGACTTCGAGTACGACAACCTGATGTATGAACTCATCGCCCTTGAGAAAAAATATCCCGAGTTTGTCACGCCGGACTCCCCCACCAGGCACGTGGGAAGCGACCGCACCAAGGAATTTGCGCAGTATCCGCACCGCTACCCGATGCTCTCGCTCGGCAACACCTACGACATTTCTGAGGTTGCGGCCTTTTCCGAGCGTGTCTCCAGATCCCTGAGCGGCACGCCTTTCAGCTACAGCTGCGAGCTCAAGTTCGACGGCACGGCAATCTGCCTGACATATAAGAAAGGAGAACTTTTCCGAGCCCTCACGCGCGGCGACGGCACCATAGGAGACGACGTCACGGCGAATGTACGGCACATTTCCAACATCCCGCAGAAACTTCATGGAGGCACTTACCCCGACGAATTTGAAATCCGGGGGGAGATATATATGCCATACGAGGCTTTCGACAGGCTCAATGCGGAACGTGAGCGCGACGAGGACGCTCCTTTTGCAAATCCGCGCAACGCGGCGTCCGGCTCGCTGAAGCTCCTGAACCCTTCCGAGGTCGGGAAGCGCGGACTGGAATGCACGCTCTACCATCTTCTTGGCGAGAATCTGCCGTTCGAGACCCACACTCAAGCGCTTGCGGCTGCAAAATCGTGGGGACTGCCGGTGTCGGACAAGATTAAGGTCTGCCACAGCATCAAGGAAATCGAGGCCTACATAGCCTACTGGGACACGGAGCGAAGGAAGCTCCCGTTCGCCACGGACGGCATCGTGATAAAGGTGAACGAACTTCCCTATCAGAAGGCTCTCGGCTACACATCCAAGTTCCCGCGCTGGGCAGTGGCCTACAAGTTTCAGGCAGAGCGGGCGCTCACGAAGCTGCTGTCCATTGACTATCAGGTCGGAAGGACAGGGGCAGTGACCCCTGTGGCCAACCTTGAACCGGTTCTTCTATCCGGAACTACCGTCAGGCGCGCGAGCCTGCACAACTCCGAGCAGATGGAACTTCTGGACGTGCGTATCGGGGACTATGTCTATGTGGAGAAGGGAGGCGAGATTATCCCTAAGATTACCGGTGTTGAGCTTTCCAAGCGTAATTCCGCTCTGATGAAACCGAAATTTCCGGAATACTGCCCGGACTGCGGCTGCCGTCTTGTGCGCGACGAGGGCGAGGCTAAGTACTTCTGTCCCAACATCCACGGCTGTCCCACCCAGATAAAGGGGCGGCTCGTCCATTTCCTCAGCCGCAAGGCCATGAACATACTCGCCGGCGACGCGACGGTCGATCAGCTCTACAACCTCTCGCTGGTCAGAACCCCCGCCGACTTCTATGACCTCGACAAGGAGCAGCTGCTGACGCTCGACGGCTGGAAGGAACGCTCGGCCGAACGCTTCCTCAGAAGCATACGCGACTCGAAGGACACTCCGTTCGAGCGCGTCCTGTTCGCGATTGGAATCCGCTATGTGGGCGAGACCACTGCAAAGACAGTGGCGAGGTTCTTCAAGAACATCGACGAGGTCGCCGCGGCGGACCGCGAGACCCTGCTTTCCGTGCCGGACGTGGGCGAGGTGATTGCGGACAGCATCTACGATTTCTTCATGGATCCCGACAACATCCGCGAGGTTCAGCGCCTGAGGGCCGCCGGGCTTAAAATGGCCATAGACGAGGGCGGAGAACAGACAAGCGACGTCCTCGGCGGCGCTACAATCGTAATTACGGGCAACTACAGCATACCGCGAGACCGCATGAAGGCGCTCATCGAGTCAAACGGCGGGAAGAACTCGTCATCGGTGAGCGGAAAGACGGACTATCTCCTCGCCGGGGAAAAGCCCGGTCCGGAAAAAATAAAGAAGGCGGAGTCCCTCGGGATACGCATAATCTCGGAATCCGAGTTCTTGGACATGATTTCCGCCGCAAGGGGCGAAGACGCTCAGGCTTCAGGCGGACAGAGGGATGACGACAACAAGAATACTAACGACGAGCCGTCCGGACATCATTCCGGGGAGCAGCTCAGCCTGTTTTAAAGATTTATGAGCACCATTTCAGAATTCACACCTCAGGATTACGCGCTGATTGCGAGAGAATATGCCTCACTCAAGGAGGCTGCAAAGCGGCGCTGCGCGAATCAGGATGAGCTTGACATAGTACAGAAGGCTTTCGATTTCGCGAATGAGGCGCACAAGGGCGTGAGACGACGTTCTGGTGAGCCGTATATCATTCATCCGATTGAGGTCGCGAAAATCGTTGTCAGCGACATCGGGCTCGGCTACAAGTCCATAGTGGCTGCGCTTCTGCACGACGTTGTGGAGGACACGGAATATACGTCAGAAGACATAAGGAACCTTTTCGGGGACAAGATAGCCTCGCTTGTGGACGGTCTCACGAAAATCAAGACCGTGCTTGACAACGAGGACAAGGCTCAGACCAAGAGCATACAGGCGGAGAACTTCAAGCGCATACTCCTCACGCTCAATGACGACGTGAGGGTGGTTCTCATAAAGCTCGCCGACCGTCTGCACAACTGTCGCACAATCGAGTTCATGCCGGAGCACAAAAGGGACAAGATCCTGAGCGAGACGATGTTCATCTTCATTCCTCTCGCCCACAGGCTCGGTCTCTACAGCATAAAGTCGGAGATGGAGGACATCTGGCTGCGCTACAAGGAGCCTCAGGCCTTCAACGAGATTCAGGCGAAAATCAACCGGAACGTCAGCGACAAGGAGAAGCAGGTCGATGAGTTTATATGCACCGTACGCGAACTCCTTGACCGCATGGGCATAAACTACGAAATCAAGAAGAGGGTGAAGTCCCCGTATTCCATCTGGCACAAGATGAAGACGAAGAACGTCACCTTCGAGCAGGTCTACGATCTCTATGCCGTCCGGATTATCTTCGACCCGAAGGTCAGTGACATCGACAAGGAAAGGGAGCTGTGCTATAACATCTATGTGGCGATTACCAACAAGTATGACTACAAGGCCGATCGTTTCCGCGACTGGATAAAGCAGCCTAAGAACAACGGCTATGAGGCACTGCACTGCACGGTGATGAGCAAATCAGGCCTGTGGATTGAGGTGCAGATACGCTCGCGCCGAATGGACGACATCGCCGAAAAGGGAATCGCCGCGCACTGGGCCTACAAGAGGGACGGCTTCGTCGGAGAGAATGACAGCGAGATGGACAAATGGATTGCAAAGGTGCAGGAAATCCTGATGAACCCTGACGTGAATGCGCTTGAACTGCTGGACATCATCCACAACGACCTTACGGCATCGGAGATATTCGTCTTCACGCCGAAGGGTGAGCAGAAGTCGATAATGAAGGGTGCTACGGCCCTGGACTTCGCGTACATGATTCACACCCACATCGGCAACAAGGCCATTGCGGCGAAGGTCAATCTCCGTCTGGAGCCTCTCTCCTACGTCCTGCGCCCCGGAGACCAGGTGGAAATCATCACTGCGCAGACAGAGAATCCGAAGCGCGAATGGCTCTCATTCCTGAAGACTCGCAAGGCCATCAATGTAGTCACGGACTATTTCGACAAGCTCGACAGGCAGAAGGCAGCTGAGGAAGACGAGGCTGTGCGGCAGAAGTCTTCGGGAAAATGGACGCTGCCCTTCTTCCGCTCGTCGAAGCCGAAGAATGAATACGTAATCAACGACAGCCGCAACACAGACAATCAGTTCGTCATAGCGACCTGCTGCCACCCTATTCCGGGAGATCCGGTAGTCGGATTCATAGACAAGGATGGAGTCATCACGGTTCACAAGAAATCATGTCCTGTAGCGAACAGTCTTGCCGCAACTCATGGAGATTCCATTGTTTCTCCGAAATGGGAGGCGGACGAGGATCAGAGTTTCCTCGCTTCGGTGGCATTGAATGGCATCGATAGGGTCGGGCTGCTCAACGAAATCACGAAATATATATCCTACGTGATGAAGGTAAATCTCCAGAGGCTTGTCTTTGAGTCCAAGGATTCGATTTTCAAGGGAGAGATGGATCTGATGGTGCACGACAAGAAGAGCCTTGAGGGACTGCTTAAGAAGCTTTCAAAGATTGATGGCATTCAGAACGTCACGAGAAAGGAACTGTAGCGCTTATACGGAAGATGGAGACGAAAACGCAAAAAGTATGAACAGAATTTTCAAGATATTACTGGAAAAATATTTCCCTGTCCTTCCGGTCGGAATTGTGCTCGGAGTGATGATTTTCTCACATTCATGCGCCAACACCACGACTCCCCCGAGCGGAGGTCCGAAGGACACGATTCCCCCGATAATCAAGAAGGTGAATCCTGCCGACGGAACTATTAATGTGCCCACGCACAAGACGAAACTCAAGTTTTCCTTCAATGAATATGTGGTCGTGAAGGATCCCGCCGGGATTTACCTGTCCCCTCCTTTGGAGAAGCGCCCGAAGTATAAGATTGAGGGCAAGAGCGTCGTCGTGTCGTTCGAGAGCGACCTCGATTCAAACAGGACGTACACTCTCGACCTGACGAACGCGATTGCAGACAACAATGAGGGAAACATGTTCCCGGGTTATACGCTTGTGTTCTCCACCGGCAGCAGCATTGACTCAATGCTCGTCACTGGAACGGTTCAGGACTGCAACACCCTCAAGCCGTTAAAGGGAGCCACGGTGATGCTCTACAAGGATCACGCGGACTCGGCGGTGTTCCTCCGGCGCCCTGTGGCTTCTGCAAAGACTGACGAATGGGGCTACTTTACAATACGCAACATTCAGGATACGCTCTACCGGATTTATGCCGTCATGGATGAGAACGGAAACAACAAATATGACCCGGAATCGGAAAAGGTGGCGTTCCTCGACTCTTTGGTGCGTCCGGAAATGAGGGTGAATGACTCTCTTCCGGAACTGCAGAAATATGACATGAAGGACACCTCCGCATGTATGGCGAGAAAATCGGAACATACGCTCAACGTTTTCAAGGAAAAGCCGAGCAAGCAAATGATAGTCAACAAGGAACGCCTCGGCGAAAGGACGGCGTACATAACGTTTATGGCTCCGTATGCGCAGGTGGATTCCATCTGGATTAAGGGAGTTCCTCGGGAAAAGCTCATCACGCAGTTCAACATTCAGCGCGACAGCCTCGAAATCTGGGTAAATGACCCAAAGACGCAGCCAGACACTTTCTATCTGAATGTCAAGTATATGAAGACCGACACGACTGGATTTCTTGCAGACTTTACGGAAGTCGTGAAGCTCACTAAACCTCGCAAGACAGCCGCTGCCGCCCGCAAGAGCTCCAGGAAGGATCTGAAGAAAGAGGACACCCTGTGCGTTTTCACAGTTGACGCCAAGCCGGAGAACATCGAACAGTACGGTTTCGTCTTCGAATTCAAGTATCCCATTGTGGAGCAGGCGTTTGATTCCATATCATTCATTTCCGTCAATCCGCGCCAGCAGGAGAAGGCCGAAAAGTTCGATGTCGTGCAGGACAGCCTTAACCTGCGGAAATACACGCTCACTCCAAGGCTCCAGTATATGCCGGGCTGGGAGTACAAGATGAAAGTGCCTCATCGCAAATTTGTGGATATCAACGGTTTCCGCAACGACAGTCTCGAAGTCAAGGTCAGCCTTCCGAACGACGACAAACTGAGCACACTCACGATAAACATGAGCAATGTTCACAACAAATATATAGTTGACCTGCTGAATGAGAAGCGCGACAACGTTCTGCGATCCTACATCATCGAAGGTGACAAGGCACTTGTGTTTCCTTATCTGAAGGCAGGAAAGTATTCCGTACGAATTACGGAGGATATCAACCGC
Organism: Bacteroidales bacterium UBA6360; assembly: GCA_002440085.1. GTDB lineage: Bacteria > Bacteroidota > Bacteroidia > Bacteroidales > UBA932 > Cryptobacteroides. The sequence goes on from DJRM01000072.1 coordinate 17,840, forward strand.
AACGGAATAGTGGATACTGGCGTTCTGTTGGAGCACCGACAGCCGGAGAAGGTGCTTTTCTACAGGCTCGACGACGGCACGTATGTGCTCGATATTCCGGAAATGGCGGAAATTGAACAGACTATTGATGTAACAGAGATGTTTAAATGACGGAATATCAGAGAATGAAGAAATCAAATATAATATTGTTGGCTGTTCTTGTCATATTCGGGTCTGAGCTTCACGCGCAGGACTTCGACATTAATGTAGACTCTCTCGCGACGGCGCATTTCAGCGTGGATTCTCTCTCTGACGAGGTAATTGACAGATATGACGTGAAAAAGCGCAGAAGGATTAACGACTACAGTATGCTTGGATTCCAGTATGGCGCGGGGATGAGCCGGACGCTGCTGCAGCCGGAGATTGCCAAGGAGGACATGATCTTTATGCCTTATAACGTGGGAGTGCTCTATACTCGATATGGAAAGATGTTCGGGTATATGCCTTATTTCGGCTTTCAGGCAGGTCTTTTCTTCACTCAGGAAGGCTATAAGTTCCGCTATGACAGCAAGAAACACACTGTGCCGGTTTTTCTTGGAGCGCAATCTGCGGTCATGGACGTAGTCGAGGTTCCGGTGCTTGCACACTGCCATGCGGATTTCTGGAAAATGAAGGTGATTCTGAATGCCGGCTTCTACGTCGGCTACCGGCTTGGAATACACAGGTATGCGACAACAGAAACCGACGATGAACTGAAATTTGTCAATCTCACTCCGGCCTATGACTACACGAGCGTCTCTTTCGAGCGGGAGTTCGCAGGATTTGAGAACCGCCTGGATTACGGAATCAAGGGCGGTGCCGGCTTTGCATTCATATTCGATCCTGTGGAGATACATTTTCAGGCCATGTACAAGCACTCGTTTTCGAGCCTGTTCAAGCCGAACTATTACAGCGCATACTACTACCGCTATTCATATCAGCAGAATATCATAGTTTCCGTGGGACTGCATTTCCAGCTCGGACGTCGCATAGGCAAGACGCGCCGGCAGATTCGCGAGGAAGCGAAAACCTTTGTATATGAGGAGGAAACGGCGCCTCGGGTCATGCGTAACGACGTTAAAGGCGACAATGAAATTGAATACAGAAAATAAAGAAATTCAGATGAAATATGAAAGTGCTCCCGTAAAGGTCGGGAATATTGTTATAGGAGGCGGGGCTCCGATTGTCGTTCAGACCATGTGCAATACCCACACTTCCGATGTGGAGGCGTCTTTTCGCCAATGCGTTGAACTTGCTGAGGCCGGGGCGCAGATGATAAGGCTCACAGTTCCGTCTCTTGCCCAGGTTGATTCCATTGCGGAGATCCGTTCGCGGCTGCGGAGCATCGGGATTGGCGTGCCTATTGTCGCAGACGTGCATTTCAACTCGGAAATAGCCATTGCGGCAGCTGCCGTCGTTGAAAAGGTCCGCATCAACCCGGGAAATTTTCACAGGGAGCACGAAAAGGCTCGTGAGCAGTTCGCCCGTCTTGTTGCCGCGTGCAAGGAACATGGCACAGCCTTGCGAATCGGAGTGAATCACGGTTCACTTGGCGAGCGAATTACCGAACTTTACGGGAACACGTCATTCGCGATGAAGGAGGCCGCAATGGAATGGCTGCGGATGTGTCGTGAAAATAATTTTGAGCGGGTGGTGGTGAGTCTCAAGGCAAGCAATGCCATTGTTATGGTAGAGGCCTATCGCCTGTTAGTTGAAGCCATGATGGCTGAGGACATGCACTACCCTATCCACCTCGGTGTGACGGAAGCCGGGAATGGTGATGCCGGACGAATCAAATCTCTTGTCGGAATTTCTTCGCTGCTTGCGGACGGGATCGGAGACACGGTTCGTGTGTCTCTCACAGAACCGCCTGTGAATGAGCTTCCGGCCGCGCAGTACCTCTCAGACAGATACGGGCATCGCCTGCACTCCTCCATGAGGCATATATCTGTCTCTGACAGCGGAAAGGCAATGTCTGCCATATATGACTCTCCGTCTCGTGACAGACTGCTTTTCGACGCTTCGTGCGATTTTGGAAAGAGACTGATAGACAAAGAAATAGATACGCTGACTATAGGTGGAACTTACCTTGATAAGTCAGGTTCAGCCGTTGAGATTACTCCGGAGTTCGGGGCTTACCTTGTCGATGAACTGATGCAGGCGGCACGAAGAAAGTTCTATCGGCCGGAATATATCGCATGCCCAGGATGCGGACGCACCATGTACAATCTTCAGGAGGCGTTTGAAGCAGTAAAGGCACGGACGGCGCACCTGAAAGGCATGGTGATCGCAGTCATGGGCTGCATAGTCAACGGTCCTGGTGAGATGGCCGATGCCGACTGGGGATATGTCGGAGAGGGGAACGGAAAAGTGTCAATCTATCATCGCAAGGAGGCTGTCCTTAGGCATGTTCCTGAGGCTGAGGCTGTTGATCGGCTTTTAGAATTGATTGAACGGGGCGAATAAAAAGCGGTCTGCCGCGTTACGCAGTTCACCCAAATCCTCACAACCATAAGGTTGCTGCGCTATTTGGCTTCACTGTGCGCCTTGCATCCCATCTTTTTCTTCATCCCCTTTTATTTCAGCAGTTTCTTTCGGCTGAATTTTGTGAACGAGAACCTTGTCGATTCTCGGACCGTCCATGTCAACGACTTCGAGGGAGAAGCCTTCCCAATTGATTACTTCGCCGGCTGAAGGAATGTGCCCCGTCTCGCTCAGGATGAGACCGGCGATGGTGGTGTATTCAAAGTCCTCCATCGTGTCGTCGAGAAGGTCGAAGTAGGAAAGAAAGTCATAGATAGGACATTGTCCTTCAACGAGATAGCCGCTTGCTCCGGTTGTGTCCGGCTTGCCGTCGGCACCGAGGCGCGGAACTATATAGGGCTCGTCCTCCTCGTCGTCGTTGACATTGCCCACAAGGGCTTCCATTATGTCTTTCAAGGATATGAAGCCGCAGAGCGCACCGAACTCGTCACATACGAGGGCGCGCGATATGCGCTTTATCTTCATCTCCTCAAGCACCTTGTAGACGGTCATGTTCTCATGGAAATAGACAGGCTCGCGCATCATCTTCACGAGATCGAATCCGTCGCGTCCATAGCCCTTGAGAAAATCCTTTATGTTCAGTACACCGATGACATGATCGAGGTCGTCGTCGCAGACAGGATACTCCTCAAAGATGTTCTCCTCAATCACTTCCCTGACTTCAGCCTCGGTCATTGTCTTGTCGAGCCATACAATGTCCTGCCGTGAAGTCATGATTGTGTTCACGCTGAGGTCGCCGAGCGTAAACACGCGCTCCACAATGTCCTGTTCAACTTCAGAGACCTCACCGTCCTCCGTGCCCTCCTGCACGAGCGAGATGATTTCATCTTCCGTAACATTGTTATCGTTTTCCTTGATTCCCAGCAATTTGGCAACTCCCGCCGTACTCTTGGACAGAATCCAGATGAAAGGAGACGCAATCTTTGAAAGCACTGACATAGGACCGGCCATTGCCTTGGCAACTTTCTCTGCCTTGCTCATTCCGATGCGCTTAGGGACAAGTTCACCGAGCACAATCGAAAAGTACGTGACGATTATGACAATCAGCGTCTTTGCAAGTCCGCTTGCCGTCGATGCCGGAACGCCCCATTTTTCAAAGACTCCGCCAAGAGAGCGCGCGATCTCATTGCCGGAGAAGATACCGGTCAGGATTCCGATTAGGGTGATTCCGATTTGAATTGTGGACAAGAACTTGTCCGGGTCTCCAGCGAGTTTGAGTGCACGCCTTGCCTTGCTGTTCCCGTCTTCTGCCTCGTTCTGGAGACTGGATTTCCGTGCGGAAATCATGGCGATTTCAGACATAGAGAAAACACCGTTGAGCAGGATGAGGAATAGAATTATAAATATTTCTGTCATAGTCTATTTGATAGTAGTTTCGGGCTATTTTAGTTCTGCGATTACGGTCTCGCACGCCCGCACGTCGTCACCGATTTCAACCTTGATGTCCGCATCGAGCGGGAGATACATGTCAATGCGGGAACCGAATTTTATAATCCCGCACTGCTCTCCTTTTTTCTCAATGTTGCCCGGCTTTGCGTAGCAGACGATTCGCCTTGCGAATGTGCCAGCCAGCTGCTTGAACAGAATTTCTCCGTGAGAGTTCTTCATTCCGATTGACGAGTGCTCGTTAAGTTCTGAAGCCTTCGGAAGAAACGCAAGGTAGTACTTCCCCGGATGATATTTGTAATAGCTCACTTCCCCGTTCATCGGCCAGAAATTCACGTGGACATTGAAGAAGTTCATATATATCGAAACCTGCATGCACTCGCGCTTCAGATACTCCGGCTCGTAGACTTTTTCAAGTATGACGATTTCCCCGTCTGCTACGGCTGTCAGCACGTTATCTCCGGGCACGGTCTCGCGCTTTGGAAGACGGAAAAAATAGGTGATGAACCCCATCATGAACAGAAGCACCGCAGACAGGGGTATGGAGACATAGAGTATGCCATACAGAAAGCGCCATATAAGGAACAGCAGAATCAGGCATATCAGCCAGACTACCGCGATGGTCTTGTAACAATCCTTATGTATTTTCATAATCTAAATATCTGTGAGTTTCCATCAAAGTATATCAAAGCACATCATGTAGACCGTGGCGGCGGGAATGGCGACGAGTGCGCTGTCAAAGCGATCCAGCATTCCTCCATGCCCCGGAATGATGTTTCCGGAATCTTTCACGCCGCAATGCCTTTTCCACAGGGATTCGATAAGGTCGCCATACACTCCTGTTATGTTCATTATCGCGGCTATCACAAGGCAGTGATACCATTCCAGTTCATGAAAAGGCAGCAAATCAAGGCAATGCATCCCGTAGCCCGCTCCAAGAGCACAGGCGAACCCGCCTATGCAGCCGATCCACGACTTGTGCGGAGACACGGTCGGGAAGAGCTTAGGGCCGAACTTCTGCCCGAGCGTGCTGCCGAACAGGTAGGCGCCGACGTCCGACACCCAGATGATGATGAACATGCACAGCAGCACCAGGCCGTTGAAATCGTGGTTTGAATCAAACGCAGTGAAGTTCAGCAGCGTCCACGGAACGGCAATGTAGAGTATGCCTGTGTAGATGTTCGAAAACATTCCGAACTCCTTCTTGTCCTTGACATAAAGGGAGTTAATCATCACGATGAAAAGCGGGATGAATGCGAGTGTTATAAATCGGCCCGTGACAGCCTCCGTTGACTGAACAAGGAACGTGACCGAGAACATCACGCATGCCCCGACAATGGCAAGCACGCGGGAGCCCTTGTAGACATTTCCCATGGTCATTCTGAAGAACTCCGCCATCATCATCACGAGCGCGAACATCATCACGGCCGCAAAGATGTACTTGCCCCCTTCAAACCAATCTCCTGACAGCAATGCCAGGAGCATGACTGCCAGAAAAACAATGCCGGATATGGTTCTGATTATCAGACTTCTCATTGTTCTGCATTTTCTTCGTTAGAGTCTCCTTCGTTTTCTTGAGTATCCGCCTGGTGCTCTGCGGCCGCAGCGGACTTCTCCGCATCTTCCTGTGCCTTGGCTGCCTTTTCATCCTGACGTGTCTGACCATTGTCCGCTCCTGCACGCGGTCCGAGGATTCTCTCCAGATCATCCGCGAAAATCACTTCTTTTTCAAGAAGGAGCGCCGCCACCTCAAGGAATTCCTTCCTGTGTTCAGTGAGAATTTCCAGAGTCCTGTCGTGAATTTCGTTCACGATCCGCTTGACTTCTTCGTCCATGATCTCAGCGGTTCTCTCGCTGTACGGACGGGTGAGCTCATATCCGCGTGAACCGGTCGAGTCATAGAAAGACACCGTGCCGACCTTGTCGCTCATTCCGTAGTAGCATACCATGCTGTAGGCCATCTTGGTGAGTCTTTCAAGGTCATTCAGCGCACCCGTAGAAGGCTGTCCATTGACTATTTCCTCCGCCACACGTCCTCCGATGAGTGAGCACATCTCGTCCACCATCTGCTCCTTTGTCATAAGCTGGCGCTCCTCCGGGAGATACCAGGCGGCTCCAAGAGCCTGTCCGCGAGGGACAATCGTTACCTTGAACAGCGGATTCGCATTCGGAAGCAGCCAGCTTACAACGGCATGGCCGGCCTCGTGATGCGCAATTGACTTCTTCTCGGCAGGAGTGATTATCTTGTCCTTGCGCTCCAGGCCGCCGATGATGCGATCCACGGCGTCAAGAAAATCCTGCTTGTCGACCTTGTGCTTATTGTGTCTTGCTGCGGTGAGTGCCGCCTCGTTGCAGACATTCGCTATGTCGGCTCCCGAGAAGCCCGGCGTGTGTTTGGCGAGGAAATCAACGTCAAAGTCATCCGCGAGCTTTATCCCTTTGAGATGAACGTTGAATATTTCCGCTCTCTCCTTGAGATCCGGAAGATCGACATGAATCTGGCGGTCAAAACGTCCCGCACGCAGCAGTGCCTTGTCGAGAATGTCGGCACGGTTGGTTGCAGCAAGAATGATGACGCCCGAATTTGTGTCGAACCCGTCCATTTCGGTAAGCAGCTGATTCAAAGTGTTCTCGCGCTCGTCATTTGAAGAGAAGCCACCGTTCTTGCTCCTGGCCCGGCCCACGGCGTCAATCTCGTCGATGAAGACAATACATGGAGCCTTCTCCTTTGCCTGACGGAACAGGTCACGCACACGCGAAGCCCCCACTCCGACAAACATCTCCACGAAGTCCGAACCGGAGATAGAGAAGAACGGAACGTTAGCCTCGCCTGCAACAGCCTTGGCGAGCAGCGTCTTGCCCGTACCCGGAGGGCCGACGAGCAGCGCACCTTTAGGTATCTTTCCGCCGAGAGCCGTGTATTTCTTCGGATTCTTCAGAAAATCAACGATTTCCATCACTTCTTCCTTGGCGCCGTAAAGTCCGGCCACATCTTTGAAGGTAACCTTGCTCTTGTCCTTGTTGTCCACGAGCTTTCCCGGTGTCTTGCCGACGCTGAATATTCCGCCTCCCGCCGGACCGCCCATGGACTTGCCCATACCTCTGAACATGAACACCCAGAATACAATGAGCAGAATCGGCCACAGGAGCCAATTGAGTATGTCCACCCATGTCCTGTCGTTGTTCTCAATCACGAGCTTGAAACGAGATTCCTGCGGAAGCCGGGCATTCAGAGCCCCGAACATCTCCTCCGCGTTGAAGTTGTTGGACACGAGGAAGAAGAAGTGCGGGGACTTCTTGGGCAGCTGCCCACCGAACTTGTCGGCATATTTCCCGAGTTTGTCGGGGCGAATCTTGATTTTTCCTTCATAATCGTTCCGGACAAAGTCAATTTCCTGGACGTCTCCGTCAAGAGCCATCTGCTGCACCTCTTCCCACTCGACTTTCTGCGGGTTGGCACCGCCGTTCCCCTGCCCGAAGAGCATCCATAGAATGACGCCTACAAGGAGCAGGTAAATCCAGGACAGATTGATGGATATAACCTTCACCTTTCTGTCCTTATTGTTGTTTTTCTTTTTTTCTGCCATGTCCTGAAACGCTTATTCCGTTACTTCGTCACTATAGTCGGTGCGCACAGCATCTGCCCACAGATCCTCTATTCGATAGAACTCCCTGTATGCGGTCTGAAAGACATGCACCACGATGTCGCCGTAGTCGAGGATGACCCACAGGGCGTTTTCGCGTCCCTGCGAACGTATCACTTTCCTCTTGCAGCGTTCAATCATCCTGTCTTCCACATTGTCGGCGATTGCCAGCACATTGGTTGTGGAATCGGCGTTGCAGACGACGAAATAATCGGATATTGCGGTACCTATTTTCTTCAGATTGAGAGAAAGAACTCCCTGTCCTTTCTTTTCGAGCATTGCCTCGGCAATGACCTTGACTTCGTTGACTTTCATCTATAGTTTATAAGAATTTACAAAAATATGCCTAAATTAGCCTACAAATATAATCAAAAAATGAACCAATAGCAATTCGGAGACATCAATGGGCAGGAGTTGTCATATAATATGGTATGATGAAATAGATTCAACCAACAGCGAGGCCGCCAGAAGGCTCGGAGAACTTGACAATATGTCAGTAATAGCAGCGAGATGTCAGACAGCCGGACGCGGAAAGGGCAGACGAAAATGGTTGGCCGCACCGGGAGAGAACTTGACATTCACAATTGTTCAGAAGTATACCCGTCCAGGCGACGACATGCCATTTCAGGCCTACGCAGCACCGGAAAATGTGCCGTGGCCGCCTTTCCCAGCCTCATTCCAGATGCTGATAAGCGCCGCAGCTGCCGCGAGCGTTGTCCGCTTTCTGTCAGAGTTAGGAATCAGCGCGTGGGTGAAATGGCCTAACGACGTCTATGTGGACAGCGGAAAAATCTGCGGAATACTGATAGAACACAGAACAGACGGACGGCATCTGAATGCCAGCATAATCGGGATAGGGATAAATCTGAACCAGACCGTGTTCCCACCGGAACTCGTAAATCCGGTCTCGGTCGCCATGCTGACAGGAAAGATGTTCGACACGGATGTGAGTTTCAGGCACTTCTGCGAAATATTCGTTTCAAGAATGGAGTCAGTCTATCGCGAACTTCCGCATCTGAGCGATGTAATCTCCCGGGCATTCGCTCTTGAAAATGGCGCTTCCGGCGACGAAAATCTCCGCTCCTGCTTCGCGCAGTGCGTGAACGTTCTCCTTTGACACACCCCCGTCGACCTCAATCGGACGGACTATTCCTTGCTTTTCCATATATTCCTTAAGACTGCGAATCTTCCCGTATGTCCCGGGGATGAATTTCTGCCCCCCGAAACCCGCGAACACCGACATTATCAGAAAGTAGTCGGCATTCTCAATGTGGGGGAAGAGGCGCTCGACCGGGATGTCAGGATTGATGACAAGGCCTGCCTTGGCACCGGCGGCGCGGATTTCCGAGAGTATTTCATCGGCTTTCGCGTCATTTTCAACGGCTTCGAGATGGAAACTGACCATTGCTGCTCCGGCATTGACGAATTTTGCTGCATATCTTTCCGGATGCACAATCATCAGATGCACGTCAAGCGGTTTCTTCGCCCGACCTGCAATGGCCTCGACCACCGGAAATCCGTATGAAATGTTGGGTACGAAGACACCGTCCATAATGTCAAGATGGAATATGTCTGCGTGTTCGTTTACCATGCGGACATCCTCTTCCAGATGGAGGAAATCCGCCGAAAGCATTGACGGGGCTATCTTTATGTCTGTCATGTCTTTGCAATATTTCTTTAGCATGCAGTTCTGTAAATGTGCATTTCAGTTGGCAAAGTTTTCCCCTAATTATGCAGGATATCATCAAGCAGAAGCGTGAATTTGTCGAGCGACGCAAGGTCGAGACGCTCACCTGGGGCATGGACGCCGCGAAGAGTCGGGCCGAATGAAATCATGTCCAGGTCGGGGTAGATCTCCAGGAAAAGTCCGCACTCAAGCCCCGCGTGAATTGCCTTGACGGCCGGTTCAACGCCGAAAAGCTTCTTGTACGACGCGATGCTTCTGCGCAGAATCTCCGAGTCGAGCTTAGGTTTCCATCCGGGATACTCTCCATTGTGAGTGACTTCCGCGCCGGCAAGCAGGAAGGAGGCTTCCACCTTTGCAGCGGCAGCACGGCGAGCCGAAGTGATGGAACTGCGCTGGCTTGTTCCCACCCGTACCCTGTTGTGGTCCAAGGTCTTGACTGAGGCAAGATTGGTCGATGTCTCGACAAGGCCCGGAATTTCGGCGCTCATTGCGAGAACTCCGTGCGGAGCGGCATAGAGCCCGCGTACAAGCCTTGCGGAAGCGTCGGAGTCAAAAGCAGAATCAGGAGCAGGCACGCTCATGATGGCAAAGGAGAGTTCCGGTTCTGTAACGGAATATTCGCCCTTCACGTCTTCCGCGAAGCTGTTCCAGAGCGATTTGAATGCTTTTTCATCACCGGAAACGGCAACTGTCGCGGCCGCTTCACGTGCGATGGCATTTCGCTTGTTGCCCCCGTCTATACTGCAGAGAGTCAGTTTGAAATCCGCCGTGGAAAGGCAGTCGTCAAGGAAACGCGCAAGCAGCTGCACGGCATTTGCCCGTCCCTTGTTTATGTCGTCTCCGCTGTGGCCTCCGACGCCATTGAAAACCCTGATGGAAAAGCATTGGGCCTGAGGTGAAAGAGGCTCCGACGTGTAACTGAACACAGCAGTTGTGTCTATTCCTCCGGCGCATCCTATGAAGAGTTCACCTTCGTCCTCGGAGTCGAGGTTTATCAGGGTCTTCCCGGTGATGAAGCCTGGCTTGAGCCCGAATGCCCCGTCCATGCCGGTTTCTTCTGAAGAGGTAAAGAGGCACTCTATCTTTCCGCACGGAGCCGGATCAATGAGGGCTGCGAGCTGTGCGGCGACTCCAATTCCGCAGTCAGCACCGAGTGTCGTGTCCTTCGCAATCATCCACCCGTCCTCAATGACATAATTTATGGGATCCTTTGCAAAGTCGTGCTCGACTCCGGCATTTTTCTCGCAGACCATGTCCGTATGTCCTTGAAGCACAATGGTCGGCCTGCTTTCAAGCTCTTTTGACGCCGGACGGGTTATGACGACATTCTTCACGTCATCCGTCTTATATTCAAGACCATGTTTCTTAGCGAAGTTCACGAGATATTCCACAATTTTCTCCTCGTGTCCCGATTCTCGCGGTATGCGCGTTATTTCCTTAAAGATGGAAAGAATTTTTTCAGAATTCATATAATCAGTATATTTATATTCAGAGTGTAAATATACGAATTTTTTAAGAATATAAAACTGAAACGCCGCGTGCGTAAGAGAGGGCAGATGCAAGACGCACGGTGAAGATGAAACCGCAGCAACCTCGCGGTTGTGAGGATTTCATCAAGACGAGCAACGCGGCAGATGCCCGCTCTTACGTGCGCGGCACCAGGACTTTCTCGATGTCCGTGACGTACTGCCTGAAAGCCTTGTCCGTGGCAATGAGGTCAGTGACGGTCGCACATGCATGCAGCACCGTCGCATGGTCTTTTCCTCCTGTCTCGGCCCCGATTGCAGAAAGAGAGCAGTTGATGAGACTGCGTGACATGTACATCGAAATCTGGCGGGCCTGAACGATGTTGCGCTTTCTTGTCTTCGAGAGCATCTCGTCCTTTGAGATGTTGAAATAGTCACAGACCACCTGCTGAACCTGAGCGATTGAAAGTTCGTTCTTCACCTCTCCTACAAGCTGACCTGTAATCTGTTCTGCAAGCTCGACGGTTATTTCCTTATGAGCGAGAGTCGCGTTCGCGATGAGCGAGATGAGAGCCCCCTCAAGTTCGCGGAAATTGGAACGGATGTTCGTCGCAAGATAACTGAGCACCTCGTCGGAAAGCTCAACTCCTTCCCTGCTGCTGCGGGAACGGAGCATCGCGAGCCTTGTCGCATAGTCCGGCCTTGTGAGTTCGACGGAGAGTCCCCACTTAAGACGTGAGAGAAGTCTTTCCTCGAAATTCTGGAGTTCAACCGGCGGTCGGTCGGAAGTGAAGACAAGCTGCTTGCCGCTCTGGTGGAGATGGTTAAAGATATTGAAGAACGCGTTCTGCGTGCCGTGGCTGGCGAGATCCTGAATGTCGTCGACGATGAGGACATCCATCTTCATGTAGAAGGCCATGAAATCCGTGAGCTTGTTGTTCACGTATGCCTCCATATACTGGGTCTTGAACCTGTTGGCCGGTACATAGAGAACGATGAGTTCCGGGAACTGTTCCTTGATCGCGATGCCGATCGCCTGCGCGAGGTGCGTCTTGCCGAGTCCCGGCCCGCCGAAGAGGAAAAGCGGGTTGAACGCCGTCTTCCCCGGAGACATCGAGATGCTCTCCCCGGCAGTCACGCCCATCTTATTGCATTCCCCTTTTACGAGATTGTGAAAACAATAGACCGGATTCAACTGAGGGTTCACCTGAACGCGCTGAAGCCCTGGATAGACAAAGGCGCCCGGAGTTCCGGCTCCGTTCACCGGAGAAATCGAAATAGGCCTGTTGACCGGAGTGTTGCTTTGCGAAGCGGGACATTTCATCGGCGGCTGGACCTTGACTGGCTTGAAGACATATTTGAGCTGAGCCATCGCGCCGATCTCTTTCTTGAGCGCCGCCTTCAGGAGATTGAGATAGTAGTTTTCGAGCCACTCCATGAAGAATGCCGACGGCACCTCAATCGTGAGTTCAGAACCCGTGAATGACACGGGGCGAATAGGACGAAACCATACATTGAACTGCTGCGGCTCTATATTCTGTTCTATAAAGCGCAGACAGTTGTTCCAAATCTGTATGTGTCTTTCCTGTGTCATTGTCAGTGTTGAAAAATCCCCGTTTTTCACAAAGGATTGCAAAGTTGGTGAAAAAAAAGTTATAAAATTTTTCTTTTCCTATTGTATATGAATAATTTTTTGATATGCGACTGATAGAATTTCTATTTTTATATATTTCGAATATAAAATATTGTTAATCAATTATTTAAAATATAAATTTCATTAAATATCGCGAAGTTTTAGTAATTTACAATTTTGAAATATTCTAAAGTAATAGATGCACTGGAAAATACTTAGAACACAGATATTTTCATATATTTCTTCGGGTTTTCCTTCATTTTGGAGATAAGATCATTCAGCTCGTTTATAAGTGAATCCGCGGAGTCGTAGATATTTCCGTCGTGAAGGAACTTGCCCATTGAGCCGTCGGGATTCTGTATGGATTCAGAAAGAGCCGTTATTGACTTTACAAGTCCTTCAATGTCGCTTTTTTCAAGATTTCCGGCAAATCTTCCGAGGTCGTCCATTGCATTGTCGGCCTTTTCGACAATTGAGGCAAGCTTTACGGAAACCTCACCGAGTTCGGAAATGAAAGTCTCCATGTCTGAGGACTTGGCATTTAGGCTGCCGGTGAGTGCGGCCACGTTTGTCATCGTCTTCTTGAGATCGGCGACAGCCCGAGTGATGTTGTCGCGGTTTTCTTCACCGAGCAGGAGGTTCACGCCGCTTATGGTCTCGTCAAGTCTGGCCAGAGTCCCGTTTAGAGAGGCCATAATAGGGCCGATGTTGGCGGAAATCGACTCAACGAGATCTGACTGTACCGCTACATGAAGCTCGTCGCCGTCCTTCGCAATGTCCTCGGACTCGCCGGTTTCGAGAAGAATCCCTTTGCCTCCCATTATACTCGTGCTGAAGATTGTCATCCTGGAATCCGCCGGTATGCGGAATTTCCGGTCTATCGCGCAGATGACCTCAAAATTATCTGTATCCGGGCAGTACTCCACTCTTGACACCTGACCGGCCTTGAAGCCCCTGTACTGGACAACGGCCGACGGAACAAGTCCTTCCACGCTGTCAAAATGTCCCTTGAGCTCAATCTCGCGGTTGAACACGTCTTTCCCCCTGAGGTAGTTGATGACGAAAAATGAGCCGACGAGGATAACGACGACAAATATTCCGATTTTCAGTTCTTTCTGATGTTTCATATTCTTGACTATTATTTTCTCTGCTTCTTGACGGTTTGTCCGGGTCGAGACGGCTCGCATCAGCGACAGCGTTCAACCCTTCCGTCCGGCTCCACCCGCACGAGGAATGAATCCGGGAACTTTTCCTTAAGGTTGCGGCTTTCGGCAAGCGCCTCTTTCCGCTCCGTGCGGCAACCGGCTATATACCTATATATGTTTCCGTCTCTGACAGCTGTGACCTTCTGCCCGTGAAATGCGGCATCGTTTTCTGCAAGCCGGCGGCTCAAGGCGAGAATCTGGGTTCCGAACCATGCTTTGTCTGACGTTGCAGGAGACTTTTCTGCCGACGAGGTCTCTGAAGTCTCCTTCTCCTGTTCCGCCGGCTTTGCAGATTGCGGTGCCACATTCAGACTGCGGTCATAGTCTGTCTTGAACTGCTTGAATGCCTTGAAGATACTGTCTGCGAGTTCGTCAAGTTTCGCGTCGTTGCGCAGCACCGCGAGGTCGCCGGGATTGCTTATGAATCCGCACTCTATGAGAACGGCAGGCATCGCGGTCTTCCACAGTACAAGGAAAGGATCCTGGTGCACTCCCCTGCTCGTGCGGAACGGTCCCGCTTTCAGCGCACGGCTGACATCATCCGCAAACATCAGACTCTGCTCCAAATAGGCGTTCTGCATGAGTGAAAAGAGTATTGATGACTCCGGGTCATTGGGATCAAAGCCCTGATAGTTCGTGCTGTAGTCGTCCTCAAGGAGAATCACGGAGTTCTCGCGGGCGCATTCATTGAAATTATTGGAATAGAGGTCACGTCCTTTCTTCGACGACTGGCCGAGGACGTGAACGGAGTGTCCGTTCGCGGCTGTACCCGTAGTTGCGTTTATATGGATAGAAATGAACAGATTGGCATGGGCATTGTTGGCAATCTGGGCACGCTGAACCAAAGGAATAAAAACATCGGAGTTACGCGTCTGTAGAACCTTCATCTCCGGATATTCGGCGCGAAGTTTCTTTGCGAGCCGCCTCGAAATGTCGAGAGTGAGATCTTTTTCCTTCGTTTTCTTGTCCCGGGATATGCAGCCGGGGTCATTTCCGCCGTGTCCGGGGTCGATGACGACTGTATTCAGTCCGAGCTTTCCCGTCTGAGCCACGAGCCGGACGGGGAAAATGACGGCAAAAAGCGGCAGGAATATGCTGAAATGTCTGAAAAAACGGCTCATAAACTGCATACAGTTTGCTAATAATCGAAAATAGTCGTAATTTTGTCGGTTGCAAAATTATAAAAAAACTTTGATTTTGCCGCTTACTTGAGCAAAGCTTTTCCGATAAGTGAGGGCGGAGCAAAGTCTGCTTGTGTGCTACCGGACGTAGAAAAGCGACGACTGAAAATCGAACATTTGAGACGACAGATGCCAAAGACCTTAGGACGCAATAAATTGCAGAATGCCGTGCTTGCAGTGGCAACATTGCTTGTGCTCTGTTCGTTCATGCTACCGTCTTCTCAGGACAACAGACGCTCCCGCAGGCGCGGAAAGAAGGCGCCGACCGAGGTCGTGGCACCGGTTCTTGACAGTGCTCAGAAAGCGGCGGCCGATTCCATTAAGGCCGTCAGGGATTCGATCCATGTCGCCGACTCGATATTCCGCGCCGATTCTGTGGCAATGCTCAGCAAGTCTTCGCTCGAACGTCCTGCGTTCTCGACGGCAAGAGACTCGATAATCGAGGATTTCAGCGAAGGCCGGCAGATGATATATTACTATGGTGACGTTTCCGTGACATACGGGGACATGAAACTCACCGCCGACTACATGGAATATGATCTCCAGACTCAGACGGTCTATGCCAGAGGCACGAAGGACACGCTCGGAAATATCACCGGACAGCCGACGATGAGCCAGGGAGGAAAGTCCTACACGATGGAGGAACTGCGCTACAATTTCAAGAGCCGCAAGGCTCGAATCACGAACATCGTGACACAGGAGGCGGACGGCATCCTGCACGGAAAGAACATCAAGATGATGCCGGACAATTCCATCAACATCACCAATGGTAAATACACGGTCTGCGATGCCGAGGAGCCGCATTACTACCTCAGCCTCACGGCGGCAAAGGTCATCACGAAGCCGTCCCAGAAGACAGTCTTCGGACCGGCCTATCCGGTGATTATGGGAGTGCCGCTTCCGGTAGGTCTGCCGTTCGGCTTTGTCCCCAAGCGCCCGGACAGGGCAACGGGAATCCTTATTCCGACATTCGGAGAGGAGACTGCGCGAGGATTTTATCTGCGCGACCTCGGACTCTATTTTGTCATCGGCGATTATTTCGACGTATCTCTCACCACCAGCCTCTACACTCTCGGCTCATGGAGCGTGGACGTGAACTCTCGCTATAAGGTAAACTACAAGTGCACAGGCACCTTTGCCTTCAACTTCTCAAATGACCAAACCGGAGAAAAAGGTGCGGCGGACTTTTTTCAGAGCCGGAACTTCGGCGTCAAATGGAGTCATTCACAGGACTCGAAGGCGATTCCCGGAGTGGCGTTCAGCGCATCGGTGAACTTCTCCAGCCCGGCAAACAGCAGGTACAATTCACACTCGGTTTCAGAGGCCCTGCAGAATCAGATTTCGTCGTCCATATCGTTCTCGAAGAACTGGAACGGAAAGTTCAACCTATCGGTGAACGCCCTGCACAGCCAGAACACGCGCGACACCCTCTGCAACTACTCCTTTACCCTTCCAAACGTGACGTTCTCGATGAGCCGGATATATCCGTTCAAGAAAAAGAACCGCGTCGGAAAGGAAAAATTCTACGAGAAATTCTCGATCGGCTACAGCACGACGCTGCAGAACAAGATAAACTTCGAGGCGAAAGAATTCGGGCAGCCCGGATTCACGGACAAGTTCCAGAACGGAATGACGCACAATTTCCAGATTGGCCTGCCAAACTTCACGCTGTTCAAGTACATAAATGTGACGCCAAGCATCAGCTACGGAATGAATTGGCATTTCAGAAAACAGGAAATGGAATTCATTGAACCGCAATACGATGCCGAAGGTAATTTGATTGAAGGTACAGGCATCGTACAGACGAACCTCGGGAAGCAGTTCGGGACATTCGGCACAACGCACACATATTCCGGAGGCATTTCGATGAGCACCCGTCTGTATGGTATGTTCAATTTTGGCAAGCACCGTAAGGTTCAGGCTATCAGACACGTTGTGTCACCGTCAATTTCAATGAACTTTTCCCCTGAAAAGGGTCTTGCATTCAACGGGTGGAGGACACTCACGTACACGGATCCGAAGACCGGCGAGACGGTCAACAGAGACTACAATATATATAACTACAGCGGTGCGCTCTATTCCGCTCCGGGCAAGGGAAAGACCGGAAGCATCAGTCTGAGCGTCGGAAACAACTTCGAGGCGAAGGTGCGCGACCTGCGTGACACGACGGGAACCGGGTCGAAGAAGATCAAGCTCATTGACCAGCTGAACTTCAACACCGGCTATAATTTCCTCGCGGACTCGCTGAAAATGAACAATGTAGGCGTCTCGCTCTCGACCTCGGTATTCGGCAAGCTTGGAATCAGCGCAAACTGCAACTTTGATCCTTATGCGGTGGACAGTCGGGGCCGTAAGTACAACCGGTTCAGCATTGCGGCCGGAGGCCCGCTTCTACGCCTTACGAATGCGAGCGCTTCCCTTTCCTATTCGCTTTCGGGAGACGGCAAAATCAATGGTAATGACGGGACAAAGCAGGCCGGAGGTAATCCGGCGGACTATTACACGAGGATATACTACCATCCAGTGACAGGCGAATACATACCTGGCGGATGGCTGTATTATATGAACCCGAATGTTCCATGGTCGGTGAACTTCAACTATTCGTTCTCCTACAGCAAGTCGTATTCATATCTTTCGGAGACACAACAGCTTATCACAAATCATCGTTTTAATCAGACGCTTGGCATTTCAGGCAATGTAAAGATTACTCCGAGGATGTCGATAAATATGCAGACCGGCTTCGACATTATGGCAATGAAGCTGACAACAACACAGATTTCGGCGACTTACGATTTGCATTGTTTCAACATATCATTCTCGTGGGTGCCTACGGGAAAGTGGCAGTCGTGGAGTTTCAGGATTGCGGCGAATGCTGCGGCGCTGGCGGATTTGCTGAGGTTCAAGAAGAGCAGTTCCTTCTGGGACAACAACTATAGGTAATTTGAGAATTATTTGTAACTTTGCGGTGTCAATTCTCTTTGGGGCGGTTCTGTGCCCTGACGGATAATCTGAATTTAATTAGTTTTTTATGCATAAAATTTTCGAACTGAAGGAGATGGACCAGGAAAAGCTGGTGGAACTCGCTTCTGAACTCAAGATTAAGAATTTCAAAAAAATGAGCAAGGACGACCTCGTCTATGCCATTCTGGACACTGAGGCGGCGGCAAAGGCTGCACGCGATGCTGAGAAGGAGGCGGAGAAAGAGGCCGCGAGAATAGCTGCCGGGCTTCCGGAAAGGACAAGAGGCCGCAGGGGACGTCCGCGCAAGAATGCGGACAGCACCCAAAACGCGAAAACGGAAGCGGAGACCGCACAAACTGAACCGAAACAGCAGGCTCGTCGCGGTCGCCCGCGGCAAGAGGAAAATGCAAAGCCGGAAGTTGAGCCGGCGGTGGACGAGGTACAGAAAGACACGCAGACGTCAGAAGAAGGGGTTTCTCGGCAGCCCGAACAGAGACAGAAAAGAGGAAGAAAGCCTCAGAAAGAGCAGCCAAGCCAGACTGTAGCCGCGGTGGAGGACAAGGAACAGCAGCCAGTTGCCAAACCGGACACTGTCGCTGCGGAAACTGTTCCGCAGCAGCGCGGACGCAGGAACCGCATCCGCAAGGAGGAGAACAGAAACGAAGGCAATGCTGTGCAGACGGCGGTCGCATCTGCCCCTCAGACGCAGCCAGAGCCTGTTATCCCGGAACAGCCCCAAGTGCCTGAAGTCCAAGAGCCTGTCGAAGCGCCTAAAAATTTAGTAAAGCGTGATCCGGCTCTTGATGCGGAAGTAGAGGCCATTACAAGGAAGCTCAAGGAGCGCAATAACCAGAGGAACAATCCTAACAACGGCAACGGACGCGATCATCTGCAGAACAATGGGCAGGAGAGTTTTCGGAACGGCGGACAAAACTACGCACAGAACAATCAGCAGCAGAGGCCTCAGCAGCCGAAGATTGAGTTCGAGGGCACAGTGGAGGCTACCGGCGTGCTCGAAACGCTGCCGGAGGGATACGGATTCCTCCGCTCGTCCGACTACAACTACATCAGCTCGCCGGACGACATCTATGTCTCACAGGGAATCATCAAGCAGTACGCCCTCAAGATGGGCGACACCGTGGTCGGAGACATCCGCCCGCCGCGTGACACGGACAAGTACTTCCCTCTCGTGCGCGTGAAGAGCATTAACGGGCGCTCGCCGGAGTCCATCCGCGACCGCATCCCGTTCGACTTCCTCACCCCGCTATTCCCGGACGAGAAGTTCAACCTTTTGGGCAACGGACACGACGACCTCTCCTGCCGCATCGTGGATCTCTTCACCCCTATCGGAAAGGGACAGCGCGGACTCATCGTCGCCCAGCCAAAGACGGGTAAGACGATGTTGCTCAAGTCAATAGCCAACGCCATCGCTGACAACCACCCGGAGGTCTATATGATTGTCCTGCTCATCGACGAGCGTCCGGAGGAGGTCACCGACATGGCGCGCACGGTGAAGGCTGAGGTCGTGGCCTCGACTTTCGACGAGCCGGCGGAGAAGCATGTGAAAGTTGCGAACATGGTGCTGGAGAAGGCCAAGTGCATGGTCGAGTGCGGACACGACGTGGTCATCCTGCTCGACTCAATCACCCGTCTGGCCCGCGCCTACAACACAGTTCAGCCGGCTTCCGGCAAAGTGCTCTCCGGTGGTGTTGGTTCGAACGCACTCCACAAGCCGAAGAGGTTCTTCGGTGCTGCCCGCAACATCGAGAACGGAGGTTCGCTCACTATCATCGCCACAGCCCTCACTGAGACCGGTTCAAAGATGGACGACGTGATTTTCGAGGAGTTCAAGGGAACCGGAAACATGGAGCTTCAGCTCGACCGCAAGCTCGCGAACAAGCGCATCTTCCCGGCCATCGACGTGACGCTCAGCTCGACCCGCCGCGACGACCTTCTCTACGACCCGGCTGTTGCCCAGAGAATGTGGGTTGTGCGACGCTTCCTCGCCGACATGAACTCGATTGAGGCTATGGAACTCCTTCAGGAGCGCATGAGGAAGTATCCGACGAATGAGGCATTCCTGCAGAACCTGCAAAAGGACAATGAGTAAAAGCCGCAGGAGCCGGCGGATTGCTTTGTTGCACGACGACTCCTCAAATCCTCACAACCATATGGTTGCTGCGGTTTGAGGCTCGCCTGCGCCTTGCACTCCATCCGCCTCTGCGACTTTTATCCCAGCGCAATTTTTTAGAAAAATCAGGAGATGACCGGCAGGAATTATATTCAGCGGCTGATTGACGGAGACAATTCCGCCATGGATGACATTTATTGCTCATTCCGTGGCGGGTTTCTCTCCTTTGCCCGTTCATCACTGGGGCTGAATGATGATGATGCCTCGGATTTGTTTCAGGACGCCGTCATCTGCCTGCTGCAGAACGTGAACAGAGGAAAGCTCACGGAACTTGAAGACAAAAAGGTCAAGGCATATCTATGCAGCACGGGGAAATATATCCAGGCCAACAGGAGGCGCAAGCGAACGATTATGCTCACTCCGCTCGAATGGGAAGAAGGCTTCGCAGAATGGCTGGAGACGGAGCATGATTCTGACGCGGAAGCGAGTCCGCAGGAAAAGGAAGAGCGTCTACGGGTTCTGTACGATGTCGTCAGCGGTATTCCCGCTCCCTGCTCAACGCTTCTTTATATGCAGTTTTTCCAACGAAAGAAACAGGCCGAGATTGCAGTTGCCATGGGCTATGAAAGCGCTGACTCGGTCAAGACTATGGTGAACCGCTGCAAGGGCAAGGTCAGAACCATCGTTAAACAAAGATACAGGGAGCTGGGCTATGAATAGAATCGACAACGAGGAGCTGGACAGGCTCATTGAAGAGGCAGTCTTCGAGAACGGTGCCAGAAAGCGGCTGCTGGCTCTGGAAAACGAAATCCGGCGCAAAGAGCAAAAGGCCCGGACACTCAGGCGCATATTCTGGTGTGCCGGAGGCGCTGTTTCCGCCGCCGCTGCCGTGGCCGCGGTTGTGGTATGGTCCCAAGGAAACCGGTCCGGGAATGTAGAAAAGAACATCTATGCACAGACCCAGACGGACACGGCGGAACTGCGCAAGCCGGAAATGCCGTCAGTACCGCCTGCAGAAGAGCCGAATCAGGCTCCAATTTCTATTGCCGATAAGGCAAAAAACATCGGCAAAGATTATCTGGCCTCCCTTGAGGTATATCGTGGTGCCGATGAAATTGAACGGGAGGTTCAGAAGGCAGTGCAGCTTCTGAAGTCCGGAAATTTTGCCGAAGCCATTGATAGTTTGAAAATTACGAAATATGATATTCACCGTAGAGAATCAGAGATAGACGAGTACGATGCCAATGAATTTGCGGAGCTGATGGAGCTGAAAACTCTGGGCGAAGACATTGAGTGGTATCTCGCCCTTGGCTATTTGAGTGCCGGAGATGTAAAAAACGCTGAAACTGAACTTAAGGAAATAACCGCGGGCAACAGCCCTTACAGAGATGAAGCACAGAAGATTCTTGGCGAACTCCACATGTAGGTCGTACTTAACTGCAATAACAGCAAGTCTGTTCCTTATCATGTTAGGGAGCAATGTCAGGGCGCAGAATTTTTCCGTTCCTAATTTGGATTTCTATGAGTTTGGAACGGAGGCTACGGAGAACGACCGAACCACGGTCGCATATTACATAGGGCAAATTGAGGCAGATGATCGCTTAAAAATGCACCAGGACGACACGGACTACACTCAGAAATACAACACAATAAAACAGGAATTCGGCGATTCTCTGCTCACCTTGGACAATTACGGCCTATGCGAAGCGATGTGTAAAATACAGGAGAACGCCGGCGGAGCCTATATGCGGGCGTGGGATTCCCGCGATGAAGACGGCGAAACTCCTGCCATTCAGAGACTGTATGCCTACGGAATTCAGAATGCAAGTAACAGAACCGATTTCATCCATTTTCTCTTGGGTTATGCGGAGCGTGCCCCCTATGACGAGGAACGGACTATCGGAGAGTACCTCATCAGCGAATGCAGCGATGCTTTGAGCGACGGCATGAAATACAAGGCGCTGGAATATGCGGTTTACGGAACTCTCAAAACAGCCGACATTGATGACACGACGGAGGTCAGGGTCGCATACGGGTACTGCAGGGACAAATTGGCATTGTCTCAGAAACTTTACGGAGAGGAAGACATACTATACTACCACGATTTGCTGTTTTGTGCGGACCTTGCCTGCGCGCCGTTCATCGACGATTGGGAGATGATTGAAAGAGTTTTCGGCTACCATCTGAAATACGGCAAGACCTACAGGGAGGGTAAAATTGAGAATGTTCTTTCGGATCCTCTTTATGGACTCTATCTGAAAAAACTCGAGGGAAGGGACATTGATGCTGCCTATAAAGTGCTTAATGTCCTGGTGTCCGCTGCTGATGTTGACTTGACGGAAAACAACTCACTGAACTATAACGTTTCGGAATATGGGGAGGCCCAGATATACCTGCTGTATTCAAAGGCTCAGCTTGACCTTTGGACAGGAAAGAGCGGATATGAAGAAGAAATGAAGGCCGCATACAGCCTTGCGCTCAAGTATTTGTCTCCGGACGGAGGCTTTTATGCCATCAGGGAATTTATACGGCCGGACTACAGACTGCTGTCCGACATAATATCCTGGCTGAAGGTTTCGTATGACTCGTCAGATGCCGGCGATGTCTATGACGCGGCTCTTTTCCTCAAAGGAACGGTAAACAACATCGCGTCGGCGGTGTTGACGGAACTTGACGGCTGCGGGGACGATGAACTGCGCGAGTATGCTGACTCTTTGAGGAACAATTATGACAGGACGCCGTCATGGAGAAGCCAATGGAATCCTTTTGACGCATTCTATTCTTCGGATTATCAGAGATGGTCGGCGCGGGAAACGAAATTCAGCGAACGCCTTGATTCGCTCGGAGGTCCGAGCGGTGCGGCAAGGCTTTGGAACTCATGCCTGATAAAGTGGCCACAGGTCCGGAACTCGCTGCATGAAGATGAGACAGCCATCGAAATCGTAAACAATATGCCTCTCTCGGGCAAAGAGATTGAGTACAAGGCAATTATACTGAACAAAAGTGACGACAACCCTGTTGCGGTAAAACTCTGCACCGGCTCGG
>DJRM01000086.1 GCA_002440085.1 Bacteroidales bacterium UBA6360
GATGGGTGCAGAAATGCCGTAAACTCGGAGGAATGACTTTCATCGACCTCCGCGACAGGTACGGAATCACGCAGCTTGTGGTGGAGGAGAGCGCGGAAGAGGAACTTACGCAGACTGCGGGCTCGCTCGGACGCGAATATGTGATTCAGGCTACCGGAAAGGTTGTCGAGAGGGCTAGCAAGAACCCTAAGATGCCTACAGGTGACATCGAGATTGAGCTGTCAGGAATCAAGGTGCTCAACAAGGCGCAGACGCCTCCTTTCACGATTGAGGACGTGAGCGATGGCGGCGAGGAGCTGCGGGCGAAGTACCGCTACCTCGACCTGCGGCGCAACCCGCTCCGCAAGGCGCTCGAACTCCGCCACAGGATTGCGCATGAGGTCCGCAACTACCTCGACGCGCAGAACTTCCTCGAAATCGAGACCCCGTACCTCATCAAATCCACTCCGGAGGGAGCACGCGACTTCGTGGTTCCTTCACGAATGAATCCGGGACAGTTCTACGCGCTGCCGCAGTCTCCGCAGACCTTCAAACAGCTTCTGATGGTGGCCGGCTACGACCGCTACTTCCAGATTGTGCGCTGCTTCCGCGACGAGGACCTCAGGGCAGACCGTCAGCCGGAGTTCACGCAGATTGACTGCGAGATGTCGTTCGTGGAGCAGGAGGACGTGCTCAACACGTTCGAGGGAATGATGAGGACGCTTTTCAAGAATGTCCTTGACGTGACCATCCCGAACCCGATTCCGAGGATGAGCTGGTACGACGCGATGGACAACTACGGCTCCGACAAGCCTGACATCCGCTACGACATGAAGCTCCACGAAATCACCGACCTTGCGCAGGGGCACAACTTCTCGGTTTTCGACTCCGTCGAGTATGTCGGAGCGATTGCAGTGAAGGGCTGCGCTGAATACACCCGCAAGCAGCTTGACGAGCTCACGGAGTGGGTCAAGAGGCCTCAGGTAGGAGCGAAGGGACTGGTCTACATAAAACTCAACACCGACGGGACAATCAAGTCTTCAATTGACAAATTCTTCACTCCGGATGACTTGAAAGGCATAGCAGACAGACTTGGAGCGGAGACGGGAGACCTCATTCTCGTGCTCTGCGGACCGAAGAGAAAGACCCAGACCCAGCTCGGAGTGCTGCGCATAGAGATGGGCAACAGGCTCGGCCTTCGCGACCCTCACAATTTCGCGCCGCTTTGGGTGGTGGATTTCCCGCTCCTCGAATGGGACGACGAGACCAACCGCTTCTACGCGATGCACCATCCGTTCACCGCACCGAAGCCTGAGCACCTCAACTGGTTCTACAGCAACAAGAAAGAGGATCTTGAGAAGGTCTGCGCCAACGCATACGACTTCGTCCTCAACGGAACGGAGCTCGGAGGCGGTTCAATCCGTATCCACGAGGCCGATGTTCAGGAGAGGATGTTCGAGGTTCTCGGCATCAGCAAGGAGGACGCAGATTATAAGTTCGGCTTCATCATCAACGCATTCAAGTTCGGAGCACCGCCTCACGGAGGTCTCGCGTTCGGCTTCGACCGTGTCTGCGCGCTCTTCGGCGGTCAGGAGACAATCCGTGACTACATTGCGTTCCCTAAGAACAATCAGGGGCGTGACGTGATGATTGATTCGCCTTCTCAAATCGACCAAATTCAATTAGATGAATTGCATTTAAAATCCACTTTCTGTGAATAAAGAATGCTTGCCCGTGAGGGCGGATGAAAACGTAATCGAGGCCGGTTGCGACGAGGCGGGAAGAGGTCCGCTCGCGGGGCCGGTCTTTGCGGCATCTGTGGTCTTGTCGCCTGATTTCAGCCATCCGCTGCTCAACGACTCGAAGCAGATGAGCGAAAGGGCGCGGGACGAGTTGCGTCCGATAATCGAAAGGGAGGCGGTCGCTTGGGCAGTGGAATGCGTGAGCGCGGAGGAGATTGACAGTATTAACATCCTGAACGCGTCGATTGTCGGAATGTGGCGGGCAACAGTTCGATTGAGCCAAAAACCTGAGGCTCTGATTGTTGACGGCAACAAATTCCGTCCGATAGATAGGCTTCCGGAAGCCGCGCTTGAGGCCCCGTTTGAAGGCGGGACGCTGAAGGAATATATCCCGTTGTGGAAAGACATGAAATGGCAGACTTTTGTGAAGGGAGACGGACGTTTCGCGTCGATTGCGGCGGCATCGGTGCTCGCGAAGACTTGGAGGGACGAGTATATGCGCAGGATTGCGAATGAATATCCCCGGTACGGATGGGACAGGAACATGGGGTATCCGACGCACGAGCATATTGAGGCGATACGAAAATATGGATATACTCCGTATCATCGTAAATCGTTTCATGTGAAGGAATTAGAAACAACCTTATTTTAGGCATTTTATTTTTGGTTTTAATTTTATTGCTTGATTGAAATTTTGACAAATTATACTGATATGATGAAAAGAATCCTCATTTCAACTCTGGCGGTATTGGCCGTTATGACTGGGTCCGCGCTTACGGCTGCGGCTGACGAGGGCATGTGGCTGCTGCCGCTGCTCGAAAAGATGAATGCGAAGGAGATGAAGAAACATGGCTGCAAGCTTGCGCCGAAACAGATTTACAACGCTGACGGGGTGTCGCTGAAGGATGCAATCGTCCAGTTCGGTGGCGGCTGCACGGGCGAGATCATTTCCGACGAGGGGCTGCTCGTGACGAATCACCACTGCGGATATTCGCACATTCAGGCGCTCAGCAGCGTGGAGCACAACTACCTTCAGGACGGCTTCTGGGCGATGAACCGCAGCGAGGAACTCCCTTGCGATGGGCTGACAGTCACGTTTCTTGAGTCTGTGACCGATGTGACGGACATTCTCTCGACGACGGAGGCGCAGGCACGCGAAACCTATAAAGATAGTGCAAATGTGGAAGCCCTCGTTGCAAAGGCATTGGCTGACAAGAAAGAAGAACTCGTGAAGGCATCCGACAGCGAACATGCGCACTGCACCTCAACGGTTGTACCATATTACAATGACAACCTATTTTATCTCATTGTCTACAAAATCTATCGCGATGTCCGTTTCGTTGGCGCACCGCCTTCATCAATCGGAAAGTTCGGAGCCGACACCGACAACTGGATGTGGCCGCGTCACACCTGCGACTTCTCAATGTTCCGCGTCTATGCCGGAGCTGACAACGAGCCTGCGGACTACAGCGCCGAAAACGTTCCTCTAAAGCCGAAGAATCATCTGAAAATCTCGCTCAAGGGCGTGAAGGAAGGCGACTTCACGATGATTATGGGCTATCCGGGACGCACGAACCGCTTCGCCACCTCAGACGAGCTCAAGGAAATGCTTGCGGAGAACGACATCCGCATCGAGGCGAGGACACTGCGCCAGGACATTATGATGGAGGATATGCTTGCGGATCCGAAGGTTAAGATTCAGTATGCCAGCAAGTACAGCAGTTCGTCCAACGGATGGAAAAAATGGCAGGGAATGAAACTGGCATTTGAGAAACTTGATGTCATCGGCAGGACGATGCTTGAGGAAGACGGATTCCGTGAGTGGGTTGCCGCAGATGCCGGTCGTACAGAGAAATACGGAAAGGCGCTTGATGAAATCGCGGCTGCAGTTGACGGGGCAAGGGATGCGAGCCTGCTTTCCACATGGCTTTTCGAGACCGTCTACCGCAGTGAAATCAGCAACATTGCGGCTTCGGCTTTCGCCGCATATTTCTCGACGATGAAAGAGACTTCAGACAGCACCCTCGCGCTCGGGGCGGCAATGGATCAGATGGATGAGTTCTACAAGGACTACTCGCTCACGACGGACATGAAAATCACCGAGGCTCTTCTGCGTCTCTACCACCAGAGGGTGGACAAGGAGAATTGGATTATCTCCGATTTCAGCGAGGAGCGGCTCAAGGGATATGTGGATACGCTGTTCTCACAGAGCGCATTCACTTCCGAAGAAAAGGCAGTGGAGGCAATTCGCAAGGCCGAAACATCCGAAAATGGGATTCTTGAGCTTCGTGAAGACCCAGCATTCAAACTTTACCAGGCGTTTGTGATGAAATATTTCCAGCACAACGATGATCTGAAGGCTCTCCGCGCCAAGGCAAACAAGGGCAAGAAAGCCTACACCGCAGGACTGCTGGAATGGAAGAAAGGACAGCCGTCCTACCCTGACGCGAACTTTACGATGAGGCTTACCTATGGTAACGTTATGGGATATTCTCCTGCCGATGCCATTGAATATGAATATTATACGACTCTTGCCGGAGTGATGGAGAAGGAAGACCCGGACAACTGGGAGTTCGTGGTTCCGGAAAAACTGAAGGAACTTTACTACGATAAGGATTTCGGTCAGTATGCAATGAAGGACGGGCGTATGGCCACATGCTTCCTAAGCAACAACGACATCACGGGAGGCAACTCAGGCTCGCCGATTATGAACGCTAAGGGCGAACTCATAGGTCTGGCGTTCGACGGCAACTGGGAGTCGATGAGTTCGGACATCATGTTCGAGCCTAATCTACAGCGGTGCATCAATGTGGATATACGCTATGTGCTGTTCATCGTCGACAAGTTCGGCGGTGCGGGCTATTTAATCAATGAATTGGACATTGTAAAATGACAGACGAAAAGGAAATACTTGAATATCTGAAGGATGTGCAACATCCGGCTAAGGGAGACAAGAGCATCGTGGAGTTAGGAATGGTGGAGAAAGTCGCGGTGAAGCCGCTTGAGGGCGAGGCTGTGCGCGTGAGTGTGACGCTCGGCTTCAGCAGGCACCGCGATCCGCTCGCCGAATATCTCATAGGCAGCACCAAGGCGGCAATCATTCGTCACTGCCCGGCAGGCTCCGAGGCGGAAGTGCTCACCGTCATCAAGGAGGAACCGAAACCGAAGAAAAAGCCGGGGCTTGACCTCGGCCTTGAGGAACTCGCGAACGTGAAGCACATCATCGGAATAGCGTCAGGAAAGGGCGGTGTCGGGAAATCGACAGTTGCGGTGAACCTTGCGGTAGCGCTCGCCCGTCTCGGCTACAAGGTGGGGCTCGCGGACGCGGATGTCTATGGGCCGTCCGTTCCTAAGATGACCGACACGGAGAACGAGGTGCCGGGTTCATTCCAGATTCCGGGAGACGAGCCGGGCGAGGAGCCGAAGGACGTGATTATGCCTATTGAGAAATACGGCGTAAAATGGATGTCTATCGGCTATTTCGCAAGCCCCGAACAGGCGCTCATCTGGCGCGGTCCGATGGCCTGCAATGCGCTCAAGCAGATGATTCTGCAAGTTCGTTGGGGAGAGCTGGACTTCCTGCTCATCGACATGCCTCCGGGAACAGGCGACATCCACATCAGCCTGGTTCACGACATTCCTCTGAACGGAGCCGTGATAGTCAGCACGCCTCAGGCGGTGGCTCTTGCCGACGTCGAGAAGGGAGTCAATATGTTCCGCAACGAGAACGTAAACAAGCCGATTCTCGGACTGGTTGAGAACATGGCCTGGTTCACCCCGGTGGAGCTCCCGCAGAACAAGTACTACATCTTCGGCAAGGATGGTGGCAAGACAATGGCGGAGAAATACGGCATCGACCTCCTCGGTCAGATTCCGCTCGTCCAGAGCATCCGCGAAGACGGCGACAACGGCACCCCGGCCGCCCTCGGCACAGGTCCCGAATCCGTGGCCTTCCTCACTCTCGCCGAAAAAATCGCCGCCAAACTCAAGTAATCCGGCGCTGCGACGCACACACAAACCGCGCGGAAAGTCGATAAAGAGAAACCCGGCGTACGCTCCACCTCGTAATGGCCACCACTTTCGGCCTCCGCCACAACGAATTCAGCGGCATAGTCCAGAACGAAGTCACTATGCACGACCTGTTTGAGAAATAATCAATTAGATCACTACTGAAACCTCTTGAGCTGAGCTGCTACAGAAAACTTATGTTGTTCTTGCAAAACAGGCCGGACAGAAGAGTATTGATTTTCAATGTCGAATGTAGGTATTATTTTCGAGATTGGTGCATTTTCTAGCATGATGTTATATTCGAACTAATGTAGTTTTGACAAATCTATAAATTTTATATCCGATATAATGTAATTTCATAAAGTTTATTATATTTGCATCCGATAGGATATAATTATCATGAAGACACTATTGTCTGCAAAACTCAAATCCCTCCGCAAGGAGTATGGATTGACACAGGAAGACCTCGCTCTGAAATGTGGCGTTGGTCTTAATTTCGTGCGTCAGCTTGAGCAAGGGAAGCCGACGCTCAGGATGGATAAGGTTAATCAGGTGCTCGCAATGTTCGGCTATGAGCTTGCACCGGTAAGGACGGAGGAACTGAATGAGAAAAGCTGAAATTTACTTTAAGAACAGTCTTGCCGGAGTGCTTACGGAAACGGAAGCTGGTTATGAACTCCGCTACAATAAGGAGTACTTAGACAATAAGGAGTCAGAGCCGGTGAGTCTTACACTCCCACTCTCTGAAAAACCTTATCAGTCCAAGATCCTGTTCCCGTTTTTCGATGGTCTCATCCCGGAAGGATGGCTGCTTGATGTAGCGTTAAGGAACACTGACATCAGTTCATTGGACCGTATGTCCCTGCTCCTGCTCTGTTGCAAGGACTGCATCGGAGCGGTAAGTGTTGTACCTGTCAATGACGAAAACTATGAGTAGATGCTTATATTGCTATAAGGAACTTGAGGACGGAGAAGTGGATTTCCATAAGGGCTGCGCCAAGAAATTCTTCGGGATGCAGAATGCCCCGGATTTGCCCTATTCACTCAATGATTTGGATGCCCTTGCGGCTCAGGTGATAAAGTCGCAGACAACATTGACCGGAGTTCAGGCAAAGCTGTCTCTCCATCTTGACAGGCATGAGGGATCAAGAAGACTTACCATAGTGGGACTTGGGGGCGATTATATCTTCAAGCCACAGACCCAGACATACAATGATCTCCCGGAGAATGAAGACTTGACAATGCATCTTGCTGAAATCGCAAAGATAAAAGTCGTGCCTCACACTCTGATACGACTTCAGGATGGCACTTTGGGGTATCTTACCAAAAGGATAGACAGGACATCAGACGGAGGCAAAATCCCGATGGAGGATATGTGCCAGCTTACAGAGAGGCAGACTGAATACAAGTACAAGAGTTCGTATGAACAGATTGCCAAGGTAATCGCCAAATATTCTTATGTGCCGCTTCTGGATTTGACTGATTTCTATGAGCAAGTATTCTTCAGTTGGCTGGTAGGAAACAATGATATGCATCTGAAGAACTTCTCTCTCTATGCGCCAAAATGCAAGTGGTTCCTGACTCCGGC
>DJRM01000004.1 GCA_002440085.1 Bacteroidales bacterium UBA6360
ATAAATTTAACGAACTATTGATTAGAGAATATGACGGTGATTTCCAACGTTATATCAAATTGGCGTCCAAGTTGCTCGCAAAAGATAAGCCTCTCTATGATGACCTGTCTCATAAAAAGTCTATGAGATATTTCACAAGTGACTGGAATAAGGTGAAATATCTTAAGTTTAAGGCGGATTCGATTGATAGAGTCTCTGTCAAAGAACGCCTTATTCGGGACTCAATTGCGGCAAGGAGAGACTTCGTGGCAGATTCTCTTAAACGAAGGACTGAATTTGTCAGGGATTCTATTGGCGCCCGAAACATATTCGTGACAGATTCCATATATCGGGCAGACTATCGCAAACGCAACAATTACGACTATGTGGTTTTTGACGGGCCTCATGGGGCACCTCAATTGTGTTACAGAAGAGGAAAAATTATAGAGGGAAACACCTATAACTCTGAAGGCAAGGTCGAAAAATGCTATGAAAATGGGAAACTGGTTCATGATTACACTTATAGCTATGGAGTTGAACATTATGATGGTTCATATGATTATGATGTCGTAGACTCCGTTGAAAAAAAACTTTATCGTTATAAGTATGGGAAATTGTATAGAATAGAAAGTTTCGATAATAATGGTCGGATTTGGAAATATGTTCAATGTGACAAAGACGGTAATTCGGAATATGAGGTAAAATATACTTCTTTCTATCCGGACAATAAGACCATCAAGAAAAAGGAAAAAAGATATCTAAAAGGAAATGAAAGTCTTGTCGTATCAGAATACTATTCGGATGGTAAAATAAAGCAGCAGACCTTTTATCGGAAAGTCGCCCCTTGGGACTATAGAATCAGCAAGAGAATAAATGCGGAGAATGATAGGGTGGAATATTATGATTTTGACGAAAATCTTGAACGGAAAGAATATGATTTTTCACCCGATTTTGACGAAGAATCGGATTTTGACTCGCGTGATCTTATTATACCGCTGTTGTTCTTGTCTGCCCTCCTGTCATAAGGATGATGAAATTGGTATCAAAGCAAAGGTCATTGTTGACGTCGGTAAATTCGTGAACAAAAGTTGTATTTACATTTTTTGTAATTACAGTTTTTGTTTTACATATATTTATAACTGCTTGTCCTTGAATTGGAGTAGTTCCGGCCAGGTCATTTCCGGCGGGGGAGGTGCTTGGCCTGTTTCCTGAGTGCCTCGGGAGGCGGCGCGGCGGGTGCCGGAATTGACGAGGTGGATGAAGCGGAGGCCGGCGCGGAGCGCTCCGCCGTCCTTGGAGGTCTTGTCTCCGATCATGAGGGTTTCGGAGGGGGCGGCGCCGAGAGCCTTGCAGGCGTTGAGGAAGACTTCCTCTCGGGGTTTCAGACCGCCCAGTGCTGGAGACTCCCAGACGGCGTCAAAGTCGGCTTCCGACAGGCCTATTGCCGCGAGCTTTTCAGCCGTGAAACAATAGTCCGAGAGGATGGCGATCTTCAAGCCTCGGGCACGGAGGTCTGAGATGAACTCCCTGAGCTGAGGGCGCGGGCCGAACTTGTCTCGTATAATCCTCACCTGCAAGGGCATATATGTCCCGTAAAACCACCTCCTGCATCGTTCCGCCCGTTCAGCCGAGCCTTTGCCCATCAGGGAGAAAAGCGCGTCGTAATAGTCAGATGCCTTGTCGAAATGCCTGTCGCACAGCTGTTTCCTGCATCTGCGTTCCGCTGCGAGCATCCCGATATGCAGCGGATCCGAAAGAATCAGCCGCAAAGGAAAGTGACGGGACTCATAAAGGGTCCCGTCCAAATCAAATATAATCGCCTTTAAGTTTTTATCAAGCATAACGAGGAAATTATCTTTAGTATGTGTATGGGCTTGTGTATATTCTGTCAGCGTCATTGCGCCGTGCGGAGACAAAATCTTGCAAAGGTGATAAGAATCTGTGACTACCTGACGACGGACTCAAGCCAACGGGAATCCACTCGGACAAACCCATCGCCCGGACGGACGGCAGGATTGCGCGCGATGATGCCCTCGCAGTCCTCATAGACGTTCCAACCGATTTTCATTCCGACCATCTGCCCCTTTGAGGCGTAGCTGAGGATAATCATGCGCCCGTCGCCTTCTCCCTCAACCCTGTAGAAATGGAAGGTCGCGGCGCTGAGTTCGTCATTTCTCTGCTTGTCCTCAAGTTTTGTCTCCTTGCCCGCATTGGCTGTCATCTCCATCTTTGTCACCCATTTGCATAGTTCGATGACCACATCGTCCAGTCCCGCGTCGAATATGAGCACCTTCTCCATCAGCTCGCCCATATCGCGTACGAGCCGGAGAGTGTATCCGCCCATTGCCTTGGTGTGGTTTGTGATGGCCTGCATCTGCGTCTCCGAGATTTTCCCGTCAGGCACCAGCCAGAGCATCAGTTTCTTTTCCGGGTCGTGGTAGAGCGTTTCGTAGCGTGCCAGATTGACCGTCCCGCAGTGCGGACATTCCCAAAGGAACAGCGACCCGTTTTTCACCTTTTCCTTAAGTTCGGGGTCATCCGCGACGTTGATGCTCCTGTAAACCGTTATTTCATTTGTCTGCCCACACTTGGAGCAGACTCCGTTTGCCTTTGCCGTAAGTGACATATTTTCGTTGTTTAGAGTGACATTTAGAGTGACATTTAAGGGGCACTCTAAATGAATTGCAAATTCAAGGGAGTTATGCCTTTCCCAATGCCCCGAGGTCTATCTTGAAGACGGAGTGAGTCTCACCAGGCTGGTTCTGTTCGTTCTTCAGAAACATCAGCATATATATTGGGATGTAGCAAATCTTTCCTGTGGTGCGGATGTTCTCGTTACAGAACACGTAGGCCCGGTCTATATCATATTCTGGATTTGACATGACGTTCGACAGCGCGTTGTGGCGGTCGTAGTCCTTGCCGGATTTTATTTCTATCGGAACCGTTTTCCCGTTCTCCTCAATGACAAAATCCAGTTCTCCGGACTTTTTGTTGTTGTAGTAGTAGAGCGGAAATCCGTGGGCGGTCAGTTCCTGGGCGGCTAGATTCTCGAAAATGGAACCGAAGTTGATGTCCAGCTCTCCAGACAGAATCCTTGTCTGTATCCCTTGTGCATATTGGCAGGCAAGCAATCCTACATCGTTCTGGAACAGTTTGAACAGATTCCTGTTTTTCGAGAGAACTAGCGGTACCTTCAATTCCGACACATTGAATGTCGGTAGCGCAACGCCGGCGTTGCTGAGCCATAGAAATCCGGGCCACATGCGGTCGAACTTTCTTCCCTCGTTCAGATTCTTGAGGATGAACCGTTTGTTTTTTGCATTCAGTTCGGACGGAATCATGTCGAAGATGTCGTTTATGAGGAATCGGCTGTCCTTGTCGTATTGCGTTATGTCTTCGCGGTATAAGCGTAGAATGTCACGTTGCTCTGCGGTGACTCTTTGCAGGTCATTGGTGTCGAGATAGCGTTGAACCACGGCCGGCATTCCTCCTACGATGAGGTAAAGTTTTATCAGTTCCAGCATTTTCCCGTGCACGAAACTGTCGACCGATTCCAATTTTGTGAAATTCTCCCGCAGTCTTCCGATAATATCCTGATTTACTCCGACAGCAGACACGAACTCTTCAAAATCAAGGGGATACATATCCCGTATGGACATATATCCGACAGGGATGGAACGTATGCCCTTCATCTCCGTTCCGAGCAGTGAGCCGCTGAGTACATAGCGGCATGTCCCGTCTTCTACAAGGAACTTGATCCATGTCACGATTTCGGGACAATGCTGAACCTCGTCGAAGAATATGAGCGTCTTTCCTGGAATCAGAGGTTTGTCTGTGAGAGACGATAGCCTGAAAAGTACGTCAGACACGTCTTTTGCCCCGTTGAACAGGCTTACTGCTTCGGGCGTTTTATAGAAATTGATTTCAACAAAAACTTCAAAGTCCTGATTCCCAACGTGTTTGATTGAATATGTCTTGCCGATTTGCCTCGCGCCCGTTACCAGCAAGGCTTTCTTGTCATTGGCAAAAAAGTCGTGAAGAAATCTGTATATCTTTCTCGAAATCATGGCCCATCCGATTTTCCAATGCAAAAATAGACCAATTTTGCCGATTTTCCAACTTTTTTTTCCAATGTAATTTTGCCCGGTTTTGTCCTCTTTTCCAAGAATTACTGATTTTCGGCCCAGATGTAGACCTTGTCGGAGCGGCGGAGGCGGATGGCCTGTGGAGAGTCTGCAACCTCGCGCAGACGGTCGGTGTCGATGGAGAAGTCAACAGGGACGGAGCAGTATGTGCCTTTGGATGCGGAGTCGACGCTCTTGAGATCCACGCGTATTTCCTTGACTACGGTCTCCACGACTCCGGTTGTAGGTCCCATGATGAGAATGCGGTCGCCGACCTTGAGCGTGGCGGACTCAATGAGTATCTCCGCTACCGAAAGCTTTGCGAACCAATTTGTTACCTTGCCTGTGTAGACCTTCTTGCGGGTAGAACGGCTGCCGTAGACTTCGCTCCACTCTCCGAGACGGGCGCCCTGGTAGTAGCCGTCCCAGAACCCACGGTTGAATACCTCCGCGAGTTCGGCCTTAAGCTCGGCCGCGAGCTCCGGGGTGTAGCTGCCGCCTATGACCGCATCGGCCGCTCGCCGGTAGCAGGACGCCACTTTCTTGACATATTCGGCACTGCGCGCCCTGCCCTCAATCTTGAATACGGTCACTCCTGCGTCAATTATCTTGTCCATGAACTCTATGGTGCACAGATCTTTCGGCGACATTATGTATTTGTTGTCGACGAGGAGCTGATTGCCGGTTTCGAGATCCGTCACTTCGTAACCCCTCCTGCAAATCTGGTAGCAGGCTCCGCGGTTCGCCGAAGCCCCGTAGGCGTGCAGGCTCAGGTAGCATTTCCCGGAAATGGCCATGCATAGGGCTCCGTGGGCGAACATTTCGATTTCCACAAGGCGCCCCGATGGCCCGCAGATGTGCTCGCGGACTATAGTCTCGTGTATCTCCTTGACCTGGTGGAGGTTCAGCTCGCGTGCGAGGACAATGACGTCCGCGAATTGGGCGTAGAATCGCAGCGACTCCACGTTCGAGATACTCAGCTGCGTGGAAATGTGAACCTCGATGCCAATCCGGCGGCAGTAGGCTATGGCTGCCATGTCTGAGGCGATGACTGCCGTGATGCCGGCCGCCTTTGCAGCGTCGAGCGTCTCGCGCATCGGCTGGAGGTCTTCCTGGTAAAGGACGATGTTCAGTGTCAGATAGGACTTTACCCCGTTGTCACGGCAGATGCGGCAGACTTCCGCAAGGTCGTCGGCCGAGAAGTTGTTTGCCGAATGCGAGCGCATGTTGAGGTTGCCCACACCGAAATAGACGGAGTCCGCCCCGCCCTGAATCGCCGCGTACAGGCACTCGAAGTTGCCCGCCGGCGCCATTATTTCCAACGAATGATTCTGATTCCCCATAAATCCGGATTATACTGCACCCGCCCGGATGCACAAACGTGCAAATTTACTCAATATTCCATTATTTTCAGCGTGCCGGATGAAAATGGCCATAAAAGTTCAGGGATAAAAGGTTGCGCTACAGACAATAAACACTATATTTGCACGCTATTTCCATTATGTGTTGCCTAGTCCTGTCGGGTGATGCAGGCTCCGAGGGCGTTGAGGCGGAGGTCGATGTCTTCGTAGCCCCGGTCAATCTGTTCGATGTTGGAGATGACGCTGGTGCCCTTGGCGGACATCGCCGCGATGAGGAGGGCTATTCCGGCGCGGATGTCGGGGGAGAGCATATTGCCGGCCTTGAGGCTGATGCGGTGGTCGTGGCCTATGACCACGGCGCGGTGAGGGTCGCAGAGGATAATCTGCGCTCCCATGTCAATCAGCTTGTCGACGAAGAAGAGCCGGCTCTCGAACATCTTCTGGTGAATGAGCACGCTTCCCTTGCACTGGGTAGCCACAACGAGCATCACCGAGAGAAGATCCGGGGTAAGGCCCGGCCACGGGGCGTCGGCGACCGTGAGGATTGAACCGTCGAGGAAGGACTCGATTTCGTAACATTCCTGCTCCGGGACGAAGATGTCGTCGCCTCTCTGCTCAAGCTTTATTCCGAGGCGGCGGAAACATTCAGGGATGATGCCGAGGTTCTCGTATGACACGTTCTTGATTGTAATCGAGCTGCGGTTCATTGCCGCCATGCCGATGAAGGAACCCACTTCAATCATGTCCGGGAGTATTGTGTGCTCTGCTCCTTGGAGTTCGCTGACTCCGTTGATTGTCAGTAGGTTGGAGCCTATCCCGGTGATGTCCGCGCCCATCGCGACGAGCATCTTTGAGAGCTGCTGTACATACGGTTCGCAGGCGGCGTTGTAAATGGTTGTCTTGCCTTCGGCGAGCGTCGCCGCCATGAGAATGTTCGCGGTTCCCGTGACCGAGGCCTCGTCGAGGAGCATATATGCGCCCTTGAGAAAGTGCCCTCCGACAGCGCATGAAGCTCCGTTGTCTGAACTTCCTTTGACCGGGTCTCCGCTGCCTGAGTCTCCGTGTTCGCGGGCATTCCTGCACGAGAGGTAGAAGGCGCGTAGCTTTGAGTCATAGGTGAGTTCCGCCCCGAGGTTAATCATTCCCTGGATGTGCGTGTCGACCCTTCGGCGTCCGATCTTGTCGCCTCCCGGCTTTGGGAAATATGCGTGTCCGAACCTTGCTAAAAGGGGACCGACGACCATCACCGAGCCTCTCAGCCGCGCGCACTTGCGGACGAACTCCTCGCTGCTGATGTAGCTTTCGTCAAGACTGTCAGCCTTGAAGGTATAGACCCCCTTCTCCTGCCTGTGAATCTCGACGCCCATGTCCTGAAGCAGCAGAATCAGGTTCTTCACGTCCAAAATCTCCGGCACGTTGCTGATTTTAACCTCATCCCGCGTGAGCAGTACAGCGCTTATGACCTCAAGTGCCTCGTTTTTCGCGCCCTGCGGCATGATGGTACCGCTTAATTTGTGGCCTCCTTCTATAACGAACGAACTCATATCCTCTAATCTTTGTTTGTCTTTTTGGTCTATATCCATTTTCTCATCGGTCACATACGCACGGTATGCTCCCTCTTCAAAAATGAATCTATCCTCAAAAATCCTTCACAAATCTACCAATATTTTATCTATATTTATTTTCTCATCGGTCACATACG
>DJRM01000012.1:0-174 GCA_002440085.1 Bacteroidales bacterium UBA6360
AAAAATTAAAACAGCTTCTAAAGTCGAAGCACAGATTTTGGGGTTATGAAACAAAAGATTTTGCCTTTCGCGCAAAAAAAATCACATTTTCCAGAAAAATATTTTGCATTTTTTGACAGAATTTGAAGTTTTGGCACAGACATTGCAAAGTCTTTTACTCGAATAGTTTTTTCA
>DJRM01000012.1:185-2714 GCA_002440085.1 Bacteroidales bacterium UBA6360
GTTAAGTTTTAGGTTAGAATTGTACGGCTCCCGGTGTGAATCAGGAGCCGTACGCTTTTTATGTCGGTTTCGATTCCAAGTTGCCGATTTTGGTATAATTTCGTACATTTGTAGGTTACGAATATTTAATGGCTATAGAATCGTACAAGCCCACACCCTACGGAACTTCAGCGGCCATCGACAGGAAAATCCTCAAGGTTATGAACAAGTTTTTTCGCATGCTGTCGGTCATCTTGACCACATTGGTATTTCTCTCCCTGCCAGCTTCTGCCGGCAATATAGTCAGCATCGTAAGGCTCAGTGTAACGCCACCACAGGTCGGAGCAAAGCCGGATTACAAGCCGACGCTGCCTCCGAACGCCAGCACGAAGGTGTCAAAGACGGTTTGGAAAGGATATTTCTCGGACGACCTCATGGTGATTCAGGGCAATGACTACACAATTGTGGTGAATGTGGCAATCAGGGAGGGACTTGAAAAGAAATTCACCGGCATCAGCAAAATCACCGCGACGGTCAACGGCGAACCCGCCCGTGTGGTAAGGGGAAGCAACAAGGAGATAATCGTAGAGTACACGTGGAAGATGGTAGGAGGGGAACCGGACACGCCGGAATACAGGCTCAAGAAGCAGTTGAAAGAACTGTCGGATGAATTTCCAGCGTCAAACGCCACGGAAAAGGAAGACATAATCGACTATCTGAAGAGGAGTCTCCCGGCAGGGTCTTCCGTCTGGCCGTCATACGGGGCGAGCCAGTTCGGAAAGATGAGGGCAAGTTATACTAAGGCAGGCAGCGTCAAACTGGGCGTGGGAGTGACCGTGAAAGGGGTGACTGTGGAGGGCTACCGATTCAGTTCACTGATTCCCGCATTGCAGGATGTCCCCGGCGGACGCGAGCTGTACGAAGACAAGGCCGCAATGCAGGACATCCTTAAGAACTTCATCTGCACCGCAAAGACAACAAAGGAAGAGCTGCTGCGTGCCGTGAGCTCGGCAGCCACAGGCGGCACGAAAGTAAAGTGGAACGACGAGGCCGTCTATAAGGCTCCGACTGCCAAAGACCATGGTGAAATCAAGGGAGACCTGCTGCTCAGCAACGGAGAAGTGAAGGACAACATCAAGGGCATACTCAAGATACTTCCCATTGCAGGCGACAAGACCGACGCGAAGCTGGACATGGACATCATTCTCGCGTCCCGCGCCGTTGATGCGATGCAAGTGCTGAACTCCACGACCGAGGAAGATGTTCTGAAAGTGGCACGCGGAAGCGTCAGGAACGGCACTGAGGTCACCTGCGCTTCATTCACGAAAACCGAAGCCGAACTGTTCGGCAAGGACGGCAAATTGGTGGCTTGGCTGAAACTGAGTCTCAGGGGCAAGGAACGCGAGCTCCGTTGCTGCAACACGATTCCTTCCATAAGCCGTTCACTTCCATCCGACAATATTTCGGTAAACCAGGCAGAATGGGATGTGCTCCGAATTGTGAACATCGAGCGCTACAGGAACCATGAATACCCGCTCTCGATGACAGCTGGGCTCCAGAATGCGATGGACATACGCGCCGAGGAACTGACGAAATTCTATAGCCACACAAGACCGGACGGACAGCTGTGCTTCTCTGTCTTGGACAACTCATTCCGCAAGAACAGAAAATTAGGAGAGAACATAGCCATGTGCCAGCAGACCCCTGAGGCCGTCATGGACGCTTGGATGAACAGCTCCGGCCACCGCGCTAACATACTGAACCCGCAGTTCGCCTACATCGGCGTCGGATTCATAAACGCAGGACGCAACCACTGGGGTCAGATGTTCGCCGCTGCCGGCGCAATCCTGTCGGCAAGGAGCAGCACGGGAAGCCTTGAGTTCCCCGACATCGAGTCCATGCTCCGGGCCTATCTCATCCTGGAAAACAGCGAGGGCATCGAGTCCTATATGCCTATCGACACAAAATACATGACCCGCGACGGCAATACCTACACCCTCCGCCTCAACAGCGCCGTAAGCGTCACGCTCATCGTCACGGAATAGCTGCCATAAATAGCCAGTTCCGGTAAGATTTCGGGCAAAAGCACGGCAAATCAACCAGAATGGGTATAAATGAGTAAAAACATCACTATTTCAGAAGATATTTCTTGGGATGTCTGAGGCAGTCGAGGTACATTCTCTCCATCTGCTCGTAGCCTTTCTCGGTGACATGGACACCGTCTGTGGTAAACTCGGCCGGAAGGCCGCCGCTCTCGGTTACGAACGCGGAGTAGTAGTCCAGATACGGAATCCGCTCCGCCTTGGCGTATGCCTTCAACCTTTCATTGAGGTCATTCACGAGCGGAACCGGGTCAATTTCCGGACGCCATACGATTCTGTCTGAAGGGAGCACGGAACAGATGACAACCTTGATTTTCGCCTGTTCGGCTTTCTCCACCATTGCCACGATGTTCTTCACGATGTCCTCGTTTGAGATGTAGCCCTGATTCTGCGCAATGTCGTTGATTCCGCCGAGAATGGTCACGAATTTGGTTCTTCCGCAATTTAG
>DJRM01000099.1 GCA_002440085.1 Bacteroidales bacterium UBA6360
CCGTCATTCACATAATCCTCCGCATAATCATCATGCGCCTCATTGGTAATCACCGACATTCCGAACACCGGAATTGAACTGTGCCTTGCCACAATCACCTCAGGAATCGTCGACATGCCCACGGCGTCGCCTCCGATGAGCCTGAAATACTTGTACTCCGCCGGCGTCTCGTAAGACGGTCCCGTGCCTCCGACATATACCCCTTTCTTGAGGGAAATATGGAGCTCCGACGCGATAATCTCAGCCTTCTTGATGAGCTCAAGGTCGTATGGCCTCGTCATGTCCGGAAATCTCGGACCGAAGTCTTCGAGGTTCTTTCCTATGAGCGGGTTCGGAAGAAGGTTTATGTGGTCCCGGATGATCATGAGGTCGCCGACCTTGAAGCCGTAGTTCACTCCGCCGGCTGCATTGGAGACAAAAAGACACTGTATTCCAAGCACTTTCATCACCCGGATAGGGAGAGTGACGAGTTCCATTGGATAACCCTCATAGTAGTGGAAGCGTCCCTGCATCGCCACGACGAACTTTCCTCCGAGTTCCCCCGCGATGAAATTTCCCTTGTGTCCCACGGCGGTTGAGACCGGAAAGCCAGGAATTTCCCTGTATGGAATAACAATCTGATTCTCAATCTTGTCAGCAAGTTTCCCAAGTCCGCTGCCGAGCACTATTCCCACGACCGGCTTTCGCCCGCCGAGCCTTGCGCCGATGTACTCGGCAGCACCATTGATTCTTTCTATTCTTTCATCCATAATGATAAGCTGTGTTATGTGGTTATTACTCACCCGGAGACATTTCCGGCGTGCCTATTTTCTTAACTTTATCTGTGACAGTACCTTCCCCGCCCCCTCAAGAATTTCCCGCTCTCCATCGACTTTTCTGCCCCTCATCACGAAGCGTCCGTTGCAGATGAGCGAGTCGATGCAGTCGCTGTGCGCAGAATAGACATAGTTCGCTAGGAACGTACCCGGAGAGAGGAAGTTGTAGTTGTCAGTATCGACAATCTGGATGTCGGCGATTCTGCCTTCCTGCAAAAGTCCGGTGTTGAGACCAAGGGCATTGGCGCCGTTCACGGTAGCCATCTCAACAATCTCGTTCAGCGGACAGACGGACGGATCTCCTCTCCAGCCTTTCTGCATCATCGCGGACGTTTTCATGGCTTCAAGGATGTCGAGGTTGTTGGATGACGCGCATCCGTCTGTGCCGATGCAGACCTTGCAGCCTGCCTCGATAAGCTCCTTGTACAGAAAATGATAGCCGGAACTGAGCTTCAGGTTCGAGTTTATGTTATGCACGCATGTGACATGATGCTTTCCAAGCAGCTCCACGTCGTTGTCGCTCAGCCAGAGGGTGTGCGCGGCGATGAGGTTCGGGCCGAGTACCCCGATCCTGTCAAGATATTCCACTGGCGTGAGCCCTCCGTGTGCCTCCTTGCAGTCCTCCACTTCCTTGCGTGTTTCGGAGAGGTGTATGTGCAGCGGGAGCCCGTGCGCCCTTGCAAATTCGGCAGCCCACACCATCATCGGCTCGCTCACCGAATACGGGGCATGAAACGCCATCGAGAACCTGAGATTCTTGTCGCCCCATTGCTTCGATGCCTCATACATCTTCCAGCAGCGTATCTTTTCGATTTCGTTCTCGGCGTCAGTCATCTTGTTTATGACTACGTATGACGAAACGGGGCGTATTCCCATCTCCACCGCGGCCTTGTGTCCTATTAGCGGGAACCAGTAGTGGTCGTTGAACGTCGTTGTCCCGGTCTTTATCATTTCGAGGCATGCCACCTTTGTGCCCCAGTAGACAAATTCCTCGTCGAGGTTCGCCTCAATCTCCCAGACTTTCGCGAGCCAGTCGTGAAATGCCATGTCCTCGCCGACTCCGCGCAGCAGCGACATCGCGGCATGCGTGTGCATATTGATGAATCCCGGCATAGCGGCCTTTCCCGTGCAGTCCACGATTTCCTTCGCCTCCGGCTGTGCCTCAGTGCCGGTCCCTGCAATCTTTGATATTATGTCTCCGTCGATGTATATGTCCGAACGGACGTCGCCGACGGCGATATTTTTCAGAACAATGTCGTGCATATCGTATTCAAACTCAAGTCTCGCGGTGGTTCTAACCCATTGCGAATATTAAACTTATCTTATTTGTCAAACTCTCAAGTCCCACGCACTTTTTTCTGTCCACGTTACCCCTCTCCTAAATCCTCTCCCTCGGGGAGAGGACTTACCCTCACCATAAAGGCTCAAAAGTGGTGTTTCGCACTTTGCGAAACTTGAGTCTAATTTTGTCAAAGGTAGGAATTTTCTTTGAGATTTGCCATATTCTTCATATATTTGCAGTGTGGGTAAAACAAAGTGACGTTATGCTTGACAACATCAGACAGCAGTTCATAAGGCTGATTTCCGCATACGAGCGGGAAAGGTCGGAACGCATCCGTCTGGAAGAGGAAAACGGCAGGCTGTCGTCGCAGTGTGAGGCCTACGGGAAACAGATTGCTGAGTTAGAAAAGAAAATTGATAGTCTGAATCTCACGGCTGCATTCGTGGGGACGCAAGCGGACAATTCAGAGTCTAAAAGAAAGATAGAGAGTCTCATCCGGGAAATTGACCGGTGCATAAGGTTGATGGAGGGCTGACGGGTATGGAAATGATGAGGAAGATAAACGTGACCATTCTCGGACGGCAGTTCAACCTTCAGGCAAGTTCGGACAGGCAGGAACGAGCCATACGTGTCGCGGCAAATACGTTGAACAAAATGGCCGAGCAGTATTCCGCCAAGTTCCAGAACAGCGATGACGTGGAGATTCTCATATTCGTGGCGCTGAACATCTGTCTGAAGAAACTGAATGTAGAGGAGGAGATGAAGAACCTCCAGGCCGAGGCGGATACGTTGGAGAGGGAGATTGCAGGCTATCTTGAAAACATTGATGGAAAATAATCCGTTAGTTACTTACTTGCTGAATTCAACACTGATTAAGTAACAGAGTAAGCTCGGGGAGGGGAAGACGGACCTATGTGACCCTGCGGGGGATTCCGGTTTTGCCGGGACGGAGGATTTCTGAACCTTACGGAACTCAAATCTTATTTTATAAGGTTTTCTGTCAATTTGACTAACGGATTTTTTATGGCTCAACGGTCGTTTCCGCTTTGGAGACGGCCGTTTTTTTGTTGAAACACTAATTTATACAAATATGGAAATAGTTTTTTACATACTGTCCGCTCTTTTGGGCGCAGCCGTCGCACTCTGCGTGTGGATTGCGGTGAGACGTTCCGTGCTCAAGGGACGCAAGGAGGAAATCCTTGAAAAGGCGGAGCTTGAGGCGGAAAACATAAAGCAGGAAAAGATATTCCAGGCGAAGGAAAAGTTCCTCCAGCTCAAGAACGAACATGAGAAGACGGTCAATGAGCGCAATGCTGCGATTAAAGAGACAGAGAGTCGTCTGAAACAGAAGGAAAACACTCTGAATCAGCAGACTGCCGAACTTCAGCG
Organism: Bacteroidales bacterium UBA6360; assembly: GCA_002440085.1. Taxonomy (GTDB): domain Bacteria; phylum Bacteroidota; class Bacteroidia; order Bacteroidales; family UBA932; genus Cryptobacteroides. The sequence goes on from DJRM01000099.1 coordinate 3,487, forward strand.
CAAGCAGCGCGAGGCCGATTCCATCCGAGAGAACCTCAAGGCGCAGGTGGAGATTGCCAACCGGAAGGCCGCCGAATATGACAGGCTCAAGGAGGAGGCGAACCACCAGATTGAAAGCATTGCCGGAATGTCCGCGACGGAGGCCAAGAACATACTCATGGAAAACATGAAGGCAGAGGCGAGGACAGAGGCGCAGTCGTACATAAACGACGTGATCGACGATGCACGCCTGAACGCTACAAAGGAGGCCAAGAGGATAGTAATCAATACAATACAAAGGACGGCGTCTGAAACTGCGATTGAGAATGCAGTGACCGTCTTCAACATCGAGAGCGATGAGATAAAGGGACGCATAATCGGACGTGAGGGACGCAACATCCGTGCGCTTGAGGCTGCGACCGGAGTCGAGATTGTCGTTGACGACACGCCTGACGCCATTCTTCTTTCCGCCTTTGACCCTGTCCGCAGGGAAGTGGCGCGTCTTGCGCTTCACCAGCTTGTAGTGGACGGACGTATCCATCCGGCGCGTATTGAGGAAGTTGTTGCCAAGGTGCAGAAACAGCTTGAGGAAGAGATACTTGAGATAGGCAAGCGCACCTGCATCGATCTCGGAATCCACGGCATCCACATCGAACTCATAAAGCTTGTCGGGCGGATGAAATACCGTTCATCTTATGGCCAGAACCTTCTCCAGCACGCCCGTGAGGTCGCTAACATCGCGGCTACGATGGCTTCCGAGCTCGGGCTTAACGCGAAGGCCGCCAAGAGAGCCGGCTTGCTTCATGACATAGGAAAGGTTTCCGATGAGGATCCGGAGCTTCCGCATGCGCTTCTCGGTATGAAGCTCGCCGAGCAGTATAAAGAGAAGCCGGAAATCTGCAATGCCATCGGTGCCCACCACGAGGAGATCGAAATGACTTCAATCCTGTCTCCGATTATCCAGGTTGCCGACGCCATTTCCGGTGCACGTCCTGGAGCCCGCCGTGAGGTCATCGAGTCATACATCAAGAGACTCAAGGACTTGGAGAATATCGGGCAGTCTTATCCGGGCGTTGTCAAGGCATACGCTATTCAGGCCGGACGTGAACTGCGTGTGATTGTCGGGGCAGAGCAGGTGACTGACGCTCAGGCCGAGACGCTTTCGGCTGACATCGCGAAGAAGATTCAGGACGAGATGACTTATCCAGGTCAGGTGAAGATTACTGTGATTCGGGAAACTCGTTCTGTCGCCTTTGCAAAATAGGCGGGACGGGACGCCTGAAAGGCGGTCTGCTTCGTTGCATGTGAATTTCAAATCCTCACAACCATCAGGTTGCTCCGGTGTTGAAATCCCCAGTGCGCCTTGCATCCCATCCTTTTATGCATCCCCTTTCACTCAGATGATTTTCTGAGATGATTTCTTGAAGATTTTAAATTCAATACTTGGTTGGTCAGGTTTCCTTGACCAACCTTTTTTTTGTTGTAATTTACTGTGATAGAGGTCGTTTGTCCGGCAGTCCAGAAGTGGTCCAAAGCAGGATGCCTACAAAATTATAAGTCCGGAGGGAGAGGTGCGGGGCAGAGGACGGAGGGCGGTCTTGCGGGATTGGCTGTCTGCCGTGGAGAGTTCGTCAAGGACGGCACGGGTGGCTTCGAAGGCGAGACGCGGAGTGTTGTTGTTCTCGCTGAGGTGACAGAGGAAGAGGTTGCGGAGACCCGGATGCCAGAAACGGCGGATGGCCGAGGCACACTCGTCGTTGGAAAGATGGCCGTGACCGTTCATTATGCGCATCTTGAGCTCGTGCGGGTAGGGACCGGACATGAGCATATCCACGTCGTAGTTGGACTCGAAGACCACCGTCTCGGACTCGCGGGCAAAGGCCACCGCCTCGTCGGTCACGCGGCCGGCATCGGTCATGATGAAGAACCTATGGCAATCTAAGTCCGCAGCTGCAGACCCTTCCACCGACTGTCCGGACTCCACTGTCCCAGCTGACTGCTCCGCGAGCGGAATCCTCAACGCATAACCGACTGTCTGTGTGGCATCATGAGGGACGATGAAATAGCGCACGGAAAAGCCGCAGACATCGTTCCATTCATCTGGAAGCAGGCTGAGGACAGTCGCGCCGAGATTCGCCAACTTAAGCGTATGATGGAGAAGGGCGTCGGCCAGAACGTCGGAGGTCCACACGGGTTTGCTCAGCTTCTTGCAGTAGGACGCGAGACTGCGGACATGGTCCATGTGGTCGTGAGTGACGAGTACCGCCCCGAAGTCGTCCGTCGAAAGGCCGTGGTCGGAAAGAATGGATTTCAGCCGCTTCAGGCTCACGCCGGCGTCAATCAGAATGCCTCCGAGACAGCGCTCTCCGTTAAAACGCCCGAGAAAATAGCAGTTGCCACTGCTGCCGCTTGAAAGGCTCAGGAATTTCGCTCTAATATCACTCATTGTCTTCCCCTCGCTTCATATAGTCCGAATGCCCGAGTGTCTTTCACCCTAATTCTTCTCATCCTCACAGAATTTTTTTATAACCCCGTAGGCATCCCCCACCCCGAGTTCGCCGGCGCGTGAAAGATCGATGCAGCCCTTCTCCTTGTCCTTCAGATAAATCTGGACAAGCCCGCGGTTGAAGTAGGCATCGCCGAGATAAGGGAAGGCGGCTATGGCCTTCGTGTAGTTCTCGATTGCCTTCACAAAATCCGAGGACAGGCAGTAGAGGTTTGCCAGATTATATAATATATAAGGTATATTTCCTGCTATGGAATCGGCCTCAAGCAGGTCATCGATGGCCTCGGAATAGTCGTAATGTCGCGTCACCTGATCCTTCACGCGGGCGCGGGTGTTGCCGGAGTCATCCATCGAGAGCGACTGCACGTTGCTTTCTATGCTGGATATGAATTCTATCATGTCAGCACGGAGCACGCCCCGGTTCATGTAGTAGAATGCCCTGTAGAGTTTTTCTACATCGGTCTCCGGTGATGCCGCGATGGCGTTGTCATAGTGAGTCTGCGCGAGGTTATACTGTCGGTCTCGGCTGTCGGCCAAAGCCTTAAGGAACTCTTTCTGAGCCGCCGGAAGAGCGTCGTCGCGAAGCCTCGTGAAGTCCCCGGAACATTTCACGGTTCCGGTGTTGTCGATAGTCACTGCAACAGGAAGGCTGCGCTCGAAGCGCATGAGAAGCGGATTCTCATATACATGAGAAGTCATGTAATTGCTGCCGTCAGCGACATCCGTCGGCACGAAACGGAACATCGGCCGCAGCTTGATGTCGACGTCGCGGTGCTGAAGCATCTCGTCATTGAAGTCCTTCTTCGCGAAGTCCGCGTCAAAGGCGAGCAGCGAGCTGTATTTTTTTGTGGTGTCGGCGAGCGAGCCCTCGTCGGTGACGTTCTTCGCCCGGTATTCCGCGACCTTGCGCTGCGCCGTCTGATAGTCGGCCTTCGACTCCTTCTGCATTCCGAGCAGGTTCTTGACGTAGGAGCGGTTCATATATGCCTTCGCGAAGTCCGGATAGAGCTCAATAGCCCTGTCGTAGTCCTCAAGGGCATCGCGGTACATCCCGAGTTCAATGAGCACGGAAGCCCTGTTGAAATGCGCGAGAACATTGTCAGGATTGATGTTCAGCACCCTGTCAAGGTCGGAAAGGGCACCCTCGTAGTCGCCAAGCTGCGCCATAATCAGTCCTCTGTTGTAGAGGGTCAGCGCATTGCCGGGCTCGTCCCGGAGCACGCGGTTGAGATCCGACATGGCCTCACGATACTTCTGCTGTTCGTAGTACATCAGAGCACGGTTGAAATAGGCGAAGGTGTTCGACGTGTCTATCGCGATTGCCTTGTCCATATCCTCAACCGCAAGATCCATCCGGTTCTGTGCCGCGTAGAGCCTCCCCCTGCGGACATAGCCCTCGGCGTCGAAGCGGTCGAGGCGGATTGCCTTATTGTAGTCGGTCATGGCCTTGAGGGTGTCGCCGAGGAAGAGGTAGGACGCGCCCCGGTTGAGGTAGGCGGAAGGATCCTTGGGTTCCTTGCGTATGTAGCGGTCGAAGTCCTTCACCGCACTGTCGAAGCGTTGGGAGAGAAAGTAGGTCACGCCTCGGCTGAAATAGAGTCCAGAGTAGCCGGGACGAAGCTCAAGAGCCTTGTTTATGTCCCGTAGCGCCGCGTCGTAGTCCCCGGTGCGGCTCTCGGTGATGCCGCGATAGTGATAGCCAGAGGTGAAGACCGGATTGATGCGCACGGCGGCGTTGAAGTCCTGCTTCGCCCCCCGGAAGTCCCCGAGGTTGTACTTGGCGATGCCGCGGAAGAAGTAGTTCTCGTAGTCCGTGGTGTCAAGCCGTGCGAGGACATTGAAGTTCTCGATGGCCTGAGAGAACTTGCCTTCGGAAAGCGCGACCCGTCCGCGATACATGAATATGTCCTTGTCGTACTGGGCAAAAGCCTGAACCGCCGCTCCGTTCATAAGAAGAATGGCGGCAATCACGGAAAGTGTGGAATAAAATGCTTTTCCCAGTTTGCTCATCGCGAAAAAATCACTACTTTTGGCGGCGTTTTGTGCAGTCTGCGGCAGATGCGCCGAAACTCAATGGCACATAAACGTGCAAAGATAATCATTTATTATGCCTATTCAGACATTTAAGATAATTTTTTCCGAAATATCCGCCGGCATTCCAAGAATATTCTGCGCGTCGACAGCTATTCTTGTCGGGCTGTTCTCTATGTGCTCCAGCGCCCAGGCACAGCGTTTCCCGGCAAGGAACGTCGTGTGGGAGGCGAAGCTGCAGAGACAAGTGTCATTTCTTGCGGACAGTCTCTGCGACGGACGCGGCACAGGCACGAGAGGTGGCACGGAAGCGGCTTTTTTCATAGAGAGAAGGTTTCGGGAGGCAGGGCTTGACCCGATGTGCGGAAGCGGCAATCACGAAGGTTATGTACAGTCGTTCAGGACCGAGAGCGGCGCGGTGGGGCACAATGTCATCGGATTCATGAACGGGTCGAAGAAAATCCACGAGAATGAGTATATCGTTGTCGGTGCGCACTTTGACCACTTGGGGCACTTCGGCGGGAAGATGTACCCCGGAGCTGATGACAACGCGTCAGGCGTGGTGGCGGCAATAAGCCTCGCGGAAATGTTCCGGATGTCGAAAATCATCGGCAAGGCATATTTCAAGAACGTCATTTTCGTCGCCTTCGACGCGAAGGAAAAAGGAATGGCTGGGTCACAGGCGTTCTGGACAGCTCTTGAGAACGGACGCTTCCGAGACCCCGCGACGGGAAAGACAATCTGGCCGGAGATGGTGCGGCTCGCGGTGAACCTCGACCAGATAGGATGCTCGCTCTCCCCTCTCCCGTCCGGACGCGAGGACTATCTGCTCGCCGTTGACGGAGGCACGCTCGGGAGCCGCGAAAGCGAGCTTTTAGACTGGTGCAACAGCATTTTCGAGACTAATCTGGAGCTTTGCCACAGCTACTACGGAAGTGAGAACTTCACCAAGGTCTTCTTCAAAATCACCGACCAAAACGTCTTTGCGCAGCACAAAATCCCGTCCGTGCTGTTCACCTCCGGCATCACGATGAACAACTACAAGCCACGCGACACCGCCGAAACCCTCAACTACGAGGTTCTGAAACGCCGCATCTGGCTCATCTGGCACTGGCTGGAGTATCAGCTGTACTAAGACGCTGCCTGGATTTTCTGCCTGTCCACCCGGTTTCCCATTGAGTATGGTTAAAAAATGTTAAATCAATGTCACGGATGGTTACGATGTAATTGCCCGGAACATGAATTTCCTTAAAGGTTGTTGTTCCTTTAGCGCGAGGTCAGTTCCCGGTACATTTTGAAGAGTCGGGCAACGATGTCGGACTCGGTGGCGTCCTTCGGGAAGCCGTAGGCCTCCAGGACAGCGGCGTCGTTGGCGCGGTGGGCTTTGCGGAGTTCGGGCGGCATTGCCAGGCTGTCGTAGAGGTCAGCAAGGCTGCTATCCGGATAGAGAGAGCGTGCATCGAGGATGGCTTGGGCGGTATGTTCAATTTTTGCCTTTTGGGCATCGTTAGGTTGCGGCCAGGGGAAATTGTTATAGACAATAGTATTTGAATACTGGTATCTCATTTCAAGACGTCCTGCAACAACCCGCATCCAGGCATTATGAACAACAGAATTCAAAACGCCGAAATGGTATAAAGATGCGTCTGGAACCAGTTTAATCGTGTTATTGCAGATGATATCCGGAGACAAGAAACCAAGAGGAATGTACTGACGATTCTCTGAGGAAACCTTTGGGATGACTATGTAATTACCTTTTGGTTGGCGAATTTCCGTAAAGAGTGTAGGCGTTTCTGCTTGTCTTCGGGTCTGCTCCTTCGGGCTGGCAAGACGATATATTCTTACATTCTCAACTCGTTCCATTATAGTAGGGCATTTTCTAATATCCCCTGGTGCAACACCATCGAGCCACAAACAGTACTGATACTTTCCATTTATGAATCCTTGGCTGTTATAGGCCCGCTTGAACAAACTCCGTGTATAAGGATACTTATTTACAAGAGCCTCATATTCATCTGTGTCAAAAAAGAAATTCCCATCATCGGTAGCTTGATTACCTGTGGTTATTTCAGGGACGTCGCAAATAGGTTTCTTATGGTTCTCAAGAAGGTAATCAGGTGCGTCAATGAGATAAGGGTTAATGTGGTTGGCAATTATCCTCGCCCCATCATTAGAATATATATATTTGGACAAACCGGGTTTGGCGCTAAACCCGAGAATAACACAATGAACGGCGGCCATATTTGACGCCTCACTGGTCCACTTGAAAGTTCTGTAAGCGAAATCCAAGTGTATCCCACAATCGTGTAAGAGGGGTTTCCAAATTAATGCGACCTGCTCGCCTTGTGTAATGGAATTTGTTGAGACAAAGGCAGCACGAATAGATTGAGATACCATCATTAGGGTGGCCGCTTTGCGATACCAGCCGGAAACATAATCGATGCTCCCGACATCGCTACTACCTTCCCAAGCTATTTTCAGATCCTCCTTTTGTTCTTTTGTTTGTTCCTTCTTGCCAATAAACGGTGGATTACCCATAATATAATTCAACTCGCTGGCCGGTATGACATTGTTCCAATCCATTCGTAAAGCATTGCCTTCGTGGATGTTGTTGTAAGTCTTGAGCGGCAGCGGATCGAGGTTAAAGCCAACGATTTCGTCCGTTTCCCGCATCATCTGGCTTTCTGCAATCCAAAGAGCCGTCTGTGCCACGGAGCAGGCAAAGTCGTTGATTTCGATACCGTAAAATTGGTTAATGTGGACTTTTATTGGGTCAGCCATCTCGCCAATTACACGGTCTCCGCCGTAGATTATCCTCAACGCCTCATTCTCCAGCCGCCTCAACGACGTGTAGGATTCCGTCAGGAAGTTACCTGAGCCGCAAGCAGGATCAAAAAACTTGAGCCCGGCCAGTTTGTCCTGGAAAGCATAAGCCCTCACCTTCTTGGTCTTTGCCACGGACGTAGCCTTAATGTCCGCCAGCTCTGCCTTGAGGTCATTGAGGAACAGAGGGTCAATCACCTTATGGATATTCTCAATGCTGGTGTAATGCATTCCGCCTGCGCGACGTGTCTCCGGGTTCAAGGTGCTCTCAAACACGGCACCGAAAATGGTCGGGGAAATAAGACTCCAGTCAAAGCCATCGCTGGCTCGCTGCAGAATCAAATCCCGGATCTCTTCATTGATACGCGGAATCTCAATGTCACCGGCAAACATGCCGCCATTGACATACGGGAATGCCAGCAAGGCCTCATCCATATACGGGTCACGGTCTTCCGGCTTGGTGTCCAAGACGCGGAAGAGCTCAATCAGCCTCAACCGAAAATCTGCCGCCGGGAACTTGGCCATATAGTCATGGAACATATCCTTGCTCCCGAATATGCCGGCATCCTCAGCGTAGAGGCAGAACACCAGACGCACACAGAGCTTGTTGAGGGCCTTCTGGGATTCCGGATTCTCAGGGTTTATGTACTGGGCCAGGATCTTATCGTAGAGCACACCCACTATCTCGCCAGCCTGGATGCTGACCTCCAGTTCTTTCTTGATATGGGCGTTGGTATCATCAATCAGGAAGGACAGGCGGTGATATTCCTTTTCCAGGTCTTTCAGTTCAATGACTTCCGGGGCGTCGTTGGGATGCTCCATATCGTGAACCTCGAACTTGATGAAGTTGCAAGCCACAATCCATCTGGGAGTCATCGACACGGGCAGACCAGCGGCATAACGCCTTGCCTGTTGGTATGGCGTGAGCTCGGAACCGTCGGACTGGCGATACTTGGCGCCGAGATCAAATTTGGATCTCTTCTGCTCGATGAGAACCCTCGTTGCCGGAATATAGCCGTCAATGAAATCGGAACCCTTTTCTTTGAGGATGGTCTTGACCGGAATCTCGAACTGCATCATGGCCATAGGGTTGTCAATGCCAAAGACATTGTGCAGGAGCTCCAGCCAGAAGCGCTGGGTTTCGCCCTTTTCATATCCTTTTCCGATCCAATCCTTGACGAATTGTTTTGCTGCCTGTTTCTGTGTCGTATTTGTAGCCATTGGCGTGGTTGCTGGTTATATCGTGTAAATATAACGATTTTTCACCGAAATCCTATAGGGACATTCGTCAAAAGCAATAAAGACGGTAAAATTATATATTGGGAAATTTGTGTATCTTTGTGGGTTTTCGGGATTATATGTCTGCGGGATGTGGAGTTCGGTGGGATGGTCCCGATGGGATGAAATAGAAACATATATCACAAATTCGATAAATGAAAGAATTTTTACAGGTCATACGACGTTTCGTCGGTCCGTATAAAAAGTATCTCGCAGGATCGGTGATCCTCAACATACTTTCGGCGGTGTTCAACATATTCTCGTTCACGCTGATAATCCCGATTCTGAAGATGATTTTCAACCTCGAAAACGAGGTTTACACATTTATTCCATGGGATAGTGGAGCGTCGATTAAGGAAATGTTGCTCAACAACATATATTACTATATGTCAACACTCATCACGACTTTCGGACCATCGGTGACGCTGCTCCTGCTCGGGCTTTTTCTCGGCGTGATGACGGCGCTCAAGACCGGGTGCTACTTCGGTTCTTCGGCCGTGATGATTCCGATGAGGACAGGCATCGTGCGCGACATAAGGGTGCTGGTCTACGACAAGGTGCTCTCGCTGCCGCTCGGGTTTTTCTCGCAGGAGAGGAAGGGCGACATCATCGCCAGGATGAGCGGTGACGTGAATGAGGTCGAGAACTCCATCACGAGCTCGCTTGACATGCTCATAAAAAACCCTATTCTGATAATCTTCTATTTCGGGACCCTTCTGTTCACGAGCTGGCAGCTTACCCTGTTCACGATTCTCGTGGTGCCGGCGATGGCATGGGGAATGGGCGCGCTTGGAAAAAGACTCAAGAGGGACTCGCTGGAGGCACAGGAGAAATGGAGCGACACGATGTCTCAGGTGGACGAGACACTGAGCGGCCTTCGCATCATCAAGGCGTTCAACGCCGAGGAAAAGATGAAACAGAGATTCCGCAGGACGGCCGACGAACACAAGCGGCTTGTAAGCAAGGTCGCCATCCGTCAGGCATCTGCCCATCCGGTCAGCGAATTTCTCGGAACTGTCATGATCATGGTCGTGCTCTGGTTCGGAGGCACGCTGATTCTCAGCGGGAATGACGCGTTTGACGCACCGACATTCATATTCTACATGGTGATTCTCTACAGCGTGCTTCAGCCTATAAAGGATCTTTCGAGGGCAAGCTACTGCATTCCGCGCGGTCTCGCATCGATGGAAAGGGTCGACAAGATTCTCAAGGCGGAGAACAACATAAAGGAAATCGCTGCTCCGGTGAAGGTGGACGGATTCAACGACAGGATTGAAGTGAAGAACGTGTTCTTCTCCTACAACGGCGAGAAGGATGTTCTGGAGGACATCAACGTCACGATTCCGAAGGGCAAGACAATAGCGCTTGTGGGGCAGTCTGGCTCCGGAAAATCAACGCTGGTCGACCTGATTCCGAGATACCACGACGTTAAGAGCGGCTCCATTTCGATTGACGGGGTGGACATACGGGACTTGTCCATTCATTCGCTGCGCGGTCTCATCGGGAACGTCAACCAAGAGGCGATTCTTTTCAATGACACGATTTTCAACAACATAGCCTTCGGAGTGGAGAATGCCACGATGGAGCAGGTGGTTGCAGCCGCGAAGATTGCAAACGCGCACGACTTCATCATGGAAAAGGAAAAGGGTTACGAGACTAACATCGGTGACGGCGGAAGGATGCTTTCGGGAGGCCAGAGACAGAGAATCAGCATTGCCAGGGCAATCCTGAAGAATCCGCCGATTCTTATACTTGACGAGGCGACCTCGGCGCTTGACACGGAGTCGGAAAAACTTGTACAAGAGGCACTTGACAGGCTGATGAGCGCACGCACTACGATAGCAATCGCACACAGGCTCTCGACAATCAAGAATGCGGACGAAATCTGCGTGATGCAGGACGGACGGATTGTGGAGCGCGGACGGCATGATGAACTGATTCGGTTGAACGGATATTACAAGAAACTGAATGACATGCAGCAGCTGTGAGCCACAGAAGCGGCGCGATTGCTGCGTTGCAGTCGTCGTCCAAATCCTCACAACCATAAGGTTGCTGCGGTTTGAACTCCTCGTGCGCCTTGCACTCACACCACTTCTGTGACTCACAGTCCAAGATGGGGCTCTGGTCGTTGACAAGACTGCTTCGTTGCAATTGGCTGTTTTTATAATTAAGAATGAGAGGGAAATTACATATTGCCTTTAAATTTGTCGTCCTGATTTACGCTGCGATAGTAGGTGTGCTTTGCTTCGCTGATTTTGACCCCACGTTCATCCAGGAACAGTCTCAGCTGCTGCACCTTACGGATAAGGACGTACACTTCCTGATGTTCCTTCCGTTTGTGCCGCTTATGTATCTGGCGTTTGCCTCTTACAAGTGGAGTTTTCGGAAGACAATGCTGTTTTCCGCGGTGATGCTCGTCACGGCGGTTGCTGTCGCATCGATGATTGAGCTGATTCAGGGACAGACGGAGTATCGCGGAGAAGACCTCTGGGACGCAGTGGCGGGGATTGCCGGGGCGGGAGCCGGAATGGTCGCCCTGCTGGCGGTGAAGGCCGTCGCGGCGAGCCGCAGGAAGGAACGGCCGAAAGGCAAAGTCATGGCAGACGACGGTTCGGCTCCAGCGGAGGGAAACGGCAGCGGAAGGAGCGCTTGCATGACCGTTTCAGCGACATTGGCTTCAGCACTGCTACTTGCGATGAGCACAGCACCTGAAACGGCGGCACAGAGCCGCGACGAGTTCAAGGAGTGCTGCGACAGTCTGACCGCCCGCCTCCAGAGGCGCACCGGAGTCCGCTCCGACGACCTGAAACTGAGGAAAGTGCTGCGTAGGGGAAGGCAGCTTGACTTCTACTTCGAGCAGACGCTCGGGGATTATCCCTGGCACGATGGCGACGTCGAATGCTTCAGAAAGGAACTGAAATCATGCTTTCCCAAGAAATATTCCGGACGCACGGTCGGAGAAGTGTTCTCGAAACGCAGCCCGCTCAAGGACTTCGTGACTCCGAGACTGACATATGACGGCGTTCCGGCAAAAAGCCTCAACAGGGTTTCCGACCCGGCGGTGCGGGAAACGGACATTGTCCGCAAGGTCGGAACGATGGAGTTCAGCAAAGGACTGGAACACAGAAATATAGCCCTTTGGCAGAGTCACGGCTACTACTACGAGCTTTCGCTCGACCGCTGGGAATGGCAGAGGGCCTGCCTCTTCCAGACCGTCGAGGATATGTTTACCCAGAGCTTCGTGCTCCCCTTTCTCGTTCCCATGCTCGAAAATGCCGGGGCGTATGTGATGCTGCCGAGGGAAAGGGATCTCAACAGTGCGGAATATATCATTGACAACGACATCTCCGAGACCTCGCGGACAAAGGGAAGCTTCCGTGTGGAAGGCGACTGGAAAATAGCGGGGCCTGGGTTCGCGGACAGGACAGAGGTGATTCAGGACGGGGACAACCCGTTCTTTGCCGGGACCTTCCTTTCCGCCGAATGCGGGAAAAAGTCGAAGAAAGGCACGATGCCGAAAGCTGTATGGCGGCCGGACATTGCCCAGGATGGAGAATATGCCATCTATGTCGCCTACCGCAGCCTTCCGGAGAGCACAGAGTCCGCGCATTACATAGTGAAACACCTCGGAGGGTCGTCGGAATTTCTTGTAAACCAGAGAATTGGGGGCGGCACTTGGATTTACCTCGGAACCTTTCCTTTCGACAAGGGAAAGGACGGATGCGTGATTCTCGACGGCGGAGCGTCCGGGGGCAAGGGCGTTGTCTGCGCCGACGCCGTGAGGTTCGGCGGCGGAATGGGCAATGTCGCGAGAGGGGGTTCCGCTGACGGAGGAACGGCCGTGACCGGGGAAGGTGCACAGGTGACCGCCGGGGAGAATGCACAGCCGGACGGGGAGGTTTCCGGGATGCCGCGCTTTGCCGAGGCCGCGAGATACAGTCTCCAGTGGTACGGTGCGCCGGAGAGGGTCTGGAGTCAGAACGAGGGCAAGAGCGACTACAGGGATGACTATATGTGCCGGGGGACATGGACCGACTGGCTCAGCGGAGGCTCGCGGATGAACCGGAAGGCCGACGGGCTCGGGATTCCGATTGACCTGTCCTTCGCATTCCACACCGATGCCGGAACAGCCGCTCGCGACACCACCATTGGCACGCTCGCGATTTATACCTCCGTTTCGGAGGGCAAGACCGAACTGCCGTCCGGAGAAAGGCGCATCACGAGCCGAGAGTATGCGGACATCGTTCAGTCTCAGATAGTTGCCGACATACGCGCGACCTACGACAAGGACTGGACAAGGCGCGGGACAAAGGACCGCTCCTATCTTGAATCCCGAACTCCGACAGCGCCTTCGATGATTCTCGAACTGCTCTCGCACCAGAACTTCAACGACATGAAGTTCGGTCTCGACCCGGCATTCAGGTTTCTGGTCTCACGATCTGCCTACAAGGGCATACTGAAATATCTCAGCAACCGCTACGGCTGTCCTTACGCCGTCCAGCCTCTCCCCGTGCGCTCCTTCGCGACTGAACTCGGAACTGTCGGCGACGACGAATATTCAGCGACCCTCAGCTGGCTTCCAAGGGAGGACAGCCTCGAACCTACAGCGAAACCGAAGGGATATATCCTCAGCACAAGAATTGACGACGGCGTGTTTGACGACGGCATGGTCATGAAAAACACGAAGGCTGCGGCGGACGGACGAATTTCATATTCATTGAAACTTGAGAAGGGCCATGTTTACAGCTTCCGCATCACTGCTTTCAACGACGGAGGAAAGTCGTTCCCGTCGGAGACATTGAGCGTCGGGCTGCCTAAAGGCAAGAATGCGGGAGATGTTCTGATTGTAAACAACTTCACTCGTGTGGCGGCTCCATCATACATCGACACCCAGGAATATGCCGGGTTCGACAGCCGGAACGGAGGCGGAGTGGATTACATCCGGAGAATCAACTACATAGGAGAAATGTACCAGTTCCGACGAGATATTCAATGGAAGGACGACGACGCGCCGGGATTCGGAGCGTCATGGACGGATATGGCGGCTTCGCTGCCCGCCGGCAACAGCTTCGACTACCCTGCCGTCCACGGACGCGAGTTCATGAAACTCGGACACGGCTTTGTGTCAATGAGTTCGGAGGCATTCGAGGCCTTTGGGGCGAACGACCCCGGCACGAACGGCATTGGAACGGGCAACGGCGACGGAACAACGGCAATAACCGCCGGGAGCCGCATTCAGGTTCTCGACCTCATCTGCGGCAAGCAGGGAACGACGCCCCGGGGGACAGGCAAGGCGGAGCCGATGTTCGGGGTGTTTCCGGAAGGCTTGCAGCAACGGATGCGCGAGTTCACGGAAGGAGGCGGCTGCCTGATTGTCTCCGGAGCGAACATCGGCACCGACCTCGGAGAGGGCATCTATCCGGACGGCTTCGGCACGGGAGCGGAATTTGCGGCACAGGTTCTAGGATTCAGGCCGATGAACGGTCACGCAAGCCGCTGCGGAGAATACAGATGGGTCGGCGGAGGACGGAGGGAAGCATCCGGGAAGTTCACGAACACGCCGAATGCAAAATGCTACTGCGTAGAGGCGCCGGACGGCATTGTCCCGGCAAACACCTCCGGCAGGACTTTCCTGCGCTACAGGGACACCGGGATTTCCGCCGGAGTGACCTACGACGGAGGAGGCTATAGGACGGTCTGCATAGGGTTTCCGATTGAGACGGTGTCGGACGAAAAGGAAATGAGGCATATCCTTGAATATTGTCTGGATTTTTTCAACAAATAATTGATGATGACCGAGAGAGAAAAAGAGATTATCGAACTGATTCACAAGGAAGTGAAGCCGGCGCTCGGATGTACGGAGCCTATTGCCGTAGCCCTGGCGACCGCCAAGGCCGCCGAGATTCTCGTTGCCCGCTGCGGTCTTTCAGAACGCCCGTCATGCGGAATGGAAATCGCGGTTGAGGTCAGCGGAAACATTCTGAAGAACGGGATGGGAGTCGGTATCCCCGGAACTGGTATGGTCGGGCTGCACATCGCGGCCGCCCTCGGAGCCGTCTGCGGGAAGTCGGAATATGGACTTGAGGTGCTGAACGAGCTGTGCCCTACGGCCGTCGGGAATGCGAAGAAGATGGTCTCGGAAGGATGCGTCGCCGTGAAGATGGCTCCGGAGAACGGGCACAAGCTCTATGTTAAGGCGACCGTCAGCGTCGAGGTCAGCGGAGAACGGCATTGCGGGACAACGGTCATAGAAGACTCCCACGACAGGATTGTGGAAACGGGATATGACTCGCAGGTTTTCGACGGAGTTTCCGGTTCTTCGGAAAAATCCGGCGGCAACGAAGAAAAGACAACTCCGGAATATCATCTTTCGGTAGCGGAAATATATGATTTCGCGAAAAACGTCGCGTTCGAGGACATAAGCTTCATCCTAGAATCGAAGGAGATGAATCTAAGGCTCGCGGAAGAAGGGCTCAAGGGCGACTACGGGCTGAAGGTGGGAAAGACCATCGCCGACCCGCGCTTCACTCCAGTCTTCGGAAAGGATTTCCTGAGCTACGCGATGTCCCTCACCGCCGCCGCATCCGACGCAAGGATGGCGGGCTGCACGCTCCCGGCGATGAGCAACTCGGGCAGCGGCAACCAGGGCATCACTGTCACGATGCCGGTCATCGCCTTCGCCCTCCACTACAGCGTGTCCGACGAACAGCTCGCCCGCGCCCTCGTCCTGAGCCACCTCGTCGCTATCCACATCAAGGGCTACCTCGGCAAGCTCTCTGCTCTCTGCGGCTGCGTGATTGCCTCCACAGGCTCCTCCTGCGGCCTTGTCTATCTGCACGGCGGCAGCTGCGCCCAGGTCTGCAACGCAATCAAAAACATGATCGGGAACATCACCGGAATGGTCTGCGACGGGGCGAAGGTAGGCTGCGCGATGAAAGTCGCCTCCGGAGTCTCAAGCTCCATCCAGTCCGCAGTCCTCGCCCTCGACGACATCTGCATCTCCTCCAACGACGGCATCATTGAGGACGACATCGAGAAGACCATACGCAACCTCGGCCGCATCGGCTCCGTAGGAATGCAGAGCACCGACACCATGATTCTCGACATCATGTCCTGCAAATAAGAAACCTCCAAAAACACGACTCAGGAATATGACATCAAAGGAATACAGGGACTTTGTCGTTGAACAGACAGGGTTCGGAGACGAAATAATGACAAGGCAGATGATGGGTGAATACCTGCTCTACTATCAGGGCAGGCACATCGGAGGTCTCTATGACAACCGGCTTCTCGTGAAGAAGACAAAAACAAATGCGAAATTCAACCTTCCGGACGCGATGCCGTACCCGGGCGCCAAGCCCATGCTTCAGGTCAATGTCGATGACAGGGACGAAGTCCGCGAGGTGATTGTCGCCACGGCAGCCGGAGTGAAGTAAAAAATTAGAAGATTGGTGCAAGTTTACGCAATTTTATAGATATTCCATCCAACAGATAGAATGAAGAAAAATATGTGGCTGATATTTGCGATACTTTCGGCAGTGTTTGCCGCCGCCACTGCCATATTGGCTAAAATCGGCATTGAGGAAGTGGATTCAAGCCTTGCCACGGCAATCCGCACCGTCGTGGTAGTCGTCATGGCGTGGATTGTAGTCTTCGTTTCTCACAGAATCGGGCATCCGTCGGAGAGCCTTTCAGCCATGATCAGCGGCATATCACCGCGCAGCTGGCTGTTCCTGATACTCTCGGGCATCGCCACCGGAGCATCGTGGCTCTGCTATTTCTATGCAATCAAGACAGGCGACGTCAGCAAGGTCGTGCCCATAGACAAATGCAGCCTCGTGCTGACGATTGTCTTCGCGGTCATCTTCCTCGGCGAGTCGCTTACATGGAAAACCGTGGTCGGGTGCGTTCTGCTGCTGGCCGGAAGCCTCGTAATGATTATTTAGAAGCTGTTTGTTAATATTTTCACCATATTTTTCACTTTTTTCTTGACTCGTACCCTACGGCATATATTATCTTTGCAGCGGAATATTCCTAATGTGCACAGAGATTATGAGTTACAACAAGTTAAAAATCGGGGAGTTTTCGCGTCTTTGCCGAGTCACGGTACGCACGCTCAGGCATTATGAGGAAATCGGTCTACTTGTGCCGGAAATTGTCGATATGGAAACAGGGTATCGGTATTATTCGGTGCATCAGATGCAGAAGATGAACGCTATCCGCAATCTCAAGGAAATGGGATTTTCGCTGAAGGAAATCATGGAACTATGGGACGAGGAAACGCACATTCCTTCGGTGTCGTCGCTGGAGAAGAAAATTTCGGATACGGAGACGGAACTGGAGCGG
Organism: Bacteroidales bacterium UBA6360; assembly: GCA_002440085.1. Taxonomy (GTDB): domain Bacteria; phylum Bacteroidota; class Bacteroidia; order Bacteroidales; family UBA932; genus Cryptobacteroides. The sequence goes on from DJRM01000099.1 coordinate 20,450, forward strand.
CTTAAAGTCCGCAGGACGCAGCTGAAGGCGATGATGGCTTCCCTCAAAAAGAAAGAAAAAATGGAAAAGATTTACATCGAGTCGCTGCCGGCAATCACGGTGGCATCCTACAGAGGAATAATCCCTTCATACGCCGCTCTCGGACAGCTCTGCTGTGAAGTCATCGGGCCGGAAATGGCGCGTCTCGGATGCGAATGTCCCGAACCGGGCTACTGCTTCACCATCGAGCACGGCGGCTACAAACCGGCGGACATAGACATCGAGTACTGCGAAATGGTCACAAAGGCAGGCAAGGACTCGTCAATCATCAAGTTCAGGTCCATTCCGGAGGTGCCGACAGCCGTGTGCATGAAAGCCTACGGTCCGTATGACCGCCTGTACCGCAGCTATCAGGAACTTTTCGCGTGGATAGAAAAGTCCGGCTACGAAATCACTGGAGCGCCACGGGCAAATTACGTAGATGGGGCATGGAATCAGGACGACCCTGAGAAATGGCTCACCATCATACAGGTGCCGGTGGAGAAGGCTGATAAATAGCAGGTTCCGCATAGTTGCCTGGCTCAACAGGCAACTATGCGGAAGTATTGATGTCAACTGACTCCAGCTCCAGCAGCATTCTCTTGGCTGCAAGTCCGCCGCCATATCCCGTCAGCGTGCCGTCGCTGCCGATCACCCGGTGGCAAGGGGCAAGAATTGAAATGGCGTTGGAGCCGTTGGCATTGGCCACAGCCCGGACGGATTTCGGCATACCGATACGCCGAGCCATCTCTCCGTATGAAATCGTCTGCCCATAAGGAATGTTCAGCAGTTCGTTCCACACCTTTCTCTGAAAATCCGTCCCGACGAACAGCAAAGGAATATCAAACTCCCGACGCTTTCCGGCAAAGAACTCGTCAAGCTGCCGCACCGTCTCTTCGATCACATCCGAAGTTCCTTCCTCAAATTCCGCCCGCAGCACACGTTTCAGCCGTCCGTCCACGTGATCACGATGCTTCTCCACCTGCCAGTCGCACAGGCAGAGCTTGTCCCCGAATGAGCCAAGCAGCAACGTGCCGCATGGGGATTCATACAGTTTCGTCTTTATTATATTCTCTTTCATGGAAATATCGTCACATTATTGAAGCGCATCGTGCCGTTCCGCTCCAGGGTGTAGAGCACGAGCATGGTCCATTTATCCAAAACTATAAAAACTGCGGCAACACTTTCACAAAATCGAGGCCGACTCCTTTTATTCGGTCCCGCCTCCGAGGGCACGGTAGAGGTTGATGACGGCAGTAGCCTTCTCCAGCCGGTCCGCGGCGCGTCCCGTCTCGGCTCCAAGCAGCGAATGCTGGGCGGTGAGCACCTCCAGATAGGTGGTCGAGGTGTAGCGCATGAGCATCTCGGTGTTTTCCAGAGCTGAAGACAGCGACTCAATCTGGCGGTCGCGCCACTGCTCCTTGGCAAGGGCCGTCTGGTAGAGCGAGAGGGCTGTATTTACCTCGGCTCCGGCATCGAGGATGGTCTGGACGAGGGTCAGGCGTGCCTGCTCCATCTGCGACTTGGAGATGCGCAGCTGGCCGCGCAGGGCTCCTCCCTGAAAGAGCGGCTGGAAGAGCGAGGCCGCGGCTCCGAGGACGAGGCCTGTAGGGTTCATGATTGTGCCGCTGAGGTTATTCGTCCAGCCGGCCTGCCCGGAAAGGCTGATTGAGGGGAGGAGCGAAGCCTTCGCGACATTGACCCCATAGTAGGCCGACGCGAGGGCATTCTCCGCCGAGCGTATGTCCGGACGGCGTTCGAGCAGCCGCGCCGGGACTCCGGTCTTGAGCTCGGCCGGGAAAGACGAATCGACGAACTTGCCGCGCACTATGGAATGCGGGGTCTCGCCGAGGAGGGCGCAGAGACTGTTCTCAAGCTCGGTGATTGACTGCGCAATGCTTTCTGCGGAGGCGGATGCCGCGCACCATGCCCCTTCCATCTGCGAGACGGCCACCTGATTCGCCATTCCGGCCGACATCATAGCCTTGAGCACCTCCACGCTGCTGGCATATTTTTCCACGGTCTCGCGGGTGAAGGCGAGCTGCTCGTCAAGCATCAGAAGGGTGTAGTACTGGGTTGCGACTCCGGCGATGAGACCGGTGCGGACTGCGAGGGCGTAGTCTCCGGCCATGTCATAGTTCACCTTTGCCTGACGCTTGCGGTTGGTCAGTTTGCCGAAGATGTCAACCTCCCAGCCGGCAGTGAACGGAACCGTCCAGTTCCATGCCGCCCCGGTGTTGACTCCGCCGTCGAGAAAGCTGCTGTTGAAGCCTCCGACAGAGCCCTGCGGAGCAAGGCCGACCGACGGGATGTAGGCGAGACGTGCCATGCGCAGTCCCTCGTAGGCCTGTTCGACGCTCAGCCGGGCCTTTTTCATGTCCGTGTTGTTGTCGAGAGCCGTCCGGATGAGGTCCTGCAGCAGCGGATCGGTGAAGAGCTCACTCCAGCCCAAGTCGGCGAGGGAGGCCGTATCGGTGACGAAGGCGCCGAAGAGTGCGGAGTCGGCCGCGACAGTCTCGGGACGTTCGTATTTCCTGTATATTCCGCAACTGACGGTCATCATCAGCGCGGCAACGTATAATATTATCTTTTTCATCCTTATATTTTACTCCTTTTCATAGTTGTTGCCTTTATATATTATTAAAGCCTTTCAGTGTTGTCGGCCTCGCCTTTGAGGCGCTTCATTTCGCGGACGTCCTCTATCTCTTCGGATATTGTCGAATCCTCTGATTTCTCGAACTTTATCGGCTTTATGCGTTCCTCAAGATTCTCGAAGGTCACGAAAAGCGACGGCACGAGGAAGAGGAGAATCAGCGTACCCATAAGCATACCGCCCACCGCTCCGGTTCCGAGGGCAGAGTTGCCGTTTGCACCGACGCCGCTCGCGAACATCATCGGAATCATGCCGAAGACCATCGTCAGGGCGGTCATCAGGATAGGGCGGAGACGGACCTTCGCGGCTCCGATGGCGGCCTGCTTCACACTCATTCCGGCCTTGCGCCTTGAGGAGGCGTACTCGGTGATGAGGATGGCGGTCTTGGCGAGCAGTCCGATGAGCATGATGACTCCGGTCTGGAGGTAGATGTTGTTCTCAAGTCCGAACAGCTTGGCGAAGAGGAAACTTCCCATGACACCGCATGGCACCGAGACGATGACGGCGAGCGGGATGAGGAAACTTTCGTAGAACGCGCAGAGAATCAAGTAGATGAGCACGATGCATATGAGGTAGATATATAGCGAGTTGCTGGAGCTGCGTTCCTCCTCGCGGGCAAGCCCGGAGAACTCGTAGCCGTAGTTTCTCGGGAGAGTCTGCGCGGCGACCTCTTTCACGGCGCGGATTGCGTCACCGGAGGAATACCCGTCCGCGGCCGAACCGTTCACGGCTATGGCGTTGTACATATTGAACCTCGTTAGCGTCTGCGGCCCGTAGACCTTGGTGAGCTTCACGAACTGGCTCAGAGGGGCCATCTCGCCGCTGTTCACGCGCACCATGGTCGCATCAAGGGTCTGAGGGGTCATCCTGTATTTCGGGTCTGCCTGAATCATCACGCGATAGACACGCGAGAAGCGGTTGATGTTGGAGACATACTGACCGCCGTAATAGCCCGCAACAGTCGCGAGCACCGTTGCCGGGGAGACGCCGGCAATCTTGCATTTCGCCGGATCGACATCCACGAGGTACTGCGGAAAATTCGGGCTGAACGAACTGTATGCCTCGGCGATTTCCGGCCTCTTACGAAGCTCCGAAAGGAAATTCTGCGAAATCCCAAAGAACGTGTTCACATCGCCGCCGGTCTTGTCCTGAAGATACATCTCGAATCCGTTGGTCATTCCGTAGCCGTTGATCATAGGAGGGGCCATCGGGATAATCGTCGCCTCCCTGATGTCCGAAAGACGTCCCATCATCTTACCTATCACCGCGTTTACATCGTGTTCCTTTCCCTTTCGCTCCGACCAGTCCTTCAATTTTATCGTAAGACTTGCGTAAGACGAGCCTGAGCCTGAAATGAGCCCATATCCCGAAACCGTCGATGTGATTTCGATTTCCGGAATATCCTTTATCCTGTCGTACGCCTTCATCAGAACGTCGTCCGTGCTCTGGAGCGACGTGCCCGGGGCCATCTGAAGCTCGACCATGATGTTGCCCATATCCTCGTTCGGCACGAGGCCGGTCTTCGTCGTTGACATCAGCCAGACGAGAAGGACAACGCAGGCGGCGACAATCGTCCACACGAGCCAGCTGCGCTTGATGAAGAACTTTACACCGTTCTTGTATTTATCTACTACCTTGTCGAAGACCGTCGTGAACTTTTTCCTGAACCTTGCAGAGAAGGAATCTACCTCCTCTCCCTCTTCATTGACGTATGGCTTGAGCAATATGGCGCAGAGTGCCGGGGCGAGGGTGAGGGCGTTGACCGCCGAGATGCCGACCGCAACGGCCATCGTGATTCCGAACTGGGTGTAGAACACTCCGGATGTTCCGCCCATCATCGAGACGGGGATGAACACCGCCATGAACACGAGCGTTGATGTGAGAATCGCCGCCGTGATGCCGCCCATGGCGTCCTTGGTGGCCTGCATCGATGATGTGTAGCCCATCTCGAGCTTCGCCTGCACCGCCTCCACGACGACAATCGCGTTATCGACCACCGTACCGATGGCGAGCACGAGCGCGAAGAGCGTGAGCAGGTTGATTGTAAATCCCGCCACCGCCATGAACGCGAATGTGCCGATGATTGCGACGAAAATGGAGACCGTCGGGACGAGCGTTGCCCTGAAGTCCTGAAGGAAGAAATACACGACGAGAACGACGAGCAGAATTGCGAGAATCAGAGACTTGATGACCTCCTTGATGGAGGCATAGAGGAAGTCGTTGATGCTCAGCATGGAATCTATCATCATTCCTTCCGGCATGGTTTCACGTGCCTCGTCAATCAGTGCGTCGATGTCGTTCACGACCTGCGTCGCGTTGGACCCAGCAGTCTGGAACACCATCATTTCCACTCCCGGATGACCGTCAGTGGTCGATTTGTAGCCGTAGGATTCGGTTCCAAGCTCGATGTGCGCAATATCCTTGAGTCTCAGCACCTCACCGTTCGGAAGGGCGCTGATGACAAGCTCACCGAACTCTTCCGGAGTCTGCTTTCTTCCGGAATATTTCATTATGTACTCGAACGATGACCCCGAACTCTCTCCGAAGGAACCGGTGGCGGATTCGATGTTCTGTTCCGCAAGCACTCCTGTTATGTCGCTCGGAATCAGACGGTAATGAGCCATAGCCGCCGGATTGAACCACACGCGCATCGCGTATTTGTCGGACAGGAGCACGACGCTTCCCACTCCCTTGATTCTCTTGAGCTGAGGCTCTATGTTCAGGTCGGCGTAGTTCGCGAGGAACTTCGTGTCGTAGCCGCTCTCCGACGTGGCGTGCAGGTCGATGACCTTAATCATGCTGTTCTGCCTCTTCACCGTCGTTACACCAATCTGGTTGACCTCAGCAGGGAGCGACCCCGTAGCCTGCGAAATCCTGTTCTGGACGTTCACCGCAGCCATATCAGGGTCGGTTCCCTGACGGAAATAGACCATAATCTCCACGCTTCCGGAGTTTGTTGCGGTCGAGGACATATAGTCCATGTTTTCCACGCCGTTGATGGCTTCCTCGATGGGGGAGATGACAGCTTTCTGCACAGTCTCAGCGCTCGCTCCGGGGTAGGACGTCATCACCATGATGGTAGGCGGCGCGATGTCCGGGAACTGCTCGACAGGAAGTGTCTTCACGGCTATGAGACCCGCGAGGACTATGACGATTGAAATGACCGACGAAAGCACCGGCCGCTCAATAAATGTCTTGATGTTCATCGTATTGTATTATTCAAAACTATTGTGTTCTTTGTTTCTATATCTTCAGCAGTTTAAGCAGTTGTTTTCTATTTTTTCTGTTTTCAGCTGATTAAACAACTTGAATTAGGGTGCAATAAAAAGATGGAGTGCAAGGCGGACGAGAAATTCAAACCGCAGCAACCTCACGGTTGTGAGGATTTGGATTATCGAAGTCCAACGCGGCAATCCGCTTTTTATTGTGCCCGTACGATTTGGCCATCATGGATAAGGCCCACGCCTTCGGAAACGATAGTGTCACCTTCAGAAAGCCCGGACTTCACGACATAGGACTTCCCGTCGTCGGTGAGCCGCACAGAAAGCTTCGCCATGACAGCCTTGCCGTCCTCGACCTTCCATGCGCAGACAAGGTCCTGAAGCTCGAACGTGACGCTGCACGGAATCACGACCGCGTCCTTGAGCGTAGTGGCGAGTACAATTCTTCCGGAAGCCCCGCTGTGGAGAATGCCGCCCTTGTTGGGGAACACGGCCCTCACCGAGACGCTCGCCGTGTTGGGGTCGATGACGCCGCTGATGGACTCAATCTTCCCTGCCTGAGGATATATGCTCCCGTCGGCGAGCTCGAGACTGACTTCCGGAAGATCGGCGAGAGCCTCGTCCATGCTGCCGTGCTGAGCCGTGAGCTCAAGAAGCTTTGTCTCTGACAGAGAGTAATATACATACATCTGTGAATTGTCGGACACTGTCGTGAGCGGGGTCATGGTGCTCGGGGAAACGAGCGCGCCCTCTCTGAACGGAAGTGTCCCGACCACGCCGTCTGCAGGGCTGAGAACCTGCGTGTAGCTCATGTTGTTCTCCGCGTTCACGAGCTGCGCCTGTGCCTGGGCGAGTCCCGCCTTTGCCGTGAGCAGCTGGTTCTTTGCCGTGAGCAGGTCAAATTCGGAAATGACATTTTTTCTGAAGAGTTCCTGGCGGCTGTCGTAGAGCAGCTGCGCAGTCGCGACCCCAGCCTCGGCTGACTCGACATTTGCCTGCGCCATCTGGAGGGCAGCCTTGAACGGCACCTGGTCTATTATGAAGAGAGACTGGCCCTTGCGGACCTTCTGGCCTTCTTTGACATTCACCTTTGAGATTGTTCCTGAAACCTGCGGGCGGATTTCGATGTCCTGCCGTCCCTGAATCGTCGCCGGATAACGCTCTGAAAGAACGACATCCGCCGTTGTCACCTTCATCGTAGGGAACTCATTCTCCTGCGCACCGTTGCCCGTTCCCCCGTTTCCGCAGCCTGCAACTGACAAAAGGCAGCCCAATGCCGCCGCAATAAATACACTACTACTTTTCATATCTGTATAATATTATCACGCCTTCCTTGTCCGGTACCAGAGCCCTCCTTCAAATCCTTGCCGTCTTCGGACGGACTTCGGAAAGCGGACGCAAAGGTAGTGCAAAAAGCGGTGTCCACGAATTTCAAAATTTCGCGTGAATTGTTCAAAATCGGAACAATATGGCTAACTTTGTCCGAAGATTTCGGAAATATGAAAAAGTTAAAGGAATATATCGAAGACTCGCTTACCGACAGTGACGGATTTCGGGTGTGCGAATTGACTTCCGAGGAACTGACATCAGAGCCCATACGCTTGAACTGTACCATGATAGCCCTATGCATGAAGGGAACGGCACTGTTCAGCATCGACACTCGGGATTATGAAATCAAGGCAGGAAGCGAAGCATTCGTTCTCTGCGACCTCGTCTTTTCCATAAGACGCACGAGCTCCGATTTTGTCGTCCGTATGTTCATTTTTTCGAGGGAAATTTCCAATCGGGCATTCATGCGCTTCGACTCCATATTCTTTAATCGTGTCTATGAAGTTCCGGTCTATCACCACATCAGCGGCAGCGCGGACAAGACACTTGCCTACTTCACCATCCTGAGCGACATCCAGACCGACCGTCACAACCGCTACCGCAACCTCATCGCGATGAACCTCCTGCGAGGTTTCAGCCTCGACGTCTATGACAAGGTGCAGCGCCACGCGGATGAGCCGAAATCACGTCAGAACTCACGCCGGGAGGAACTCTACGGACGCTTTATGAACCTTGTGAACACCGAATGCCGACACCACCGTGACGTCGCGTGGTATGCCGACCGCCTCTGCATCACTCCGCGCTATCTCGCCGGCATCACCCACTACGTCTCTGGAGATTCTCCCAAGGAACTGATAGATTATGTAGTTGTTCAGGAAATCAAGATTCTCCTGACTTTTTCCGAGATGTCACTTCAAGAAATTGCCGACCGTCTCAGCTTTCCCGACCAGTCCTACCTCGGCCGCTTCTTCCGTCGCCAGACCTCCATGTCCCTATCCGACTACCGTCGCAGCCTTCAGGATCTGTGACGAATAAATGGGAAAATATGACCCCAAAGAACGAACACATAAAAACAAATGTGAGAAAAATTAAAACAGTTTCTAATTTTCAGGGTACTCGGCAAAGTCTGATTTGGCTGCACCGCAAACCGGACATTTCCAGCTGTTAGGGATGTCTTTGAACGGGGTTCCGGGAGCGATTCCGCCGTCCGGGTCGCCTTCCGCAGGGTCATAAACCCAACCGCAGCGGAGGCATTCATACTTTGTAGTCTTTGCCATAAGCGTACAGATTAACGGTAACACAAATCAACATCCTGATGTTCAGGATATTGCCTACATTGCAATAGCCGTGCCGACTTTGCTTCGAACGGCCGTGTCACATAAAAAACGTCACCCTGGCAGCGTCAGAAAGTGAATTTCACCATACACTGAACGCGGTGACTGTGCACCCAGTGGAGTCCCTCTGTGGCAAGGCCGCGGGAGCTGTAATAATTTTTGATAATTGTTTTGCCGTCCGTACCTGTTGACTTCACCTCTTTCGGAGTTCCGAACTGCGCGCCGGAGAACTCGTAGTCGAGCCCGATGGAAAGCTTGCCGAAATTGCAGATAAGCGCCGGACAGATGCGGTAGAGACGGTTCAGGCTCTTGAAGCTGTTCTTCGAAAAATAGAAGTCCGTCTCTGAGACCATGCCGTCACCGGTCGCGCTGTAGAGGTCGGCCGCCGTTCCGAAGTTCTGATAGTACCCGAGCATGAGCATCGGTGCCCACTTTTTTCCGTAAGAAACTGTGAACCACGACGATGAGGAACGGATCGGTGTGTATTCGTAGTGGCCGTCCTCGCCTTCCCCATCAAATTTCTTCGTTATTCCATAGCCGCCCTGAATGTTGAAGTGCTCGCCCGCTTGAGCATAAATGGTCTTTGCCTTGAGAGCCAGTTTGCCTTTTACATACTGCATATAGACAAAGGGAGAGGCCGTGGTTATGCGGTCGGAGACTTTCACCGTCGTGGATTTCCAGACCGGTTCCGCAGCGCCATCCGGTGTCTCGTAAAAACCGCCACTTCCTGTTGTGCGCGGCTTGATGCTGAGCACATCCAGGCCGACACGGGCCAGCCACCCGCCGAACTTGAGGGTTGCTCCGAGGTAGGCCTCCGGGGTGCAGCCGTACTTCATGTAGTTTGCAGACGCGCCGTCCGGACCGGTCGAAGTATACTGCATCTGCCACAGAGCCGAAGCCGTGAGGACAAAATGCTCGCCGAGGGCGGCGTCCATCGTCAGCTGAGGCGTACGGCTGAACGGTCCGAAAGGCGTGCCGGATTCGAGCGTGAAAACAGGGCACAGGTCGGCCGCCATGGGATGCCATGCCTGACCTATCTTGAGCCCGACGCTCGCCCTGTGCCCGCCGGAGATCGGAAGGTCCTTCCACCCGAGGGTCAGGTAGGCCTGGCGCAGACGAAGGGTAGCAGTGCCCGTCACACCGGAAAGCCCGGCATAAAAATCAGCCTCAATCTTCGCCCCCATCGCAGTGCGCCCCAACTGATAACCGGAAACATCCACGCCAACCCGTGAAGTGATAGCGAGGAAGCGGAAGGAATTTTTCTGATTCAAGTCCTCACCCATATCATTAAGATTACTGTCCTTAGGCAGATAGAAGAACAGGTCGCCCGTCCCCGCCACCGACTCGCGGGAGTCATAAGTCATATAGTTACGGACAAATCCGTAAAACTTGTAGTGGCTCTGAAGATGCTCCTTCACAGCTCCGCCCTTCGAGTCAACCTTAGCATCCTTAACACGAGCGGGTTCCGAAGCACCATCACCGCCAACCGCAGCAATGGCACTTGCTGAAATGCTCAGAAGTGCCATCGTGCAAATAATATTTGATAAAATCTTTCTCATTCTAATTATACTGAGATAAAGGAATTTGAATAAGAAGATGG
>DJRM01000060.1 GCA_002440085.1 Bacteroidales bacterium UBA6360
TTCGTCATTTCATCGCGGTACATTCAAACTTCCTTTTCATGTGGCGAGGTGTGTCAGAGACATGGGAAAAATAGCCTGCATCCTCAATATGCGATTCTGCGTATGAGCCCCGTCAGCGTGTTGCCCGGTCCTATTTCGGTGAAGTCAATGGCTTCCGCCGCCGGCACACCGAGCTCAGCCGCGGCATCCGTCCTCATGTTTCTGATGGTCTGTGTCCACCTTACAGGGTATGTCAGCTGCAGGAGCAGGTGCGTCTTGATTGTATCCGGATTCATAGTCGGCTCACCAAAAACGTTTTGATATATAGGGCAATGTGGAAAATGGATTCTTGTCCTGAGCAGTGCATTGTCAAACTCACGGCTTGCCGGTTCCATGAGGGGGGAATGGAAAGCGCCCCCGACCTGCAGCACGACAGTGCGTTTGGCACCGGCTTCTTCGAGCCATTTGCAGGCCTCTTCCACGGCTGCCTTGTCACCGGAAATGACAGTCTGTCCGTCGCTGTTGTAGTTTGCCGCAACGACTTCTCCGTATTTGCCCATTGTTTCCGCTCCGTCATTCGCGGCTCCGTTGCGGCTTACATCCGAGCATACCTGTTCTATGACAGACGGTTCCAGCCCGATGACTGCCGCCATTCCTCCCTGCCTCAATTCGCAGGCTTTCTGCATGGCCCTTGCCCGTGCCGACACGAGCCTCAGCCCGTCGATAAACTTCAACGCCCCGCATGCGGTAAGCGCCGAGAACTCTCCGAGCGAGTGTCCCGCGACCATGTCGGGCTGTTCATAGTCCAATGCCTTTATGACCGAATGGAGATAGACCGCAGGCTGGGTCACGTCGGTCCGTTTCAGATCTTCTGCGGTTCCTTCAAACATAATGTCCGATATTCTGAAACCGAGAAATTTGTTTGCAGTCTCGAACATTTCCCGATAGATGCCACCCTTGTCGTAGAGGTCCTTTCCCATTCCGGTAAACTGTGCTCCCTGTCCGGGAAAAACGTATGCGTGTTTCATTCCTTTATATTTTTATGTAGGTTCGGATTCATTTATTTCAGAACAATCCATAAACTGAATTCCATAGCAAAAAGCGGGCGAACTTGCCGACGAGCAGAAGGAACATCGTCGCCCATGGGCGTGTCCTGTAGAATCCGAGGGCTATGGCTATGACGTCACCGATGAAAGGGACCCATGCGAGAAGCGCGAGCCAGACGCCATATTTGTCAATCTTGGCCTTCTGCCTTTCAAGTGTCTCCCTCTTCACCTTGAACCACTTTTCGATCCATTCCCACTTGCCGATCCATCCCATCCAGTAGGTTACCACGCTCCCGAGCCAGTTGCCGAGGGTACCAACTGCAAGGCACCCGACAGGATCCTTCGTCGCTGCCAGCACGGCGATGTAGAGAGCGTCCGAACTGAACGGAAGAATCGTCGCGGCGAGAAACGTCCCGATAAACAATCCGAACAGTCCAAGTGATTCCAGATTAAACATTAATTTCTCTTGCTTCTGAAAAATTCGCTGACAAGTCCTCCGCATTCCTCCGCCAATATGCCTGAAACAACCTCCGTCTTCGGGTGCAGCAGCGACGGCGTGAACTTCGTGAACCCGCGCTTGGGGTCCGCCGCACCATAGACGACCTGTCCGACCTGCGCCCAGTTCATCGCTCCGGCGCACATCGGACAGGGTTCCATGGTCACATACAGCGTGCACTCATCGAGATATTTCCCTCCCATGGCTTCGGTTGCCGCAGTCATTGCAATCATTTCCGCGTGCGCCGACGGGTCGTGCAGCCTCTCGGTCATATTGTGCCCCCTCGCGATGACGCGCCCGTTCCATACGACCACAGCCCCGATCGGAACCTCGTCCTCGTCGAAGGCATTGTGCGCCTCCTTCAGCGCCTCGCGCATGAATCTCTCGTCTCCCGAGGCTGCCTTATGCTCCCCGTCTTTAAGAAAGTTGTCTTCTGGTGCCATATTTCGCAATCCTTGAGAATACAGATTTCAGTTACTGAACGGCTTTTTTATCGCGCGCTTTGACCGTCACCTGCGACATTATCACTCCTACAGTGCATATCGCCACCCCGATCCACTGTCTCAGATTCAGCAGCTCGTGCCCGCAGGACCAGGCTATGATTGCCGACGCCACTGGAATCAGCGCCGTGAAAATGCTGGACTTCGCCACCCCGAGCTTCTTGATGGTCCCCACCCATAGCGAGAACGCCACGCTTGAACAGAGCACCGCGAGGCAGAGAATCGGCCGCCATGTGTCCCAACTGAGATAGACGTCCGCGTCAAACTCCTCTATACCCTTGAAGATGAACAGAGGCAACAGAAACACGGAGCCAATGAGGAACTGGTACATCACGATGTTCTGGCTGGCATAGCGGTCGCTCAGTTTCTTCGTGATGCTCGCATGGCAGACTTCCGCAATCACCGCGATGAGGAGAAATACGACCCCGACGATGAAATGCTCGCCGAGTTCCCCCTTTGCCATGGCGACCAATATGATGCCGCCCAATGAAAGGAATATGCCTATGATGTTGACGAAATTGATTTTCTCCCGAAAAAATACCACACCGGCAAAAATCGAGAATATGGGGATTGTAGCAATCGTCATTGAACTCAGAGTCGGAGAGCCGGTCATCTTGATTCCGTATGTCTCGAAAAGAAAGTAGATGAATGGCTCACAGAATGCGAGCAGCAGAAACCACGGGAGGTCTTTCTTCCGTATTCCGACTAATTTGTGTGTGACGGCATTGAACGCGAGCAGCAACAGCCCTGCAAGTAGAATCCGCACGAACACGAAATAGAAAATGGAAACCCCGCGCCCGATAAGACAGTTGGACCAGATGTACGATGCGCCCCAAAGCGTTATCGCCGTCAGCGATATTATATATGTCAAAAAATTTCCCTTGAACTCCCTGCTCTTCATTCTTTTTGGTCTATATTTCGATTTTCATCCGTTTCTTTCTTGCAGCTCCTTTCGCGGGCGGATTTTTCGGAATCTCAGTCTCAGCACTCCCCAGAAGGCCTCGCCGAATATGCTTCCGCTCATCTTTGAAGTGCCTTCCTTGCGGTCCACGAAGATAATCGGCACCTCCACAATCCTGAATCCGAGCTTGTAGCAACTGTACTTCATCTCAATTTGGAATCCGTATCCGTACATGCTGATTTTGTCCAGGTCAATTGTCTCCAGCACCCTGCGCCTGTAGCACTTGAACCCTGCCGTGGTGTCATAGACCTTCATCCCGAGCACCGTCCGCACATAGACCGAGGCGTAGTAGGACATTATGACGCGGCCTATGGGCCAGTTGATTACGCTGATTCCGTTGCAGTAGCGCGACCCGATTGCGAGATCGGCCCCTCCCGTCGCGCAGGCCTCGTAGAGCCTCGGCAGGTCGTTCGGGTTGTGCGAGAAATCGGCATCCATCTCGAATATGTAGTCATATTTCTGCGCGACGGCCCATTTGAAGCCCGTGATGTACGCCGTCCCGAGCCCGAGCTTTCCCGAACGCTCAATCATGAACAGTCTCTCCGGAAACACCTTCTGCAGTTCCCGGACAATCCCGGCGGTCCCGTCCGGCGACCCGTCCTCAATCACAAGCACGTGATAGTTGCCCTCAAGCGCAAACACCGCCCTGATTATTTTTTCAATGTTTTCCCGCTCGTTATAAGTAGGAATGATGACCACTTTTCTGTCCATAACGCCCGAATAAAGTTAGATTCCCCAAACGAATCCACAAAATTAGTAAAAATTGTTTAACTTTGTGCCGTCAGCGGATTATTCCGTCTGATGACATATACAGAAGTGTTTTTCACTTATCCCGGTATGAAAATCTGACAGTTTTCTTTAAGCAAAGGGGTAACGTACGACACTCATTCTTGTGTAGATATGCAACCGGTGGACGTGATGATACGCCCATGTTCGATATCTATTCGAGTGTGGGGTATTGTATCGTTTATTTTGCTTAGGTTTTGTCAGAACCTTCATACCGATAAACGAAATGCGACTCCACACTTTCTTTTGGTGCTAACCTGCCGCCTCGGAGTCCTGCGGCGAAATATTAAACATTCGTTTATGAAAAAATGGATTTATGCCATTGCATTGTTGTATGCTGCGGCAGTGTGCTCGTGCACTGGTTATGATGACACGATGTTACAGAACCGTGTCGGAAATCTGGAGGCCGAGGTGTTGAACCTCAAGGAATTATGCAGTCAGATGAATACGAACATCTCGGCGATGCAGTCAATTGTGAACGCTTTGCAGAACAATGACTATGTCACCGGCGTGGCTCCGGTGATGAAGAATGGTGTGGAAATGGGCTATACCATAATGTTCAGCAAAAGCAGCTCAATTACGATTTATCATGGTTCTGACGGAAAGGACGGCGTTGATGGAAAGGATGGGCGCGACGGAACGGACGGTTACACGCCTGTCATAGGTGTGCAGAAGGACAGTGACGGAATTTATTATTGGACATTGGACGGCAGTTGGCTGAAAGACATATCCGGCAGCAGGATAAAGGCGGTAGGAACTGACGGCAAGGACGGACTGAACGGTGGCGTTGATGGGAAGGATGGTGAAGACGGGAAAGACGGAGTTGACGGAAAGGATGGCGTTGATGGAAAGGACGGTGCGGACGGAATTACACCGAGGCTCAAGATTGAGAACGACTGGTGGTATATTTCGTATGACAATGGAAATACATGGACAAAACTGTCGAAGGCAACCGGCGAAAATGGAAAGGACGGGAAAGACGGAGTTGACGGAAAGGATGGTGCCGACGGAAAGGACGACGTCAGCGGTGGCGATTCTTTTTTCAAGAGCGTGGACTGTACGGACAAGGACTATGTCGTCTTCACTTTGGCGGATGGAAGTCAGTTTAAGTTGCCGACATGGTATGCATACGAGGCCCTCCGCACCCAGTGCAACCGTATGAATACGAACATCGCTTCATTGCAGTCTATTGTCTCGTCTATAGAAGGCAATGACTACATCACCTCATGCACTCCATATATGGAGAATGGCGTGCAAATCGGCTATGTGATTGCTTTTGCAAAATCGGCCTCAATCATCGTCTATAACGGCAAGGACGGGGCGGCAGGACAGGATGGACATGACGGCTCAGACGGAAAAGACGGCTCGTCCCCTGTTGTCGGTGTAAAGAAAGACAGCGACGGGGTTTATTGGTGGACGCTGAACGGAGAGTGGTTGACCGATGCGTCTGGAAATCGGGTTAAGGCTCAGGGATGCGACGGCACGGATGGCAAGGACGGTGTGGACGGCACTCCAGGTACACCGGGTGCTGATGGGAAGCCCGGTGCGGACGGAGTAACTCCGAAACTGAAAATTGAGGATGGCTTCTGGTTCGTTTCATTGGATGACGGACAGACATATTCACAGCTCGGGAAGGCAACTGGCGCAGACGGAAAGGATGGGGATTCGTTTTTCTCATCCGTGACGGATTCCGAAACTAAGGTTACATTTGTCCTTGCGGACGGGACAACCTTTGAGGTTCCGAAGGAAAGCGGTCTGGACATTGTCTTTCAGGATTCCGGCGCAATCCGATTCTCTCTCGGGAGTTCCTATCGGATTGCATACACCCTTGTCGGCGCAGATGCGCAGACTTCCATTGAAATCCTGTGTCAGGACGGCCTTAAGGCAACTCTTGAAAAGTCCGACGAGACGACTGGCTTCGTTACAATAACGACTCCTTACACGATTGTAGAGCGCAGTACGGTGATTGTTCTTGTTTCGGACGGCCGTGGCAAGACAATGATGAAGGCTCTGAACTTCGTATATGACGGTTCTTCCGACGGAGAAAAAGGCACGCTCATCATCACCACGGCCGAACCGCTGAAAGTCGGCTCAGCCGGAGGAACGGTCAATGTCCCTATTCAGACCAATCTGAGCTACCGTGTTCAGATTGATGCATCGGCAGCGGAGTGGCTCACCCTAAAGGAAACCGTCGCGGTGAAAAGTCTGCGGGAGGAAACGCTTTGTTTTGAAGCGGTCGCAAACAGCGGGGCGCAGAGACGCGCTTTCGTTCATCTGATAAATCTTGCCGACGAGAGCATCGCGCAGACTTTCTGCATAACGCAGGATGCCGACCAAACGGCTTTGGCTGAGACAATAAGTTTCGTGGATCCGGCTTTTGAGAAGATTGCCGTGACAGTCTGCGACCTTGACGGTGACGGCAAGGTTTCCCGTGCAGAGGCTCTGAATATTGAAACACTCAATGTTTCCGGAAAAGGGATAAGCGATTTGACTGGAATAGAATGGTTCACGAATCTTCGTGTGCTGAATTGTTCGTCAAATGCTTCCTTGCCTTCGTTCAACATATTGAATAATACGGCATTGGAGGAATTGAATTGTTCCGGATGCACAAAGTTATCTGCATTGGATGTCTCGAAGAATGTTGCCTTGCGGAGTCTGAACTGCTCTTATTGTTCTTTGAAGAAACTTGATTTGTCGAATAATTCGGCGTTGACTACGCTTAATTGTTCTGAAAATTCCATGACTTCTCTGGATCTTTCGCATAATCCTGAGGTTATGGAGGTGGATTGCCATGGTAATAGTCGTTATTGGACAACGACAGCGACTAACCGCATTCGGTCATTGAATTTGAAAGATTGTTCTAAATTGTTAATTCTGAATTGTGCTTATCAACTACTGGCTTCATTAAATATTTCAGATTGTGTTGCATTGACAGAATTGAATTTAAGTACAAATGTTTTGTTGGGGATAGATTTATCCCATAATATCAAACTCAGGAAGTTGGATTGTTCCGGTAATAAGATTTCTTCATTGAATCTGAGTTACAATTCTTCTCTGACAACATATAACTTTAACCAAAATCCTTTGGAACTCATTAATGCTGGAAGTGTCTTGTCTGTGTTGGATTTTAATGGTTGGAATTATATGTCACCTTCAGAGTTGATGATTATTGCATCGGGATTGAAAGAGTTAAGTGTTGCGAACTATTATAGGTCATCAAGCGAGGGCAAATTGATTGCCGTTGATTTGTCCCATTGCACATCATTGGAGTCTGTAACAATAAATTTGCAGAAACTTTCTGAAATTGATTTTTCCACCTTGTCGCAGTTGGGTGTGCTTACAATATACTCAGAAAATCTTCAGACATTGGATTTGCAGAGTAATGCCAAATTGCGTTCATTATCTTGTAATAGTTGCGTGGCACTTAATGCAATAACACTTCCAGCGACGGCTTCGTTTGTTTCCGGCTCATTTTATAATTGTAAACAAGTATCCGAGATTGATTTTACAAAGGTTCAGAATGTACGAAATCTGAGTTTTGATCACTGTGAGGCTTTAAAATCATTGGATTTGTCAAATAATCTGTCATTGCAGAATCTTAAATTAGATGTATGCACATCCTTGAACTATCTTAATTTGGGAGCCAACCCTTACCTTAAGGCATTGACGATAATTGCAGGGTGTTCGAATTGTAATATTGAAGGATTAAAGGTTGAGAAACTGACATATGCTTCAAACACTACAACTAGCAGCCTTGTTGTTAATGGTTTGCCGACATTGGCAGAAATTTATGTAAATTATTGTAACATGAAAACTCTTGATTTGAGTGGCAATCCTCATTTAAAGAAACTGACATTGTCCGGAACGGCGATTGAGAAATTGGACCTCTCTAATAATCCTGAAGTGGAAACGGTGAATTGTTCCAGTCTCAAAATGCAGTCCCTTAATGTGACAAAATGTCCGTTGCTTAACACCCTGAATTGTCAGAACAACTATTATGAAACTCTCGACATCAGCGGCAACCCGCTGCTGACAACACTGAACTGTTCCGGCATGACGACGCTCAAGACCTTGTTCCTTGACCAGTCCCAGCGTATCCGCTACATCACCTACGATCGCAGCACCACCTACATTCCTGAGCAGACCGTCTTGGAATACAAATAATTACGATTGACGTTTGTCGAAAGAGCTTTCAAAGTCAGTCTCCGCATCCGGCACCGGCTAAGAGCATTCGCTCCGAGCCGGTGCTTCTTTTTATGCGAATAATTGTCGTTAAAAGCTTGGACGAATGACAAAAAGGCTTATCTTTGCACTTGACTTGGGAGGTTTAATTATTTAAGAACTATGATTGGATTTAAATCGCAGAAAGAGACTATTTCCGGGAAGTACGCTGATGCTGTCCGGAAAGCGGCAGTTTCCAGCCGTCCCCAAGATTATCACAAAGACACATCCTTACGAAAAGAGTTAAAAACTTCCCGTCATTCGATTAGTTGGGAATAGAGAACCATTTCTGTAACAGGCTATTCCACCTGCGCATTTTATCGAAAACTTGGTTTCTCAAATTGCTTCCCTGTCCCTCGGCAGGGGACACTCAGAATGTACGCCCCTCTTTATCGGCGGGTTGGACATTTCGGG
>DJRM01000049.1:0-126 GCA_002440085.1 Bacteroidales bacterium UBA6360
CCGCCTGGATGTAGCCGTCAACAAACGCGCTGTTGGACTCGCGGGCAGCGTCGTGGCCGAAGCCTACGGTAATCTTTCCCTTGCCGAGGTCTGACGGACTAGGAATGTACTGCGGGTCGTCGTAGG
>DJRM01000049.1:158-340 GCA_002440085.1 Bacteroidales bacterium UBA6360
GTTCGCCGCACTGACGCGCCCGCGTCCGACATTTCCAGCGGCCGTCCCTGCCGCACCCGCAGCTCCGCGCCCTCCGGCTGCGGCGCTTCCAAACGCCCCGCGCCCGGCTCCGAATGCAGCAGCCTTGCCGGACTTCTCGCCTCCATAGACATTCGCCAGCGCATTGCTCTTCACCGCCACCT
>DJRM01000049.1:477-45721 GCA_002440085.1 Bacteroidales bacterium UBA6360
CCGTTCACATTCCTCGCGGCCCTGCCGGCGGTCTGGGTCAGCGCCCTCCCGGAGCGCAGGAATCCCTCCTTGTCCGCGTCAAGAATGGCCACGAGCGAAACCGTCGGGATGTCAAGCCCCTCCCTGAGGAGGTTCACGCCCACAAGCACGTCGAACAGGCCGTTCTTGAAATCCTCAATAATCTCGACGCGCTCCATCGTGTCCACGTCCGAGTGGATGTAGCGGCAGCGCACGCCCATATTCGTGAAATACTTCTCAAGCTCCTCCGCCATCCTCTTGGTGAGCGTCGTCACGAGCACCCTCTCGTCTGCCTCGGCGCGGACCCTTATCTCCTCAAGCAGGTCATCCACCTGGTTCTCCGTCGGGCGCACCTCAATAGGCGGGTCAAGCAGCCCGGTCGGGCGCACAACCTGTTCTACCACAAGGCCTTCCGACTTTTCGAGTTCATACTCGGCCGGAGTCGCGCTCACAAAGACCTTCTGTCCGGCCAGCGCCTCGAACTCCTCGAACTTCAGCGGCCGGTTGTCGGCGGCTGCCGGGAGGCGGAATCCGTAGTCAATCAGCACCTCCTTCCTCGAATGGTCGCCTCCGTACATCGCGCGAATCTGCGGAATCGTCACATGGCTCTCGTCGATGAAAGTGATGAAATCCTTCGGGAAATAGTCCATCAGGCAGAACGGGCGCATACCCTCCTTGCGGCCGTCGAAATAGCGCGAATAATTCTCGATGCCGGGGCAATAGCCCATCTCTTTAATCATCTCAAGGTCATATTCCACCCTCTGTTTCAGCCTCTTGGCCTCCATCCCCTTGCCGTATTCCAGCAGTTGGTCGTATCTCTGCTTCAGGTCGTCCTGAATCATGCTCACCGCCTTCGCGGAGCGTTCCTTCGTCGTCACGAAATTGTTTGCCGGATATATCGAAATTTCATCGATGTCCTGAATCGTCGCTCCCGAAACTGGGTCAATCACAGTGAGCCTGTCAACCTCGTCACCGAAAAACTCGATGCGTACCGCGTCATCGCCATAGCCAATGCATACGTCCACCGTGTCCCCGCGCACCCTGAAAGTTCCTCTCTTGAAGTCGGTCTCCGTCCTCGAATAGAGTGCATCCACAAGCTGATAGAGCAGCCTCGTGAGGCTTCTCTGCTCGCCGCGTCGCACCACAACAGTTTGAGAATGAAAGTCTTCCGGGTTGCCGATGCCGTAGAGACAGGAGACGCTGGAAATCACAATCACGTCCCTGCGGCCGGACATCAGGGCGGACGCCGCGCTCAGGCGGAGCTTCTCGATTTCGTCGTTGATGCTCAGATCCTTTTCTATATAGGTGTCGGTCGTCGGGATATATGCTTCCGGCTGATAGTAGTCATAGTAGGAGACGAAATATTCGACGGCGTTGTTCGGAAAGAATGACTTGAACTCGCCGTAGAGCTGGGCCGCGAGGGTCTTGTTGTGGCTGAGAATCAGCGCCGGCCGTTGTAGCCTTTCAATCACGTTAGCCATCGTGAACGTTTTCCCGGAACCGGTCACGCCGAGCAGCGTCACAGCATCCACGCCCTGTTTCAGCGCCTTGCATATCCCGTCAATCGCCCCCGGCTGGTCGCCTGAAGGTCTATAATCCGATACAATCTTAAAATTCATGATTTGAAGTTGTTTTTGGTCTATATTCCTTTTTTCATCAGTCGAGTACCCCAGTACACTCCTTCTTCAAAAAGAAATCTATCCTCAAAAACAATCTTCAAATCCTGTGCAATAGTTTAAGAAGATGTTTGATTTTTTATCCGTTCTTTTCAAAACAAACGAAACAAAAGTCTAAAAATTGCCCTTAAATCCAGTGCAATATGTCTTGAGGATATGAGAAACCTTCAAAAAATAACCTGCATCATCTTTCTCATTCTTTTCGGTCTATATTTATTTTCTCATCAGTCGTGTACATCCAGTACACACCCTCTTCCAAAAGAAATCTATACTCGAAAATAATTGACAAATCTGAAGCAGTTTATTTTCTTCATGTTTCTGGAGAAAATCTACCGTCCGGAATACATCTCGTCGTAGTATTTCATATAGTCTCCGGAAGTCACATTGTCCATCCACTCCTGATTGTCGAGATACCAGCGCACCGTCCTTTCTATGCCTTCCTCGAACTGAAGTGACGGCTCCCAACCGAGTTCCCGCTGGAGTTTCGTGGAGTCGATGGCGTAGCGCGCGTCATGTCCCGGGCGGTCGGTGACGTATGTGATGAGGTCAAGATCCTCGCCCTCGGAGCGTCCGAGCAGCCTGTCCACCGTGCTGATGACAACCTTTATGATGTCGATGTTCTTCCACTCGTTGAAACCTCCTATATTGTAGGTTTCGGCTACGCGCCCGTTATGGAAAATCAGGTCAATCGCCCGTGCGTGATCCTCGACGAACAGCCAGTCGCGCACATTCTCGCCCTTTCCGTAGACCGGAAGCGGTTTACGATGGCGTATATTATTGATAAACAATGGGATGAGCTTTTCGGGGAACTGATAGGGACCATAGTTGTTCGAGCAGTTGGTCACTATCGTAGGCATGCCGTAGGTGTCGTGGAATGCGCGAACGAAATGGTCTGACGACGCCTTCGACGCTGAGTAGGGCGAGTGCGGGTTATATTTCGTCGTCTCGCGGAAAAAATCCTCCCCGTATGCGAGGTGGTGGCTGCCGGAGGACGCCTTTGTGGAGAATGGCGGCTTTATGCCCTCCGGATGCGTCATCGCGAGCGCTCCATAGACTTCATCCGTTGAAATGTGGTAGAAAAGCTTGCCCTCGTAGCCCTCTGGGAGCGATTCCCAGTAAATCTTTGCGGACTGGAGCAGTGACAGCGTCCCCATTACATTTGTTCTTGCGAAAGTGAACGGGTCCTTGATTGACCGATCCACGTGGCTTTCCGCCGCGAGATGGATGATTCCGTCAATTTTCTCCGTACGCATCAGGTTCAGAATCCCCTCGAAGTCGCAGATGTCCATACGGACGAATTTGTAGTTCGGTCGCCCCTCAATGTCGCGCAGATTTGCAAGATTTCCGGCGTATGTCAGTTTGTCGATATTAACTATCTTATATTCAGGATATTTGTTGACGAAAAGTCGCACCACGTGGCTTCCGATGAACCCTGCGCCTCCCGTTATCATTATTGTTCTGCCTGTGTTTGACATGTCCTTATATTTTCGATTGTTCTTGTTTATCCAAAAGGTTTGCGATGCATCGTTTGAGCGAGTCCGTCCAGTAAGGTATCTTCAGCCCGAAGGTCTCCTTAATCTTCGTCTTGTCGAGAACAGAATATGACGGACGCCTTACGGCGCTCGGAAATTCGTCGCTGTGGCAGGGGAGTACGTCGCAACCGGTGTTTCCGGCATATTCTGCCGTCATCTTCGCAAAGTCGAACCACGAGCATACGCCCTCATTGCTGAAGTGGTAAATTCCTGTCTTTGAGTATCTTCCACTGTTGGGCTCTCTTTCTGTTGAGGCGTCGGCTGCTGACTCGTTCCCGTCCGTACGGCGGCATTCTTTCTTCCAGTCCGCAAGCACGGTCTCAATCGCCCTGGCCAAGTCCAGCGCGTAGGTCGGAGTTCCCGTCTGGTCAAAGACTACCTTAATCTGTGGTTTGGAGGCCGTCAGCGCCATCATCGTCCTGCAGAAGTTCTTCCCGAACTCGGAATATAGCCACGCCGTGCGCAGAATCACCCAGTCTCCGCCCACAGCCTGAATCCGCTCCTCTCCGTGAAGCTTTGTTAGCCCGTACACTCCCGTCGGCGTGCCCTTCTGCTCCTCGCGGCACGGCACATTATAAGGCTCTTTCCCGAATACATAGTCCGTGGAAATCTGCACTAAAAGCCCGCCGGCCTCCTTCATTGCCACTGCAAGATTCTCCGGCGCGACAGCGTTCAGCCTTTCCGCAAGTTCAAAGTTCGACTCCGCCGCATCCACATTGGTGTAGGCCGCGCAGTTCACGATGGCGTCAATCCCATATTCCTTCACTGCACTTCTCACCGCGCTCAAGTCCGTGATGTCAAGGAATGTCGTCTCCACGCCCTCCGGCATCACGACATCAGTGAACACATATCTGTCCCCGCTCCCTTTCGCGACGATGCGCATCTCATTGCCCAACTGCCCGTTGGCTCCAGTCACAAGTATGTTCATAGTCCTCAGTCCAGATTGCTGTATCCGCTCTGCTTCACCTCATCGATGACCCGGATAAGGTAGCGGCCGTATTCGTTCTTCATCATCGGTTCCGCCACCTCGCGCATCTTTGCCTCGTCAATCCAGCCCTTTCTGAACGCTATTCCTTCGAGGCATCCGATTTTCAGACCCTGCCGCTTCTCAATGACCTCGATGAATGTCGATGCCTCCGAAAGGCTGTCGTGGGTGCCCGTGTCGAGCCATGCGAATCCGCGTCCGAGAGTGCGGACCTTAAGCGTGCCTTCGTCAAGAAATTTCTGGTTCACGGTCGTGATTTCAAGTTCACCGCGGGCCGATGGCTTTATGGACTTCGCGATTTCCACAACCTTGTTCGGATAGAAATATAGCCCGACAACAGCATAGTTCGACTTCGGATGCTCCGGCTTCTCCTCAATCGAGAGGCATTTCCCGGCCCAGTCGAATTCCGCCACGCCATACCGTTCTGGGTCTGACACCCAGTATCCGAACACGGTCGCCTTGCCATCGTTCTCCGCATCCGCGACCGCAGAGCGCAGCATCTCCCCGAATCCGTTGCCGTGGAAGATGTTGTCCCCGAGCACAAGACACACGCTGTCGTCCCCGATGAACTCCTCTCCTATGATGAACGCCTGCGCGAGTCCGTCAGGAGAAGGCTGCTCCGCATAACTGAAATGAACCCCGTAGTCGCTTCCGTCACCGAGAAGCCGCCGGAATCCGGGCAGGTCAAGCGGGGTGGAGATTATCAGGATATCCCTGATTCCGGCGAGCATGAGCGTCGAAATGGGGTAGTAAATCATCGGCTTGTCAAAAATCGGGAGCATCTGCTTGCTGACCCCCTTGGTTATCGGGTAGAGCCGTGTGCCGGAGCCTCCGGCGAGAACAATTCCTTTCATATCGGTTGTTTGAAGATGGTTTACAGAATTTTTTGCCCGGAGATTTCCGGATAGAGGTTTTCTCCGAAGACAAACGGGCTTTCGATGTCTGCCAACAACGGATGGTGCATGTCCTTTTCTGACAGCACGACCTTGTCTTCCGGAAGTCTCCAGTCTATTCCGAGCGCCGGGTCATTCCATGCAATGGCGCCTTCGCTCTGCGGAGCATAGAAGTTGTCGCATTTATACTGGAACAGGACTTCGTCGGACAACACCGCGAATCCGTGCGCGAATCCCCTCGGGATAAACAGCTGCATGTGGTTGTCTTCCGTAAGTTCGACAGCCACATGCTTCCCGAATGTCGGAGACCCGCGCCTGATGTCCACAGCAACATCAAGTACAGCTCCGCGAACTACCCTCACAAGCTTGCTCTGCGCAAACGGCGGCTTCTGGAAATGCAGCCCCCGGAGCACCCCGTAGCGCGACTTGCTCTCGTTGTCCTGCACGAACCTCACCTCCCGCACCTGCGAGTCGAAGTCCCGCTGCGAAAACGATTCGAAAAAATATCCCCGGTTGTCCCCGAAGACTTTGGGTTCGATGATGACAACCCCGTCAATGTCAGTTCTTACAATGTTCATCAGCAAAAAATTTTCTCGCGCATAAAGATGCCTGAGAACTGCAATTCGTTTCAAAATTGATTTAACTATACAAAAATAGTCATAATCGCATGCTTTTGCAAAGGGAAGCGACTGCCGTCATATTTATAGGGTATCGTAATCTACTCTTACAGACGGATTTATTGCACGTGGTATTCTTTTTCTTTTTATGTTGTATTCATCGGAGATGAGACTTCTCGACGGTTGGTAGTCAGTGCAGCCGATTCCGGCTATGTCTATGAGCAGATGCGGCAGGTCATCGGTCATGAATGGCCTATGAACCGACGACGAAATCCTTCGGCATAGTTCAGTATGCCTTGTCTGACATAAGTCGCTGATATATATGAGAAACGGGATGTCTAATTGACAATGCACCGACTTGGCGCCTCCTGCCTTATAGTCATGAGAACGTCCGATGTGGTTTCTGAAATCATGGACTTCATCGCCATGATCCGAGAAGTAAAGCACGACTGCATCCTTGTCTGCGTACATTTTCATTATTTCGTTGACGACTGCATCATTGTACCGGGTCGCATTGTCATAATGTGCGACATATTGTTTCTGACTTTCGTCAAGACTCGTGCGTTCCGGATAATCGTCTGCTTGAAAATATTCCCATTCTTTCGGATAACGTTCCTCGGCATTGACATGCTGTCCTGAGAGGTGGAATATTATCAGATTGCCGTCCGCATTTTCAATTCCGAGTCTCTGCTTCCTGTAGGCATCGACCAATTCCCCGTCATATTGGTATTTTATGGAGTTCTTGTGGGAAAACAACTTGTTCTGAATTGCCGGGTGGTTAAAGAATCCGCAGGATGCGTCATAAGTATCTTGAGCCGGGTCGTATACAAACTGGTTGCTGTAAAAATTTACATTGTATCCGGCACTCTTGAATACTGCCGGGAAAAGAGGCTTTTCGTACCATTGGCTGTCGCCGTCAAGGCTCGCGAGACTCATGAAATTTCTGAATGACTGTGATGTCGCATTGACGGAACTGATGACATCGTCGAACACAAACAGTCCTTTCATTTCTCCCAAACGCGGATTCGTGTTGTGTGGGTATCCGTATAGAGACGAATGATATTTGTTGTGGGACTCTCCAATTATCACCACTATATCATCCGGTCCATCATACTCTCTCCATGTTTCAATGTTTTCTTGTGATGCAAAACATCGCTTAAAATCGCTCTTTTCTTGAAAGAACTGCAGGAAACTGTTGTATATGTTGAACACGGAAGACTTGGAAACGTGCCTTCCCAAGGAATATACCGTGTTTTCTATGACATTCAGAGAGAATGCTTTCACGTTTGATGCCGAGTACACGACGGACGCGCATAAGTACAGGAGTCCCAACAGGACCGGGATTCTGCTGTTGACACGAAGTTTCTTTTGCGCGGCTATGAGGGCAGCTATAAGCATTGCCGAACATAAGGCGAAGGCAATCACCTCAAGGAATTTGGCGGACAGGACATATGTGTTGAAGAATTCTGCCGTTTCCGTGTTGTTGGTCTCATTCATCAGCTGCAGGATATAGGCGTTCACATGAGTTCCGAAGAACTTGAAAAGGAAAAAGTCGACCGCTGTCAGAAACCAGCATATAAGCACCACACTCCATTCCCACGCGTAGCCGTACCATTTTTTCCAGTGACCGACGACACAACCGGGCAATAGGAGGATATATGCCGTGAAGCAGCAGAGAAACATATTGTTCCACAGACCTTTCCATAATTGGACTATACCATCGCCGAATCTGCATCCATAAAGTTGAGGGGCAAACAAGCAGATGCAGAGAAACAGGAATGCGGGTAGAAATTCCGTCACCGGCTTCATTGTGACGCTGACGGCTTTGTCTATACGTTCAATTTTTACCATTTTCCTACCAGGACAGAAAGATATTTGCTCTCATATACGATTCTCACGACTATATAGAACAGAATGAAACAGAAAAGATGTGCCGCAATCTGGAATGCGAACGATTGCAGCGGTGAAAAGTCAGCGCTGTAGAATGGCATGAGAATTCTAAGCACGAAGCGCTGTTCGGGCTCGTTTATGAGGTAAATGAGCAACGTTCCTTTCCCGAATGTCTGAAGAATGCCACTCTTCCCATGTCTTTCAATCCATTTTGAAACATAAAAAATCATCGCTGTTCCCAACATCACATTGATGAAATGGACGATAAAGTTGTCAAAACTTACGTTGATGAACTTGTCGTGCATCGGAAGAAACATTATTCCACGGTAGTGGAGAACCACTTGAAGCGGGACGAGAAATAGCCATGCCAGCGCTGCCAGGCCAAAATATGTTTCCACTTTTGCCATGTTATCCTTGAGCAGATCCCCGATGAAGAGATATGGCAACAGGGTCATTGCGTGTCTGTGCCACAAATAGTTTGGAAAAAGTTCAAGCTTATTAAGCAGAAGACCGCCGAAATAGAGCAGGCCGATGATGATTCCTGCATGCAGCCGTGTCATTCTGCTTGCACCCCAATAAATCAACTTTGCTATGAAAAGTGATATGATGAACCACGGGCCGCCGGTTCCAATCCATGTGGCCAGGTCCACGATGTGGTCAAATGAAATTTTTCGTGCATTGAATATGTCCGTGCCATACTGACCTATCAATGTAATCGCGACTGCCGGAAGAATCAGCGTCTTGAGATTCTTTACGAGGTACTTTCTGAAGGGTATCCCGAATGTCGTGCAAAGTCCTGTAATCAGAAAGAAGCACGGCATGAAAAACGAATTATACACAGGCACAAGCTTCCACATCCCATGCAGCACCTTGTCGTCTATGCCATGTATGTTCAGCTCTATTATCATGTGTCCATAAAGAAGGCAAAGTATCAGTAGGCCTTTTACTATGTCAATATATGCTATTCGTGTCTGTCTCATTTCCTATTGAATAGTCTTGACAGCAAGCCTTTCATTTTCTTTTTTTTCTGCTGCTGCGCATTCTGTTCCTCTCTTTCTATGTCGAAACGCATCTGATATATCAGGCGATCCATATACTGAGCATATATGTTCGGGTATTTTTCGACTATGCGTTTCAATATCTGCGATTCGTTCTTCATCGCGGTTTTCACCAGTGTTTCCGTGGAGTGCTGGCGATAGAAGAAAAGTACCTTGTCTATCCGTACTACCTTGTCGTTAGGCCCAAGTAGGCGTAGAAGAAAGTCCCAGTCTTCGTATCCTGTCCGGAAGGAGACATCGTACTTTCCGGCGTCAACGGCATCTGCCCGTCGGAAAAAGCAAGTGCAGAATATGTGGTTGATGGCAATCAGTCTCCGGTAGTTGTATTGCGGCAGTTCCCAATTTCTGTCCTTGACTCCGAACATGCGCGCCTTGCAATACACAAGTTTCACGTCGGGCTGCTCCATGAAGACACGCATCGCCATTTCCATGTATTCTCGACCAATTAGATCATCGGCATCAAGCGGGAGGATAAACTCACCGGACGCATTGTCTATGCCGGCGTTTCTTGCGCCAGCCAACCCTTTGTTTTCCTGATGGATGAGCCTGAACCGCGGATCCTTGTTGCAGAATTCCTTGGCAACCTTCCATGTCCCGTCCGTACTTCCGTCATCCACAATTATACACTCCCAATCTCCGTAAGTCTGTGAACGTACCGAGTCGAGTGTCTCCGCAAGAAAATTCTCCACATTGTAAGACGGAACTATTACTGAAATTTTAGGCATAGCCGTGCTTTTATTTATTTAACTTGAACCTATATCCGAAGACCGTAATGAACTTCTCATGGTTAGTGCCATGGTAATTGATTGAGAACAGCCATTCTAACAAAGGCTGGATGTAGCGTTTAACTTTGATGAAGAAGTACTTGGACCAACTGGTGCGTATGAGGAAAGTCTCATATCCGTTTTCCGTTACGGCCATGCTGAGGATGCGCTCGTAGACGTGCGCCATTGTCGCCGTATTGTGCGAGCCTTTCGACTGCTGGAATATATTTTCTGTTATCCTGTCATCTTTTATCCATTTCGTCGCCGCGGCCCTGACAGCGAACATTGTGCCGCCACAGAAGTGCTTGACGTCAGACTTCATTCCCAACCGTTTCATTTCTTCTGAAAGCACTCCGGAATCTTCGATTAGATTGTCTCTACGGATAATATCAAGACTCATCGCGTACGCAATCCCGACTCGTTTCCTATGTCTGAAAACTGCCAGAAGCTTATTGAACTGTTCTTCGGAGCCCAGCAGGGCATTTACTAGTTCGGAGCGCCACGTCGTCCCCGTGTAAGCGATGCCGTTCAGATAATTGACGACTTTGTCCTGATTTTTCGTGTGTATCTTGACAATGAAGCAGTACTTGTTAAGGTCTGTCCGCTTGATTGCATATATGAACGGCCACACGTCATATCCGATATTCGGAGTGTCATAAAACATGACGTCATTCTTGAATCCGGCAATAATCCTGCGTGTGTGCTCGCTGAGATTGCAGCCGGTAACAATCATGTCCCATTCACAGCCGTTGATATTCTTGAGTTTGTCAAGATAATAGGGCAGGTATTCTTCGTAATATATGTGCAGGACTACAAGCACCCTTATCGGAGACGTGTTACTATTTTCCAAGCTTTTCATAAAGGTATTTTATAAGTCTTAATCCTGCTGTCAACCTGTTCATTCCCATGATTTCCGTTACATATTCCGCCCCCCAGGTCCGTGATGCTTCGGCAATCATTGCGTCGGTTTCGGCAGACGGGAACTCCCTCACTATACGTGTGATGTCATGCCCTATACTCCCATTGTGCCTGACGAAAGAAGACTTCTTGACGAAAGGAAGACCTTCGCGGCAGAAACGGAGAGGCTTGTCATATATGGTTTTGTGCGGAGCCGCAAAAGCAAAGCCTATTGAAACATTGTGCTTTTGAAGAAGTTCTGTCATCCCGATCTCGTACAGGCGACACACGTCATTCTTGTCCTTCGCCACGGTTACAGACATGAGAAAGTCGTTGAACCAGCCGGTGCTGAAGACATTTCTCGACAGACCGACGAACCATGACTGCATGTGAGGAGTCTTTCTGTTCGGATTGTACACGAGCGAGAAAGCTCCGTTTTCTTCCGTTTCGAGACGCTCTAAAAGTGGCTTGAGATCAAACAGAGGCCCGAAGACTGAGTCATTGACAAGGTAGATGTAGTCGTATGTGTCAAGTTCAAGGTTCTCGGACGCCCAACCCCATGCTCTCTTATAGGAGCCGAAATCATATTCTCCATGTCTTTCCGCCTCGCAGTGAAGTACATAAGGCGCGAGTCTTTCCGCCTGTCCTGAATTCATGGGCGAGTCGGCACACAAAACCACGCCTCCCAGCTCATTGAGGGATCGTATGTAAAACAACAGCGATTCCCCAACGATTCCGGATGGTATGTAGGCGGCAAACAGGAACAATCTTTTCATCAGCATGTATTTTCGCCCCGCAAAGGTACTCAAAGACATCCAATATAACAAGCCTATTCTCCCGTCAGTTCACGAAACAGATTCATCCACTGGCTCATTATTTTGTCAATGTCGAAGACTGAACTGTGCTCACGGGCTTTTTCTCCCATCCTCTCCCTTAATTCTCTGTCGGACATAAGCCTCCTTAAGCCAGATGACATCCAGGCGATGTCCCTTTGGGCGATGATAAAACCTGTCTCGCCGTCGAGAATCGCCTCCGCAGGCCCTGTCGGGCAATTGAATGCTATAGCAGGCGTGCCGGCTGCCGCAGCCTCCACAAGTACCATTGGAAATCCCTCGTATAGTAATGTCATCATATAGACGGCACTGCTTTCAAGCTCCTTGCGGAAATCTCCTGTCGGATGGTTGACCATGACGCTGTTCCCGATGCCGAGATTTCTCGCCATGGCGGAAAGGCGGCTTCGCTGTGGCCCGTCCCGTAGATGTCAAGACGCCAATCAGGGAAGTCTTTTGACACTGAACTCCAAACTTTCAGCATGTCCCCGTAGTTCTTCTGCGGTACCAGCCGTCCGCCGCTGATACATCTGTGCGGTCTGTCCACCTGGGGCGGAACAGCATTAATGTCTGCCGGATTATATATCTGGACGACGTTGTTCAGAACTTTTTCCATTTCTGCGCGTCCTCTTTGGTTAGAACCACGAACTTTTTCATCCGCGACGCCGTATTTATGAACTTAGGAAGACGTCGGCTCTTTCCGCGTAAGTCAAAGCTGTCAAACGAGAAGTGGAACTCGGCAATCTTGGGGCAATCGTACTTTATTCTGGTCACGGAACTCATTTCGACTCCCGCCATGGAGATGCACACATCTGCCTTCACTTGTCTGAGAAATCTTTCCATTTTATGCCTATACAGCGGCCGCAGAATAGGTATCCGTATTTTACATTGAGATCGGTGAGGTGAACCTTGTCGCTTATCGGGAAGAACGGCTGTCGGCCTTTCTGGTGAAATGTCAAGATGTGGATTTCGCATCAGCAGCGTTCCGCAAGATAGTTCGCCTTCTGTATGAGCACACGTTCCATTCCACCTGAACTGTATATTGTTGATGTGCAGTATACTATTGTCATTGTCGCTGAAGATTTGTTACAGGGCGAATATAAATAAAAAAGATTATATATTTGCAAAAAAAAACCATGGTATCCGTAATTATTCCGGTCTATAATTCAGAAAAGTACATCGCACGTTGCCTTGACAGCCTCAGGGGACAGTCTTACGGCGATTGGGAGGCTGTTTGCGTAGACGACGGCAGCAGTGACGGGACGGCGGGGATTCTGAACCGTTATGCCGGTGAGGATGCCAGAATCCGTGTCCTGCATGTTGAAAACGGAGGAGTGTCAAGGGCGAGGAACCTTGCTCTCGAAATGTCGCGGGGAGAGTTCCTGCTTTTTGTCGACAGCGATGACTTTATCCATCCGCAGACGATGGAAATATGCGTGGGACTTGCCGGGAAGAACGGTTCGGATATTGTGGCGTTTACATATAACCGGTCATACCGGACAAAGAATATGATTCGTCAGCTCCTTCATTTGGGGGAGAACGGGAAAGTCGGGTTCAGAAAATATGTTCCCGAAGAAATAGAATTCAGAGACACGGATGACATATTCGATTATGCGACGGAATATTCCAGTCCGGAGGGGATTGAACGGAAATGGGCTGTAAAGCATTGCCAGCCATGGCGCTGCCTGTACAGGTCGTCGAAAGTGAGGGATATACGTTTTATCGAAGGCATAATCTATGAGGATTTTCCGTGGTGGAGCGAAGTTATGCTGAGGGTGAAGACTGCCACGATAATCAACCTTCCTCTGTATTTCTACTATCCGAATCTCGGCAGTTACATCAATTCTTCCGCATCGGAATTCAAGGTGCGGAGTCTCCGTGTCGCTGTCCGTGCTGCGGAGGAGCTGTACGCGAGGGCGGCTTCTCCGCAGCAGCTCGTGAAATGGGAGCGGAACTTCCTTGGCCCGTTTCGCGATAAGCTCAGGAAAAAGGAGGCCGGTCTGAAGCGTTGAGTTGGCGTCCGCTTTTCAATATTCTTCGGCTGGGTTCTTCGATGAGGTATGCAGCATGTGTTCTGCGAACGAACCGGCTTCTGGTGTCTTGGACATCCCGGACTTGTATTCTGTCTTCTGGAACATCGCGGCCGAGGTCAGCGCGTCCCACATTTTCTTGTCGTATGGGCACTTCCCGTATTGAAACCATACGGTGTGTGTCGCATCCTGATTGATTTTCGGCATCACGCGGAACAGCTCCGCCGCTGTCTCGTTGTTCTCCACAAGTTTCCGGAACAGCATCTGGTGGATGAAGTAGTCTGCCGCGCTGTCCTCGCGCCTCCAGTATTCGTAAATCAGTTCGAGCCATGCGGAGGCGAGGAAGTTGCCTCGTTTTGAACGGATGAAGCAGTTCTGGATAAACGCATACCAGCCTGTCTGGACGTTTCCGCTCATGTAGACAAAAAAATCGGTATCCCATAGCCGGCGGGGCAGAGGGTGCGGGATAAAGTCCGTCGCGTCAGCCCAAAGCCCGCCATATTTGACGAGAAGGGCAAGCCTGCATATATCTGCAAAATGTGCCGGTCTGAGCTTTCCGGTCTCCCATTTCCTCTTTATGTGCTCAGGCAGCTCAATCCAGCTGTCAATGTCGGTGGCGTCAAGCACGACAAGTTCCTGCGTGCAGTTTGTTCGTATGCTGTTCCAGCAGGCCTTGACGACGGGCGGCGCGGACTCCTCGCCCTGAAGCCAGATGCTGAATATCCTTTCCTCAGACTTCCCGCTTTCTGTAGCTTCGCCTTCAGGCCTTAGCCTGCGGATGAAATCAAGGTATGAGTCTAAATGGCTGTCGACTGCCCTCCGTGTCGCTTCGCCACGGATTCTTCTGCGCTCCCCGCGAGTTTTCCATATGGGGTTGAGTATGTGACCCTTGATAATGATTCTCAGTTTGTAGTTCATTGAGGAAGAAAACAATCACTCTACAAATATAGTCAAATCTTCTTAATATCGAAAAAATAACTATCTTTGCCGCGATAATCGCGGTGCGCATTGGGCGTGGCGCGCTTATTGTAGCGTAATGTCTTAAAAGCTAAACAATTATAAAACAGTTTTATGATTTATTCACACGAAGTGCAGCAGATGTGCTGCGTTGCAAAGGGACCGAACCATGGTCCCGCTCCAATTCCTGAAGAGGGGAAATGGGTAAAAGCTAAAGAAGTTACCGACATCTCCGGACTTACTCACGGCGTCGGCTGGTGCGCCCCGCAGCAGGGTGCCTGCAAGCTTACGCTCAACGTGAAGGACGGAATCATCCAGGAGGCTCTTGTCGAGACTATCGGATGCTCCGGAATGACTCATTCGGCTGCAATGGCAGCGGAGATCCTTCCTGGCAAGACCATCCTTGAGGCTCTTAACACTGACCTTGTGTGCGATGCGATTAACACCGCGATGCGCGAACTTTTCCTTCAGATTGTCTACGGACGTACCCAGTCGGCCTTCTCTGAGGGCGGACTCATGATCGGTGCCGGACTTGAGGATCTCGGAAAAGGACTCCGCAGCCAGGTCGGCACTCTCTACGGAACCCTTGCAAAGGGACCGCGCTATCTTGAGATGGCAGAGGGTTACATCAAGACCATCGCCCTTGATAAGGATGACCAGATCTGCGGATACGAATTCGTCCACATGGGCAAGTTCATGGATCTCGTGAAGAAGGGCGTAGACGCCAACGAGGCTCTCAAACAGGTGACCGGTTCATACGGCCGCTTCACCAAGGAGGCAGGTGCAGTCAAATATGTTGATCCACGTAAAGAATAAGGAGAAAAGACAATGATAAGAGAAGTTAAGTTCGAAAGCCAGGATCGTCGTATCAAACAGATACTTGCTGTCCTCAATGAAAACGGCATCAAGGATATTGAAGAGGCCAACGCGATATGCGACAAGTACGGTCTCGATCCTTACAAGACCTGCGAAGACACCCAGCCAATCTGCTTCGAGAACGCGAAGTGGGCATACGTCGTAGGCTCCGCAATCGCTCTCAAGAAGGGCTGCAAGAACGCTGCCGAGGCTGCCGAGGCAATCGGTCTGGGCCTCCAGTCATTCTGCATTCCGGGTTCTGTCGCTGACGACCGCAAGGTAGGCCTCGGCCACGGCAACCTCGCCGCAATGCTCCTCCGCGAGGAGACTAAGTGCTTTGCATTCCTCGCCGGCCACGAGTCTTTCGCGGCTGCGGAGGGCGCAATCAAGATTGCCGCAAAGGCAGACAAGGTCCGCAAGGAGCCTCTCCGCTGCATCCTCAACGGTCTCGGAAAGGACGCGGCTCAGATTATCTCCCGCATCAACGGCTTCACATACGTTCAGACCAAGTTCGACTATTTCACCGGCAAGCTTGAGATTGTCCGTGAAATAGCCTACAGTGACGGTCCGCGTGCAAAGGTCAGGTGCTACGGTGCAGACGATGTCCGCGAGGGCGTGGCAATCATGTGGCACGAGGGCGTTGACGTTTCCATCACAGGTAACTCCACGAACCCTACCCGTTTCCAGCATCCTGTCGCAGGAACATATAAGAAGGAGCGCATCCTCGCGGGCAAGCCATATTTCTCAGTTGCATCCGGCGGCGGTACAGGCCGTACCCTTCATCCGGACAACATGGCCGCAGGTCCTGCGTCTTACGGTATGACCGACACGATGGGACGTATGCACTCGGACGCACAGTTTGCCGGCTCTTCATCAGTTCCGGCGCACGTCGAGATGATGGGATTCCTCGGAATCGGCAACAACCCGATGGTCGGATGCACCGTAGCCTGCGCGGTTGACGTGGCGACTGCATTGAACAAATAGTTTTTTTTTAAAATAGTGTTGTTATGAAAAGGCTTATTACTGTTTTGGCTGTTCTTTCCCTTTCTGTGGCCGCGTTCGCTCAGGAAGACGGGAACAGGGACGCCAACGGAAAGATTGTCCGCGGTCCTTATGAGACGAACGGTTTCTGGGACAACTGGTCAGTCGGAGTCGCTGGCGGAATTAATCTTATCGGTGACAAGGGCTTGAGGCCGGGTGTCGGCGGTAATGCTGAAATTAATGTGGCAAAGTGGCTTACACCATGCTATGCGTTCAGGATCGGCGCGCAGGGTCTTACGGCACGCGGTTCCGCAAACAAGGAGTATCTTCCGACTTTCCACACGGAAAAGGATGGCAGGTATGTTGACAAACTGGCTTTCGGCTATGTTCACGGCGACTTCCTATGGAACATCTCCAATGAATTCTGGGGCTACAGGGAGTCACGTGTATATAACCTTTCGCCTTACCTTCATGCAGGTCTCGTTCTCGGTGGCAACAAGAACAATGCTGAGAACAAGCTCCAGTTTGCCAAGGCTTTCGGTGCGGGTGCCGGTCTCTACAACACCTTCAAGGTGTGCAGCAGGGTTGACATCACTCTCGATATCCGCGGCATTCTCTACAACGGCAGGGTAATTTCCTTCCCGGGAGGAGTTTCGGCGGAGCTTTCGGCTGCCCTCGGTCTGAACGTAAATCTCGGCAAGACCAACTGGAGGCGTTCTGCAGGTGTCACTCCACAGCAGTGGAAGGATGCCAACGATGCCATCGCTGATGCCAACAGCGCTCTTGACAAGGCAAAGTCCGACGCCGCTGCCAAGGACAAGGCTCTCGCCGCAAAGGATGCTGAGCTCGCGAAGGCAAAGGCTGACGCAGAGGCTGCAAGAAAGGCAGCCGCAGAGAAGAAGGCTGTTCTTACGGACGTTTCTCCTGCAATCATGTACTTCAACATAGGCGAATCCGAGCTTCCTGTCAAGGAACGTCTCCACCTCGATTACTATGTGAAGACCGTCATCGCCAATGTCGATGAGAACAGGACAATCGTGATTACCGGAACTGCTGACAAGAACACCGGCTCTGCTTCACGCAACCGCAAGCTTGCGGAGAAGCGTGTGCAGTACGTTCAGGATCTGCTCGTGAACAAGTACAACATCGCTCCTTCACGCATTGTCGCGAAGTCTGAGGTTGTCAAGGCTAAATCTGCTGACGCGCCGCTCTCACGGTCTATTGTGATCGCCCTCTGATACGGGACGCCTAAAAGGCGGTCTGCGGCGTTGGACGCTTTGTCAAAATCCTCACAACCAACAGGTTGCTGCGGTATTTGACTTCATCGTCCGCCTTGCATCCCATCCTTTTATGCATCCCCTAATACAATAAGAATCCCGGAATTTGACTCAGTTCAAATCCCGGGATTTTTTTGCTATTCGCTTTTTGCCAAAATCTGTAAGTGGTAGTCTGCTCGTATCTTATCTATAATCGAACACACCAGCTCGAAGGTGCGGCTGTCGCGGGTGTATCGTGCGGGCGTGATGAAATTGACGCGTCCCTGCTTCAGAAGAGTCCGCGCTGTCTTGACTTTCTTTGAAATGGCCGGATTGTAGACGCCGATAGAATGGCCGCCGAACATTTTTACTATTTTCATGCACGGGACATCTGTCTCTCCGTCGCCGAAATAAATCATGTGCGGGAATGGAATCCTCTTCTTGTCCTCGACCTGGCTTTCGTTGACTTTCTTGTTGTCGCGTATGCTCAGGATTCCCTTGTTTATCTTGAACAGGAACTGGGTCTTCGCGGTGTAGTCGACGGCTACGCCCGGCCAGATGGCTACGCCGTCTTCATTATAAAGGTAGGAACAGGCAAATATTCGCTTGAATTCGTGGGCAATCGGTGTCCCTTCTATCATTTCGGCGAGTCCGGACGAGTTTATGTAGTGCTCCACGACGACCCCGTGCTCCTTTCCATATTCATTGACGGCTGAGAACCATTCCTTCACTCCTTCAAAAAGTTCTATCTTCTTCCCGAAACGCCGGAAATCCTTCCGTGTCAGTCGTATCCCGAGTCTCTTCGCCTCGTCGAACATGAGTTTCATGTAGCTCAGGATATTGCTTGCGTCCTGTTCTATTGCAATGTCGTCACTTTCCGTCCAGAACTCCTTAGGGTCTTTCCCGATTGCCTGGATGAATCCGAATTCCTGCATATTTCCCGGCGACAGGGTTCCGTCGAAGTCATAAACGAGTGCAACTATAGGTTTCTTTCTCATCATATCCAAATTTTTACCACATAAAATGGGACATTTCGCCACAAATATAGAAAAAATAAGCGTCAGGCAAGTCTTTTCATTAAATTTGCATCCGTTAATTGATTTTTGACGATATGATTGACAGACCGATGAAACATTATTTCACGAGACTGACAGAAGCAATCCGTGAAAATTGGGAGTCTCCGGCGCTCTGCAACTACGGAGGGGACGAATTTACTTTCGGACAGGTCGCGACTCTCATCGCAAAGTTCCATATATGCTTTGAGGAAGGCGGCGTGAAGAAGGGCGACAAGATTGCGCTCTGCGCGAAAAACTCCGCCAAGTGGGGAATATCTTTCCTCGCGATCAATACATACGAGGCAGTCGTTGTCCCGATTCTTGCGGACTTTACACCGGACAGCGTGAACTCGCTCGTGGATCATTCGGAGAGCGTGATTCTTTTCACGAACACTGACCTGTGGAAGAAGCTTGATCTGAAGGCTATGCCGAGAGTGCACACCGTCATTTCGGTAGATGACTTTTCTCTTCTCTACACTTCAGATGAAAGGGTCCGTGCCGCAATGGCAAACCTCCAGGCCGCGTTCGAGAAGAAATATCCGCTCGGTTTCACACGAGAAAACGTCAATTATCCGACAGATAATGACAAGGAACTCGCGATAATCAACTACACTTCCGGAACTACAAGCGCACCGAAGGGGGTCATGCTCCGATATGAGTGCCTCAGTGCGAATGTCGAGTTCGGGCAGGAGCACATCCCGTCCCATCCGGGTGACAAGATTGTCTCCATGCTTCCTATGGCGCACATGTACGGGATGATGTTCGAACTCATCTACCCGCTCTGCGGAGGGTCGACCATCTACTATCTCGGCAAGACTCCGACTCCGGCCTTGCTGCTCGGGGCGATGAAGGATGTGCATCCGTATCTCGTCGTCACGGTTCCGCTCGTCATGGAGAAGATCTTCAAATCGGCGGTTCTTCCGGTTGTCAGCAAGCCGGCCGTAAAGTTCGCGCTTAAGGTTCCCGGGCTGAATTCAATCATCTGCAAGAAGATCCGAGAGAAGCTTCTCGACGCTTTCGGAGGCAAGGTTCAGATGTTCATCATGGGCGGTGCAGCGCTGAATCCTGAAGTCGAGCAGTGGTTCCGCAAGATAGGTCTTCCGTTTACAATCGGATATGGAATGACGGAGGCCGCTCCTCTTCTCGCATACGAGAACTGCAAGAAGTTCGCGCTCCGCTCGTGCGGAAAGGCAGTCGACCGGGCTGAGGTCCGCATAGACTCCGAAGATCCGCAGCATGTCGTGGGACAGATTCAGGCACGCGGGACGAGCATAATGAGCGGCTACTACAAGAACGAGGAGGCGACGAAGGCTGCATTCACGGAGGACGGATGGCTCAACACCGGTGACCTCGGAGTGATAGACGCCGATGGAAACATATTCATACGCGGGCGCAGCAAGAACATGATTCTTTCCTCAAACGGGCAGAATATCTATCCGGAGGAAATCGAAGCCGCGGTGAATAATCAGCCGTATGTTGTTGAATCTGTAGTCGTTGATCGTGCTTCGAAGCTTGTTGCGCTTGTCTATCTTGACCAGAAGAAGATTGAGGCCGACGGGCTTGACGGAGAAGCTGTTTCCGAGAAGATGCATGACATGCAGAGTCTTCTTAACAAGTCTCTTCCGCTGTATAGCCAGATCTCAAAGGTAGAGATTGTTGACGCTCCGTTTGAGAAAACTCCTAAAATGAGTATCAAGAGATTCCTTTACAAGTAATCTCTCTGCATACATACTTACATACATACAACGCTTATTTTTTAAGGAATCCGGGCTTGGTTGTGAAATCGGGCCCGGTTTTTCGTTGTACTGACAGACGACTGACAAAATGTCGGTCTCATTTTGTTGGTATCGCTTTTGAGACATTCCGCCATCATATTGTGTAAAATATAAAAACTAAATATTATGGCAAACGGAAAAATAGGTGTGACGACGGAAAACATATTTCCGGTAATCAAGAAGTTCCTTTATTCGGATCACGAGATATTCCTGCGTGAATTAGTCGCCAATGCTGTCGACGCCACTCAGAAGATGAAGGCGCTTGCGGCTTCCGGCGAGTATAAGGCCGAGCTAGGGGAACTGAAGGTGCGCGTCGAACTGGACGAGACAGCGAAGACGCTTAAGATTGTGGACAGTGGCATAGGAATGACCTCGGAGGAGGTTGACAAGTACATCAACCAGATTGCGTTTTCTTCCGCAGGCGAGTTTCTTGAAAAGTATAAGGATCAGATTGGCAACATCATCGGCCATTTCGGCCTCGGTTTTTATTCGGCATTCATGGTCGCAGACAAGGTGACGATTGAGACCTTGAGCTGGAAGGAGGGGGCGAAGGCCGTGAAGTGGACCTGCGACGGTTCTCCCGAGTACACGATGGAAGATTGTGACAAGGCGGAGCGCGGAACGACTATAACGCTCTATATATCAGAGGACGAGGCGGAGTTTGCTACGCGCGGCAGGATTCAGTCGCTGCTTGACAAGTACTGCAAGTTCATGCCGGTTCCGGTCGTGTTCGGCAAGAAGCAGGAGTGGAAGGACGGCAAGTATGTCGATACCGACGAGGACAATGTAATCAACACGGTGGAGCCGCTCTGGACGCGCAAGCCTTCCGAGCTGACTGACGAAGACTACAACAAGTTCTATCATGCCCTCTACCCGATGGCGGACGACCCTCTCTTCCACATTCATCTGAACGTTGATTTCCCGTTCAATCTTACGGGTATACTCTATTTCCCTAAGATTAAGGACCAGATGGAGATTTCCCGCAACAAGATTCAGCTCTACTGCAACCAGATGTTCGTGACGGACTCCGTCGAGGCGATTGTGCCGGACTTCCTTACGCTTCTGCATGGTGTGATTGACTCTCCTGACATTCCTCTGAACGTTTCGAGGAGCTATCTCCAGTCGGATGCCAATGTCAAGAAGATTTCGGGCTACATCACCAAGAAGGTCGCGGATCGTCTTGAGGAGATTTTCAAAAATGAGAGGCAGTCTTTTGAGGAGAAATGGGACAATGTGAAGATTTTCATCGAGTACGGAATGATTTCCGACGAGAAATTCTGCGAGCGTGCGCTCAAGTTCTGCCTGTTCAAGAATACGGACGGAAAGTATTTCAGCATAGACGACTACCGCAAGGCAATCGAGGCGGAGCAGACAGACAAGGACAAGAAGCTTGTCATTCTCTATGCGACTGACCCTCAGGCACAGTATTCCTACATCGAGGCTGCGAAGAACAAGGGCTACGATGTCCTGTTGCTTGACTGCCACTTGGACTCCTATTTTGTGAACATGCTGGAGACCAAGCTTGAGAATGTGAAGTTCGCACGCGTGGATTCCGACAGCGTTGACAGGCTCATTGTCAAGGAGGACAGGAAGAAGCCGGAGCTTTCCGAGGATGAGAAGAAGGCACTGGACGAGATTTTCAAGGCAGGTCTCCCTACTGAGATGGAATGGAACATCGAGGCTGACAATCTTGGCAAGGACGCGGCTCCGGTGCTCATCACTCAGTCTGAGTTCATGAGGCGCTACCGCGAGATGTCGAAACTCGGAGGCGGTCTGAACTTCTACGGCTCGATGCCAGAGTCCTACAACCTGACGGTCAATCTTGAGAACCCTTTGGTCGAGGAACTGCGCGGTGCGGATGCTTCTACGGATGAGGCAAAGGCTGCACGGGAGGAGAAGGCACGTCAGATTACTGACTTGGCACTATTGGCCAACGGCCTGCTGAAGGGCAAGGGATTGGCGGACTTCATCGCAAGAAGTTACAAGTTATTGTAGGAGTGCACCGATGAGGTGAGTTGTTGAAGCCTTGTCGTATGATTAGCCGGGCGGGTCTCTATGGAGGCTTGTCCGGTTTTTGCGTTTTGGTCAGAACTCCCAGCCGATGCGCAGGCGGAGGTCAAGGCGGGCGGGATTGTCCTTTATGGATGTGCGAGCGATGATGACTGGTGTTCCGTCGGGGAGTGAGGCCGGGACGGACATGTTTATGAAACTGTTGTCCGGGGAGCGCAGCCGGATGCTGTAGGAATATTGGGCCAGTCCGACGGACACGCCTGCCGACAAACGGCTTTGTCCCTTGCCGACACCGATGCTGACACCAGCTGTCAGGCTGCCGAAAAAACCATCTTTTGAAAAGCATCCGAGTTCGTCGAGTGTACCGGCAGGGAGATAGCTGAGCTGCCCGTTGCCGAAACTGCACAGGTCGTTTCGGGCTCTTTCTCTTTCCTCTGCCTTTAGTCGGTCGGACTCTTCCGGGGACAGGTTGTCACCGAACTGCTTCATGAACTCCTCGATGCGGGCGTCGACATATTCTTCCGAGTTGCTGAATCCGAGCCCGGTGTAGCGTTCGGGAAATGGTTCCGAATTGTATGACAGCTCTGAGGTACTGCGTTTGGAATGTGCAAATTGAAAGGCATAGCCTATGGCGAGTTGGAATATTGGAGAGACCCTGCGGTCAAGAATGTCGCTCCGGAGCCTCAGGAACACGGGCATTGCAGTGGTACCGGTGACAGTGGAATTGCTTCCGCCGATGCCGGCCGCCAAGGCAATCAGGGGATCGAAGCGGTAGCCGATGAACATTCCTAATTCGTAGTCAGGCATTCCGAACAGTCTCAATGGTTTCGCATTTCCTCCGCTGGCGTCGTGCTTCATGTCTCCGGAGCCGGCTATGTTTTCCCATCCGGTCACGACACCGGCAGAGACCTCAACACCGGCAAATGCACCTTTTCTGAACCATTCATGGGTCCTGCCTTCTTCATTCTGGGCGCGGGCCTGGAACTGCATCACCATGGCGGTAATGACGACTGCTGCAAATAGTCTGTCCGTCTTCATGTCTCAGTCAAGTGTTATAAGCTTGTGAGTGAACCTGCCGTGCGTAGTCTTCCAGTCCATGACTGTCTTGACGTCGTATGGACCTTCTCCGCCGTTGCTGTATTGTATGTTTATCGTGCTGCAGTTCGTGAATTTGAACATATACCACTCATTTCCGGAATTTGACGTGTCGAATTCCAAATCCATGGTAAGTTTTGTTGGCTGTGAGTGCTTCTGATAGTTGTTCGCGCTGCCTATCTTATTGTAGGAATCGAAAAAAGTCGTGTTGTAGATCTTGTCAAGGGCGGTTCGCACGCCTGTTCCGCTGATGTTGTGGACTCCATAGAGCTCGAATTCCGTTTTGTCGGCAGAAGACGAATGTTCCGCAGTAGGGTAATTTTCTACAGACTTGCCCCAAGTCCCGTTCGGATATGTCTTGCAATAGCCCTCACAATGGAAATTGCTCCTGATCTGCACGTTCTTGATGTTTTTGCTTACTTTCATCCCGATGTACGGGTCTTCTCCATCTCCTGTGTTCATGCTGAGCTGCACTTTACAAGCGCGTTTTTTCATGATGTCGGCAATATTGCGTGGCGTGACATACGGGTAGTCACGAAATAAATGGTCGCCTGCGTCTTCTGGATAGTTGTTGGAATAAAGGACTGTTGAACCATAGCCATAGTCGTGTATATAGGTGTAGCCGCTCGCCGTGCTGGTGCGGTCTATGTACAGACTGTCAGCGAAAGAATAGTCAAGTGCTGAGTTGTTGTTCCCGTCCGTGAAATCAACCATGCCTGTTACGTTGCTCAGATTGAGCCCGTAATATGCCGGATAGTTATTCACGGTGTAACCATAGTGATCAGAGCTATATTGTGTCTCAGCCTTCTCGGTCACGTGCATGAGATCCTCGATATAGTCGCGAATTCCGATAATTGTCGTGCCGTCTTCCGCCATATACCATGTGCTGTGTGTGGTTGATATTAGTTCGTAGGCATGTACATTCGTTTCAGCCCATATCATGTACATGCTTGATGGGAGATATATGCCGGCAGGACAATTGTAGAAATAGATCGCGGTATTTTCCGGCACTTCCATTAAGGCCGCCGTTTCACGGCCGTTGACCCTTGCAAGGGCGAGATAGTTGAAACAGAACGGCATGTTGGACGGATTCGTCACAACCATGAAATGTTTCTCCTTTATTCCATATTTCGATGCGATTTCTTTTCCCAAAAACAGCTTGTCGTAAAAGTCAATGTGCAGCGGTATATAGCCAATGTTAAACCCATACACGTTTTCTCCTATTCCCTGTTCTTTGTCGGAAACTCCGGCTCGGATGGCTCCGTAATGACCTATCATGTCACAGAAGTCGGAACAACCCTCCAACGTCCAGCCGCTGTTGGTGACATGGAGCCCCAACTTACAGTACGGTTGCCCGTTTGTAAACGTTTCATCGTGGTCATAAATGTCGGATAAATATGTTTTCAAACCTCCTTCGTATGCGTATGCACCATACCAGTCTTTGGCATTGTCTTCGACCTTAAGGTCAAAGACATCTGATACATAATCAACGAAGTCCTCATCCTCGACCAGAAGGTTCATCCCGTCAGAGTCGCAGAAATATACGTTTATGACACCGTCGTCTCCGTTTATTATCGCGTCCAGGTAGTCTCCCGGGTCCTCTGGGTATTCTGCATTTTCGGCCAGCGAATATACTATGACGGGAGGATTTACATAGATGCCGTCGTCGATGACAGACACCATGTAGCCATCGCTGTCCCATATCCATAGTTCTCCAAACCCCCGTGTGACACATGTCCCTCGAAGCAGTATGCTGCCATCCTCGTCCGTGCCGGTAATCTCGATGTCAATCGGGCTCTCATAGCCATAAGGGTCTATGCATTCTATGCGGCAGTTACGTAACATCTCGTCCACATCATTGCCGAAATAGGCGATTAGGGAAGGGTCTATGTCTGTTATCCTGCCGAGAAACACTTCTCCTACGTAGAGGTTTTCCTGGCTGTGTCTGCCTTTGGTAATTTCAAGTGTAGCAAGGTAGTTGTTGAATCTCCACTTTCGGTCTATTCTCCAGCTGATTTCCCTTAGTCCTGTCTTTGTTCCGGAAATCGTAATTCTGTAGACGGAGTTGCGTTCAAGGTCGAAGTTTCCGGTAGTGTCGGAGCCAAGGTAAATTTTGTATGTGAGAGAACCGGTCAGAAGCCCGTCTCCGCCAAAGGTACAGCTTACTTCGATGTATGTGGGTCCCTTGATGTTGCCAAATTCTTCAGGAACTTTTTTCTTCTGATCCGTGTTGTCAGGCAATAGGTCTCCCCAGCAGTTCTCGAAAGCATAGAACGACACCTCTCCTCCAGAATTAAGAATCTGCAGGTCTTCCTCTGAACTGAAGTCTCCGTCAGCAACATTCGTTTCCGCTGCCCGGTATCCACCGGTGAATGGGGTCATGCTGGTGGCAGCGTCCCTCAGCCTTACTCCTGTCACCCTTATTCCGGAAGTTTCAAGTGCCTTGTCCGGTGCGAATGCCAGGCTAATCCGGCTCACGAGGTGTTCGAGATCAATGACAGGTTGCGTTCCTGAGCTCCTGACGATGAAGTCCCTGACGCATCCGGCCATTGGCAAGCCGTGTTTCTCTTCATTATCTCCCGGAAGTCTTACGGTCATCCTTGCCATGCTGCTTTCATCCATTCTCCAGCTTTCGCTTCCAAGGCCCAGCTTGTCCCCGCAGTTTGCTACGGCATAGAATGAATATGTCCCGCCGCATATAAGAGAGAGCCTGATATCGCCTGATACCGTCTCTAAAAATTTAT
The DNA here is from genome assembly GCA_002440085.1 of Bacteroidales bacterium UBA6360. Taxonomy (GTDB): domain Bacteria; phylum Bacteroidota; class Bacteroidia; order Bacteroidales; family UBA932; genus Cryptobacteroides. Next base: position 26,396 of record DJRM01000049.1, read on the forward strand.
GCTGAACACATGTTCCATCCCGCCAGACAAAGATGTGCAGATTGTCAATGTCATCGCCGCCGAACATCGCTGAACGGGTTTGTGCATCATTCATCCCGCTTCTGCTTCTAAGTCTCAGGCCTACCTCAATGGTCTTTTCTTCCTCAGTCGCGGGCGACACATCAAAGTCGGTCTTGAGGCATCCGCCACATGCTTGAATTACAGACAAGAAAATCAGTGTCTTGCCGAGTGCCGATAATCCTTTCATCTTCAATCCTCCCTTACATGAATGTATAGTAGACCGGCCTGATTTACGGGTTCCCCCGCTTTCATATAAATCATCCCGGTTCCAAGCCCCTTTATGGTCAGAGTTACACCATGTCCGTCACTATCAATGACATAGTCATAGATCCCCCTTGCCCTATCCTCCTCCAACTCCTCGGTGCCTACGTAAAATTCGGCTCCGGGTGGCGAAAATGTGCATCCTACGTGAATGACATCGCCTATGCTTGCCTCCATATAGCCTTCCGGATCCATCCTGAAGCTTGTTGCGCCGGACAATGACGACTTGTCAACCCTCCACCCGTTGTCTCCGAGTCCGTCCCTTTCCGGAGTGACAGTTATATGGTAGACGCAGTTACGCTCCACGTTCAGGTCACGAAGGGATTCCCCGAGGTAAAATCTGTATCGCAGGTAGTCTCCATCGCTGAAATGCGTTGCGGAACTGTATTCGAGTTCAATCTCAATGTAAGAGCTGACTTCAGCCAAGTGCTCCGATTCCCTGAATATCTTCTCGGAGTCTTTTTCTATGTCTTTCGGGAACAGTCCCTGAAGATTCTCAAGCATATAAAGGCTTACTTCCCCGCTTTTCCCGTTTTCAAGACCATGATTTAGGACATTGCACTCTTCGTTGTCCCGGCTGAACCCGATGTTAAAGCATTCGTCCCGAGCGTTAACCTTTGAGTCAGTGAATGCGCGGCATTTTTTCGGGCAGTTGCCTATGCTGATGCTGTGGACATTTATCGTAACGTCCTTGTCAAGACGGCTCCGGTCTATGCTCAGCCTTATGGCCGCCATAAGACGCTTCAACTGTATGCGGATTCCTTTTCCTGCCCTGACGCCGTGCACGCATCCGCACAGCGGCATACCTGTGGAATAGTCATCCGGGTATGCCAAGTGGAACTCAAGTGCCTTCAGTTCTTCTATGGAGCTGATGTCCAGCCGATAACCGAAATTGGCGCAGACATAGATGTCATAATCCCTGCCTTGGACTAACGGCAGCGAACATTTGTTCCCGCTTATATATTCGGCGCGTTCCATGAATCCATCTGTGGAAAACACGAATATGTTTGCATCCCTGACAGTGTCTTCGTCCGGATCCGATGCTTTTGTGACCATTGTTCCGGAACTGAGACTTATGTCAGTGGGCACACGGCTGTCATCAATGCGTGCCGTGCACCCGCTGACTCCCAATAAACACAAAATGGTAGTTATAAAAAAGGCTAAAATGCCACGTTGTAGTTTTCTTTCTCGTCCCATTTCTCTATCTCCATTGTAACTTCGTCATTTTCAAGCTCTATCGCCGTGTCTGGGTCTTCGGTTCCTGTCCGCCTTAGCCGCACCTTCAGGGTGTAGCAGTCGTCGGAATATATCCCTCTGTCTTTGAGAGAGTTGAGGTTGATAGGCCAATACCAGGTCTTTCCACGAATCTTTCCCTCAATAACAATCCTTGTGAACGGCCGTCCGAAACTCTCCACCTGATAACCATTAGGATAACAGTATAGCATCGCGTCGAGCCTTTCCGGTTCCGGCCCTACCGGCCGACCTATTTCACGACAGACAATTGTCGGAAACCGGAATCTGTTCATGTCGCCCTCTTCGAGTCTCCCGTTGTTTATGAACCGTTTCCCGACATCGATGTCTCCTATAATGCTGCATTCCGCGTTGACGTTTGTAAGATAGACTTTGATGTCTTCGAGTTTTTCCCATGAGTATGATGTTCCGCTGAAGTCGCAGCTGAGTTCCTTAAGGCATATCCGGGCCATGAGGGGCTTCAGCGTGATTTCACAGCCTTCACCGGCATCTGTTTCTACCATTCCGACCATGACCGGCATGTCTTCGGTCTCGTTCTCAAGATGACTGCATACTCCTGACAGCTGTTTAAGGGAGAGTACGTTTTCCCATTCAGGGAAGCCCTCGGGCGCGTTACATATCACGACGACTGTCTTGGCACCGGTTCCCGACGATACGGGCAGTTCCGAAAGTGAACCGTCGAAGTGCATGTATGAATCCAGACGTCCGAACCTGTCGGCATTGTAGACAAGGACGTCATATCCGTTTCTTCCGTGCATTGAGTTCGCGGTGTTGCGTATCTTTACGGTGGTGACGTCTTTTTTTCCCGTTACGAACATTTCCGGCGCCGGAGCGGCAATCCTTGAACATGAAAAGAAATGGGCCGGCAAGCAAGTGAGGGAAAGCAGTGCCAAAAAGGGATAGATAACCCTATGATATTGACCAGTTATTGTCCGGCCCGTGATGGAATAGTGTTGTATGGTGTCTGTCATTTTCATCTGTCTGTCGGTTTTGTTTGACGTGGCAAATCTATGACGGACTTTTCGAATGATTGCAGAACTTAAAAAAAGAAATGTGAGATTTTTCTTTTTTTATAGATTCGCAAAATTTTTTTTGACGTCAGTATGTAAATAATCGCGATAATTTATCTTTTTTACGATGTTATTGCCGGAAAATAAATGTATCTTTGGGCCTTACAATAAATGGCAATGATATTTTTCAGACGTTTTTTTGCAAAGAAGAGGAAGTATATGCCTCTGTTTATGAAACAGGCCGAGTATATCAAGGCTGCTTCTTCCATCCTTGTGCGCATGATGCAGACAACTGACAAGGACGAGTGGTTCAATTGCGAGAACATGATAAAGACATACGAGGTGCAGGCTGACGCGCTTCTCACCGAGATATACGAGGACCTCTACGGACAGCTTATCGTGCCGGTGAGCAGGACGGATCTTCAGGCAGTGGCGATGTCGGTGGATGACTTCATAGATAAGATAAATTCGTCGGCCAAATCCATTCTTCTTTATTTTCCGAAGAGGATTGATTCCCAGATTGAAGACATGGCGACCTACATCATGTCGAGTGCCGATGCCCTTGGGGACATGATTCAGTATCTGAACAATTTCAAGGATAATTTCTCTCAGATAATCAGCCAGTGCGATCGGATTACGGAACTTGAGCATGCGGCGGACGAAACTTATGAGGAATATGTGGGATATATCTTCCAGAACGAGACCGATCCGATTGAACTTATGAAATACAAGAATATAGCAGAGGCACTTGAGGAAACTTCGGATACGGCGAAACGCATCTCGGACAATGTCCGCATGGTTCTTCTGAAGTATATGGAAAAACATTAGAGCCCTGTTGGCGAACTTATGGCAACGGAAAGAAAGAAGATTTGCGCGGTGACGATGGTAAGGAACGATGATTTCTACCTTCGGCGCTGGGTCGAGTACTATGGACGTGAGCTCGGGAAGGAGAATTTGTATATCTTTTTTGATGGAACGGATCAGGAGATTGCCGATTTTTGTGAGGGGACTAATGTGACGGCCGTGGAGAAAATCCCGGGTCAGGTGGTCGCGGCGGAAAAAGGACGTTTAGACCTGCTTTCGGAAACCGCTGCCGGACTGCTGAAGAAGTACGACCTCGTTATTGGCACAGATGCCGACGAGTTTCTTGTCGTTGACCCGAATCAGGGGCTTTCTTTGGCCGATTATCTTTCGGGGCAGAAGATTGATGTATGTTTGTCGGGGCTTGGAATTGACATGGGACAGTTTCTCGGCAAGAAGGGCGATCCACGAGCGCCTGAAGGCGACATTGACGACAGCATGACTTTTTTGAGCCAACGTCATTACGGACTTCTCGGCACCCGTTACACCAAGCCGTCGGTCATTGCCACTCCGGTCCGTTGGGGCAGAGGCTTTCACCGCGTAAAAGGACACAACTTCCACATTGGCAGGGACTTGTTTCTTTTTCATTTCGGCTATTTCGACATGGCCCGCATTCAAGCGCGTTTTGCGGACAAGGACCGTGCGGCGGCAGGCTGGACCAGGCATCTTGCCAAGCGCTCCCGCACAATCCGTGTCGTCACGGAAAAACCGGCCCGCGACTTCGACAAGTGGACAGCCGTCGCCAGGCGCATCCAGACTTTCGTCCGCCCGCCATACGCCTGGAACAAGCCCGCGATGTTCAATCTCGACATTGTCGTCCGCATCCCTGACCGCTTCGGCAAGATCATTTGATTTTTTTAGGCAAATCTTTCTTTATACAAAAATCCCGCTCAGATTCAGTTCAGAGCGGGATTTTTTTTATCTGTAATAGTTGCTGAGAGGAAAAATTGCAGAAGTAGTGCGGATGCAAGGCGCGGGGTGAAGAGGAAAACGCAGCAACCTGCTGGTTGTGAGGATTTCATCAGGCCACGCAACGAAGCAGACGTGCTGCTTCTGCGGTTTTTCCATTATGCGCCGAAATTATCATATAATATGTTTTCTGGCGGTACTCCAAGCGAGTCAAGCAGCTTGTTCACGCAGCTGACCATCATAGGAGGACCGCACATGAAGTACTTGATGTCCTCCGGAGCCTCGTGGTCCTTGAGGTAGGTCTCGTACATCACGTTGTGGACAAATCCTGCCACATACTTTACGCCTGCCGCGTCTGCTGCCGGATCCGGGCGGTCGAGGGCAAGGTGGAAGTGGAAGTTCGGGAACTCCTTCTCAATCTGCGCGAAGTCATCGAGATAGAATGCTTCGACGAGAGCACGAGCTCCGTAGAAGAAATGAACCTCCTTCTTGGTCTTGAGAGTCTTGAAGAGCTCCATGATGTGGCTGCGGAGAGGTGCCATTCCGGCACCGCCGCCGACAAAGATATACTCCTGTGAGTCAGGGTCGTTCTTAGGAAGAAGGAACTCTCCGTAAGGACCGCTGATGATCACTTTGTCACCAGGCTTGCGCGTGAACACGTAGGATGAGCCGATGCCCGGGTTGACCGGAAGAAGCTTCGGACCCAGTTCACGCGGAACGCTCCTGTCAAAAGGAGGCGTCGCTATGCGGACGTTGAGCTTTATGATGCCCTTCTCACCGGGATAAGAGGCCATTGAGTATGCGCGAACGGTCGGCGTAGGGTTGGAAGCATGGAGGTTGAAGAACCCGTACTTCTCCCAGTCAGCCTTGTACTCGTCCGAAACCGCGATGTCCTTGAAATCCAGCTCGTAGGCAGGGATGTCAATCTGGATGTACTCGCCGCTCTTGAACTCAAGATGCTCTCCCTCGGGAAGCTTCACGGTGAATTCCTTGATGAAGGTTGCTACGTTGTCGTTGCTGATTACCTCACACTCGAGCTTCTTGACTGAAAGGGCCGAGTCAGGGATGACAATCTTCATGTCTTCCTTGATCTTAACCTGGCAGCCGAGCCTCCAGTGGTCGTTAATCTGCTTGCGGTTGAAGAAGCCCACCTCGGTAGGGAGGATTGTTCCGCCGCCCTCAAGCACCCTGCACTTGCACTGACCGCAGTTGCCCTTTCCGCCGCAGGCTGACGGGAGGAAAATCTTCTCGCCGGCGAGTGTGTGGAGCAGGTCGCTGCCCGGAGTTACGTTGACTTCCTTCTTTCCGTCGTTGATGCTGATCTTGACGGTTCCCTTAGGAGTCAGCCATGTCTTGATGATGAGGAGGAGAGCCACGAGGATGAGCGTCACGACGGTGAACACCGCCATGGCTCCGAGAATTGTATTTATCATTTCATTTCCCATATACCTTTCCTCCGATTAAAGTTGAATTCCCATAAATGTCATGAACGCCATACCCATCAGACCCACTGTGATGAATGTGATTCCGAGCCCTTTCAGAGGTGCAGGGACATTTGAGTATGCCATTTTCTCGCGGATAGCCGCAAGGGTGACGATTGCGAGGAACCAGCCGAAGCCGGAACCGAGCGCATAGGTCGTCGCTTCGCCGAGGTTTGCGAAATCCTTCTCCTGCATGAAGAGGGAGCCTCCGAGAATCGCGCAGTTCACCGCGATGAGCGGGAGGAATATTCCGAGCTGCGAGTAGAGGGCAGGGGCGAACTTCTCGACCACCATCTCGACTATCTGCACGATTGCCGCAATCACCGCGATGAACACGATGAAGCTCAGAAAGCTGAGGTCAACGCCCGGAATGAGCGCGTCCGGAGCGAGCACGTACTTGTTGAGAAGGTAGTTTATAGGAAGCGTGATAAGTTGCACGAAGATAACAGCGGCACCCAGTCCGGAAGCTGTCTTCACGTTCTTTGATACTGCCAGGTATGAACACATACCGAGGAAGTATGCAAAAATCATATTGTCAACGAAGACTGACTTTACGAATAAGCTTATATATTCCATAATTAACTGAGTTTGTCGTTATTTCTCCTGAAGGTCCTTCTGAATCGAGCGCTGTACCCAGACGATGCATCCGAGGAGGATGAGGGCCATAGGCGGCAGGATAATGAGACCGTTGTTCATGTAGCCGGCATTGTAGAATGCCTCAGGGATGATTCTGAAGCCGAAGAGCGTGCCGCTTCCGAGAAGTTCACGGAAAAATGCCACGATGATGAGAATCATTCCGTAGCCGGCACCGTTCGCAAGACCGTCAAGGAGTGACGGAATCGGCTTGTTGCCGAGCGCGAACGCCTCGATGCGACCCATGACGATGCAGTTCGTTATGATGAGGCCGACATAGACTGACAGCGTCTTGCTGATGCTGTAGGCGTATGCCTTGAGCACCTGATCGACCAGAATCACCATGAGGGACACAACCACGAGCTGGACGATGATTCGGATTCGGTTAGGAATCGACTTCCTCATCATTGACACCACGAAGCTGGAAAGCCCGGTCACTATGGTCACTGAAAGCGCCATCACGAGCGCTCCTTTCAGCTGCACGGTCACTGCAAGCGAAGAGCAGATACCGAGCACGAGGACAGTGACAGGATTACCCTTGAAGATAGGGTTGAGCAATGTTTCCTTCAAATTAAAATCTTTCATAACCTATTCCTCCACATTTTCAGCCTCGGCAGCAGTCTCTGTTGTTGCCTCGTCGTTCGTTTCAGTTTCGGCTGGCGCGGCTTTCTTGGCCGCGATGCCGTTGAGATAAGGAAGATAATACTTCACCCAAGTGTTGATTGTCGTGCCGACGGCCTTTGAAGTGATTGACGCTCCGGAGATTGCATCCACACCGTGAATGTCGCCGCGAGCGCCGCCCTTGACAACATCGAAGTGACCGTCGTCAGTGAGCTTGTGACCCTTGAACTGGCTGTAGAACGGCTCTTCGGCAATCTTCGCGCCCAGACCCGGAGTCTCGCTCTTATGGTCGAAGATGGCTCCGTCGAAGGTGCGGCCGTCCTCGTCGAACGCGAGATATCCCCAGACAGGGCCCCACAGTCCGGCGCCGTAGCAAGGGATTACCGTAACAGTCTTTCCTGCGATGTCAAAGACATAGACAGGAAGCCTGAGCTCCTTTGCCGCGTCGGCGTTGCCTGCCTCGACCTTCTTGATGATGTCGTTCTGCTTCTTCAGATCTGAGGTGGAGGCAACCTGAATTGCCTTGAGGTCCTCCTTTCCAAGATTCATTGACTCTCCGACCTTGTTGCCGTCGCAGTCGATGTAGTAGGCATCCACGGCCTTGTCTCGGTAGGTCGCGAGGATGTCCGTGTCCTCGGTGATTGAGAAATTGTCGTCGGCCTGAGCCGCTGCGGTGAGCACTTTGGTGATGGTCTCAAGCTTCACGTTCTCGTTCTGCTTGTCCTTGAGGCCTTCTGCCGCGAAAGCGAGAATCGCTGCCACCACAACCACGAGAACGGTTGAATATATAACTGTATATACGTTGCTGTTAGTATTCATATTATATAGGATTAAGCGATTTTTACTTTCTTGTTCTGCCTCTTGATGGAGCACTCTATCACGCAGTGGTCGATGAGAGGAGCGAATGTGTTCATCAGGAGTATCGCGAGCATCATTCCCTCTGCATAGCCAGGGTTCCAGAGCCTTACCGTGACTGCAAGCGCACCTACGAGGAATCCGTAGATCCACTTTCCGCACTCGGTCTGAGCGGAGGTCACAGGGTCGGTTGCCATGAATACGGATCCGAAGAGGAAGCCGCCCATGACGAGCTGGTAGTAGCCCGGAAGGTCAGTCGCGCCGCAGGCATAGCCGAGGTATCCTATTGCGAGTCCGCCGGCTATTGAAGACACCATAATCTTCCAGGAAGCGACTCCAGTGAAGACGAGGATGAGCGCTCCGAGAAGGATTGCTATCACGGACGTCTCGCCGACTGACCCCGGGATATTTCCTACGAACATGTTGAGGAGCGTATAGCCGTGTTCAGCAAGGCCTTCCGCAGATGCATTCGCGAGCGGGGTGGCTCCCGAGAACCCGTCAACAAGACCGTTGCCTGCGCACCATGCGTTGTTGCCCGCACCGAGGCCGCCCACCCAAACGGTGTCGCCTGACATCTTGCTCGGGTAGGAGAAGAAGAGGAACGCGCGCGCGAGTAGCGCAGGGTTCCAGATGTTCATTCCGGTACCTCCGAAGACCTCCTTGCCGAAGATGACCGCGAACGCCACTGCAAGCGCGAGCATCCAGAGCGGAACATCGACAGGCACGATGAGCGGAATGATCATTCCTGAAACGAGATAGCCTTCGTTGACCTCATGTCCGCGAAGCTGTGCTGATGTAAACTCTATTGCGAGGCCGACGATGTAGGACACGAGGTAGAGCGGAAGAATCTTCACGATGCCGTATCCGACCATCTGCCAGAATCCCCAGTTAAGGCCGTATGCCACAGAGTGCTGGTAGCCCGTGTTCCAGATTCCGAAGAGGAGTGCTGGAACAAGGGAGAGCACCGCGATTATCATCACTCTCTTGAGATCGACACAGTCCCTGATGTGCGAGCCCTTACGGGTTACGGTGTTCGGGACGAAGAGGAATGTCTCGAATGCGTCGAACGTCGAATGAAGGAATCCAAGCTTTCCACCTTTCTCAAAGGTAGGCTTGATTTTGTCAACATATTTTCTTAATGCGTTCATAATCTTTCCTTTAAGCCATTTCCTTCAACATGAGAGATATTCCGTCCTCGATGATTGACTGAATCTCAATCTTTGACGGATCGACATATTCGCAGAGCGCGAAATCTTCAGGAAGAACCTCGTAGATGCCGAACTTCTCCATCTTTTCGATGTCCTGTGCAAGGCAGGCCTTCACGAGATAGACAGGGAAAAGGTGCATCGGGAGAACCTTTCCATACACGTCTGAAACGACGAATGCGCGGACTCCTCCGTGGAGGTTGGTGTCCATGTCATACTTCTTCTTAGGCGTGAGCCATGAGAAGTAGGTGTGCGACGTGCTGAACTGGCTTGTCCTGAACGGCTTCGCCCATCCGAACATCTCGTACTCGTTTCCTTCCTTGAGGATGGTCACCTGGTTGTCGAAGAACCCGAGGAATCCGTCGATTCCTACTGATGTTCCGGAAAGCGCGTCGCCGCTGATGAAGCGGAGGCTTTCAGGCTCCGGATAGAACCATGCGAACTCCTTCATCGACATTCCCGGAACGCAGCTCACATACGCCGGTTCAACGGCGCGCGGGCCTGTAATCGCGATTTTCCTCCTTACGTCATATTTGCCCGTGCGGAAGAGCTTTCCGATAGCCGCGAGCATCACCATAGATACCGTCCACACCGTCTCGCCCTTGCGAATCGGGCTGATGTGGTGAATCTGCACTCCGACGTTGCCCGCAGGATGCTTGCCCGTGAATGTGTGCGGGATGATGTTCTCAAGTTTGTGGAACGGTGTCCCTGCATAGTTTGCGCTGTCGAATGACATGTGGACGCCGCCGTCCGTCAGCTTGTTCAGGGCATTCACTCCTGCCTGGATGTCGGCGAACTCGTCCCTGAGGACATACTCCATGTCCGCCGCGAGCGGAGCCGTGTTAAACGCTGAAACGAAGATGGCCTTAGGCTTGACCTCAGGATTGGCGATAATGCCGTATGGCCTTTGGATGATGGCCGGCCAGAGACCGCCTTCAAGAAGAGCGGACTTGATGGCCTCTGCATCGAGGTCTGCCGGACTCTTCACTCCAAAGTCAACATACTCCTGCGTCTGATCCGCCTTGATGCGGATTTCAAGCAACTTTCTCTTTTCGCCGCGGACAACCTCGACGACCTCACCGCTTACCGGAGATGCGAAGAGAATGTCCTGCGCCATCTTGTCTGCCATCACAGGCGTACCCGCGAGCACCTTATCGCCCTCCCTTACAAGGAGTTTCGGAACAAGCCCTCTGAAATCAGTCGGCTTGACGGCAATAATGTCCGGGGCAATCACCTTTCTGGTGTTGAGGGTCGCCGCTCCTTCGAGAGGAATGTTCAGACCCTTTTTCAAATAGATGTTGTTTGACATTATAAAACGTTTTTGAGTAATATTTTTTATTTCCAAAAAACCGCCGCGAAGATACGCATTTTTTTGCTAAATTCGCACTCCTATTTTAATAGGAACCCTTTAAAAATTAACAGATAAACATAGGAATAGATGGAAAACAGTCTGAGCTCGGCCTTTGAGGGGTTGAATCCTGTTCAGAAACAGGCAGTTGAGTGTGTTGAAGGTCCGGTGCTGATAGTGGCTGGAGCCGGTTCCGGGAAAACGAAGGTCCTGACTTGCCGCATTGCCAATATCCTCAATCTCGGATGTGAGCCGCAGCAGATTCTGGCTCTGACTTTCACCAACAAGGCCGCGAAGGAGATGAAGGAGAGAATCGCGCTCATGGTCGGTGCCCGCAAGGCCCGCCGTCTCTATATGGGCACGTTCCATTCGATTTTCATCCGCCTGCTCCGCGGTTATGCCGCCGAGATAGGCTACAGGCCTGATTTCACGATATATGACACCGACGATTCCATCCGTCTCATAAAGACCTGCCTCAAGGAAATGCAGCTCGACGAAAAGGTCTATAAGCCGAAGGACGTGCAGTCGAGGATCTCGTATGCGAAGAACAATCTCGTGACAGCCGCGAAATATCGTGAGAGTCCGAATGCCATCGAGCAGGACCGTCGTCGCAAGATGCCGAGAATCAATGAGATATATACTCTCTATTCGCAGAAGTGCCGTCAGTCCGGAGTCATGGACTTCGACGACGTGCTCCTGAACATGAACATACTCCTGCGCGACTCGCCGAAATCGTATGAGGAAATCGCTGATATGTTCCGGTATATCCTCGTCGATGAGTATCAGGACACGAATATGGCGCAGTACATCATACTCCGGAAACTTTCGGCGTTTCACAAGAACATATGCGTCGTCGGCGACGATTCCCAGTCGATTTACGGATTCCGGGGGGCGAGGGTGGAGAATATCCTCAACTTCCAGAAGGATTATCCGGGGTGCAGAATCTTCCGCCTCGAACAGAACTACCGCTCCACGCAGACAATCGTGAATGCCGCCAACTCCTTGATAGCCAAGAACTCCGCGAGGATTCCGAAGACCTGTTACTCCAAAGGGGACGAGGGGGAGAAGATTCATCTTATCAAGGCATATACTGAGACGGAGGAGGCTATGCTCATCGTGTCCTCGATTATGGCGACGCTGCGCCGCGAATCCTCACAATATCAGGATTTTGCAATATTGTATAGGACGAATGCGCAGTCCCGTGCCCTTGAGGAGGCTCTTCGCAAGCGGAATGTGCCTTACAAGATATACTCGGGAAATTCATTCTACGAGAGGGCGGAAGTGAAGGATGCGATGGCATATCTCAAACTTACGGTGAACATAAATGACGACGAAAGTTTCAAGCGGATTGTGAATAAACCTGCGCGTGGTATCGGCGACACATCGCTTGCTGCCCTTGCGGCGGCTGCGCACAACCATGAAACGACTCTTTTCAAGGCCGTATATGAGTCTGACCTTGATACATACGGACTTAAGGCGGCGGCGGTTTCGAGGCTTCGCGCATTTTGTGACCAGATTGCGAAGAACTCGGTGAGGGCGGCCACGGAAGATGCATGGACTGTGGCGGATGCCGTTCTTAAGGACAGCGGCCTTTGGGCGTTTTTCAAGTCTGACGTGTCGGTTGAGGGGCAGTCGCGGTTCGCGAACATAGAGGAACTGCTGAACGGAGTCAAACTTTTTATCGAAGAGAGGAATGCCGAGTATGCGGAGGATATGATTGCCGAGGAGAAAATCATGTCGCAGGACGACCTGAAAGAGGATGATTACCCGATGGTTACGCTCAGTTCGTACCTTGAGAACATAACTCTGATAAGTGCCGCCGACGTGAGCGACGAGGAAACGGCAAACCGTGTCGGGCTTATGACTGTCCACACTTCAAAGGGCCTGGAGTTTCCTTATGTCTATATCGCCGGTATGGAGGAGAACCTATTTCCTTCCGGGGGGCTTCTGGCTTCTGAAAGCGATGTCGAGGAGGAGAGGCGTCTGTTTTATGTGGCCGTCACAAGGGCAAAGAAGGAGGTTTCGCTCTCTTTCGCGACGACGAGGATGCGCAACGGAAAGTCAGAGTCAAATGCACCGAGCCGTTTCATAACGGAGATTGACAGGCAATATATTGCCAATCCGATTGATCCGGATGACGATTCCGATGACGACTTGGCTCCGACCCGCGGCTGGGGCGGCGGAAAGTCCTTCTGGGGACGTTCCGGAGGCTCTTCAAATGAATATGGGCGTTCTGGAAAGGTCTATGCGGAGTCCCGTAGGCCGGCAGTCGGCGGTGGCATCTCTTCACAGGCTCGTCCGGCATCTCCAGTGCCGCCGCGCTCATCCGTTTCTCCGACTCCGTTCCACAAACCTGTGCCTCCGAAAGTGTCTGACGCTGATTTCGTGCCGACTCCGATTGCAGAACTTCGTGCAGGACAACGAATCGAGCACAGCCGTTTCGGCTTTGGGACAATAAAAAGCCTTGAAGGAAAGGCGCCTGACCTGAAGGCTGTGATCAGTTTCGACGATTATGGCGAGAAGATTCTGCTGCTCCGCTATGCGAAAATCCGTAAGGCGGAGTAATTGTCCGAGAGAGACAGTGTTGTTTCAGTCTTGCGCTTCTGTTGTTTTATTGGACGGAAGCGCGTCTTTTTTTCTGAAAAAATCATTGTCTCAGATGTCTGAACGGGCGATTTAAAAATTTATTTTAACGTCAGCACTAAAAAACAAACGAAAGTTTTTCTTTTTTTGGCGTTGCTGTTCGGGAACTTCGCATACATTTGCGGCGTCTTCATGTGGGGACTTAAAATTTTTGAGATATGCGAAGTTCCAATTTTACTGTTGCCTGTCCGGGCGAAAACATGCCGCCGTTGGTTATGAGACTGCCGTCGCGCCTATGGCCTCTTTGCGCCGTGCTCCTTGTAAGTGTCTCTTGTTCTCTGTTTGCCGTTCCGGATGGTTCTGGTGGAGACGCGTCTTCGGGGGCAATGTCGGAACTCAGACTCAGCTTTGACTGGGAGTCTGTGGCCGAGACCAAGGCGGCCTCCGAAAGCATCGACACGAACAGCTTTCTGCTCGACATACGCAATTCAGGCGGTGATGTCATCTACAGCGGGAAATACGGCGACTCGCCGGAGAAGTTTGAGCTTCCTGCGGACAGCTACACCGTCCGGGCGGTGTCTTCCGATTTCAGCGCGCCTTCGTTTTCTTCTCCGCAATATGGGGACGAGCAATGTGTGGTGGTTCCTGCCGGCATGGTGATAGGCGTGGAGCTGAACTGTACTATGATGAACTGTGGCATAGGCTTGAAGATAGCTTCCGGATTCCTGACTCAATATCCCAAGTCGAGTCTTTTCGTGAAGTCGGATGACGGCCGTCTGCCCTATTCCTATACAGAACGGCGAATTGCCTATTTCCGGCCGGGGAAAATCAGTCTGATGATTGCCGACGCCACACAGACAAAGACCTTGATGACGCGCAGCCTTTCTGCCGGTGAGGTGCTCAAGCTTTCTGTCAAAGTGTCGGCATCTTCGGGTGGTTCGTCGACAGGAGGACAGACGTCGTCATCCGGAGGCGGCCTCAAGATAGCTGTTGATACTGCAAAGAACTGGATTTCAGGAACTTATACGATTGGTGACGGCACATCGTCGGGCGACTCATCATCAGGCGGTGGCTCAGCTTTCGGGCCGGGAGACTCGGATGCCAATGCAATGACCATCGCTATGGCAAAGGAAAGCATAGGGGAGACAGACGTATGGGTGGGCGGCTACGTCGTTGGCGGTGACCTAACTTCCGCCAAGGCCGTGTTCACGCCTCCGTTCAAGTCAAAGAGCAACATTCTGCTCGGACCGCGATCTTCGGCGACATCTCGTGACAACTGCCTCTCCGTACAGCTTGCGGAAGGCGATGCCCGCGATGAACTGAACCTTGTGGATAATCCTCAGATGCTCGGCCGTCAGGTGCTTCTCTGCGGTGACATAGTGGAATCCTACTACGGCATGCCGGGCATCAAGAACATCAGCGACTTTGTAATCAAGTAGGATTCTGTCCCAAGTTTCACGAGTGCGGAACTTGAGTCGCTACTCTTCCGTGTGCTCGTTTCCTGTGTCTTTTGAGGACTTGCAGGACGACTCCTTCCCGGCGACGATTATGACGATTTCTCCTTTGGGTTCGTGTGCCCTATACCAGGCCGCGACTTCCGCGAGCGTGCCGCGCCGGTGTTCTTCGTGTACCTTGGAGATTTCCCTCGCGACGGAGCAGGGGCGGTCGGGGCCGAAATACTCGGCGAACTGGTCGAGAGTCTTGACAAGACGATAGGGGGACTCGTAGAAAATCATTGTCCGCGGCTCCTCGGCGAGTTCCCTCATCTTGGTCTGGCGGCCCTTTTTGACGGGCAGGAATCCTTCGAAGCAGAAGCGGTCGCAGGGGAAACCGGAACTCACGAGTGCCGGGACAAAGGCCGTGGCTCCGGGGAGCGTGAATACCTCGATACCTTCCTCGACGCAGGTTCTGACGAGAAGAAACCCGGGGTCGGATATTCCCGGTGTGCCGGCATCGCTTATGAGGGCGACGTTCAGACCCGCGAGAATCCTGTCCCTGATGACAGATGCGGTCTTGTGCTCGTTGAACTTGTGGTGAGACTCAAGGCGTCCATGTATGTCGTAGTGCCTGAGCAGTACCGAACTCGTGCGCGTGTCCTCGGCCAGTATGAGGTCAGCCTCCTTCAGCACGCGGATCGCGCGGAAGGTCATGTCCTCAAGGTTTCCGACAGGGGTCGGCACTATGTAGAGCGTTCCAGCCATATTCTGTGTCTTTTGTGCTTTCCGGTTCCGGTGTCGGGAACCTGTTTCTGCCTGCGACCCTCAGAGGAGACTATTTCAGTTTCCTTCTCACCGCCATCATGAACCTGTAGACGACTTCCGATTCAGTGTTCCATTCCGGGTGGTTGTCCTTCAGGTATCGAGCCCCCTCTTCGAAGGACGGCATCGCGTTGAGCTCGCTGAGCGTGTCCTTGAATGCAATCGGGTCTTCGTGGAAAAGAGTGTTTATAAAGAGAATCCGGTCGTTGAGCGAAATAGCGCTCCTGATGTCATTGACGCTTGACCCCGGCATATCTGTTCTCCAGCTTTCCTTCTCGGCCATCTTGTCCATCACGGCATCCTTGGCTGGGGCGAGGGCCTCGCCGAGCGGGAGGACTTCAAAGTCATCGTCTATCTTCAGATCAACAACGTCCTGTGCATCTTCTGCCTTCTGCGTATCTTCGATTTTTGGCATGTCCTTGACTTCCGGTTCTTTCTCTTTTTCCTCTGGAGAACTGTCATCCTCCGGCAGGTCCTCGTCCTCATCGAGCAGTGTAGGTTCGGTGACGGTTTCACATTTTTGCTCCGTCTGATAAGTCTCCGTGTCAGGCAAATCCTCTTCTTCAGGCATCTGAGGCAGATCATCTGTTATCGTTAATGTTACCGGCTCTTCTTCAGGAAGGTCTTCTTCGTTTTCGTCAGTAAGATCCTTTTCGGCAATCTCTTCCGTGCTGATGTATTCCGCCACCTGAGACTCCAGCTGCTCTATCTGCTTCTTCATCGCCTGTATCTGTGCCAGTATGTCCGTCAAAAACTGAGTCTGATTTTTCTCCATAACCCGATATTTGATTATATTTGCATTGCAAACCGCAAAATTAGACAAAATACATCAAATAATCACGGAAATGTTTCTTGAAAAAGCAAAAACCGCAGGTTCAATTGAGGTCATCTGCGGCTCGATGTTCTCGGGCAAGACAGAAGAACTCATCAGAAGAATCAGGCGCGCCCAGTTCGCAAACCAGAAAATCGCCATGTTCAAGCCATGCATAGATGTCCGCTATTCGGAGGAGGATGTCGTCTCGCATGACAGCAAACACGTCCGCTCATTCCCGGTAGACTCTCCGGAAAAGATGCTTGAACTGGCAAAGGGCGCTGATGTGGTCGGCGTGGATGAGGCGCAGTTCTTTGACGAGTCTCTCGTAGGTGTTGCCCAGAGGCTTGCGGATTCCGGAATCCGTGTAATCATAGCTGGTCTTGACACAGATTTTCTCGGTCATCCGTTCGGCCCGATGCCTGCGCTGATGGCCGTAGCCGAGGATGTTCAGAAAGTCCACGCCATCTGCGTGAAGTGCGGCAGTCCGGCCCAGTTCTCACACCGCCTTTCCAAAAGCAGCAGCCTGGTGGAACTCGGTGAAAAGGACATTTACGAACCTCTGTGCCGTCACTGCTACAACAGGGCAGTTTCGGAGGAGTAGGATGTTGCAGCGGATATAAATTATTGCGAAATAATCAGTTATAATATAAATAATCACATAATTTCTTTATGATGAAAAGGACATTCATTCTTTTAATTATTTCAATTCTTCTCCCGCTCTCAAGCGTCTCTGCGCGTGAGAAGGTAAAGGATTCAGGTACAAGTTATGTTCGTGATGCTCTTCAGCCGGTGGTGGATGCGGGCATCCTTCCTGGTGCAATCAGCGTGCTCTACAGCGACGGCGTTCAGGAAACATGCTGCATCGGTTATGCTGACGTCGAGGCCAAGAGCCCTATCCGCACGGACAACGTGTTCATGCAGTGTTCGCAGACGAAGGGTTTCTGCGGAGTGACAATGGCGAAACTCGTTGAAGAGGGCAAGGTCAGCCTTGACGATCCTGTGTCGAAGTATCTGCCGGAATTTGCCACGCTTTGGGTTCAGGAGACAAAGACCGACAGTACCATAGTTCTGAAGAAGGCGCACAATGTCCTTACAATCAGGATGGTGCTTAACCACACGGGTGGCTTCCCCTTCGAGTGCAGCGCGAAACGCCGTGACGTGCGCGGTGGCGGTTGGTCCGGCGGAGGCCCGCTCAGGCAGATTGCTTCGGTGGCCGCCGCGAGCCCGATAATGTTCGAGCCGGGAACGAAGGTTCTCTATTCCAACACCGGAATCGACATTGCCGCGGCCGTCGTTGAGGTTGTTACCGGAATGAAATGGGAGCAGTATCTGAAGCAGGCTGTGCTCGACCCTCTCGGAATGAAATCTACATGGTTCTGGCCTACAGACAAACAGCTGAAGAACCAGATTGAGATGTACGAGGTCTTTAAGGACGCTCCGGCAAAGCACATGGTCGAGAATCCGTGGCAGCAGCGCCCATACAACGATTCTCACGTCTTCGCCTCTGCCGGAGCGGGTCTCTGGACGACGGTTGATGACCAGCTGAAATTCTACAAGATGCTCATGAACCTTGGAGTCGGGGACAATGGCGTCCGTATTCTCAAGGAGGAAACCGTAAAGTCAATTCTTGCCGTAAGCACTCGTCCGGAAGGAATGGAAGGCTATTCGCTTGGGCTTACAGCTCCGGTAAAGGATGGTGAGAACGAATGGTTCGGCCACGGTGGTGCCTGGGGAACAAGTTGCTCGGTGAATTGGCACAAGAAGCAGCTCCGTCTTTGGGTCGTGCAGATCTCCGGCGGCCCGAAGGATTGGAATCAGCTTCTCTGGAAGGCACAGCAGGATTTCTTCAAGTCTCAGATTGACAACTCCGCAGTCGAGGCTTACACCGGAAGAACCAGATAATATATCCTATCCATCCTTAAATTTCGACCGGAGGCCAGGAGTCTGGAACGGGGGCGGTTACGACCACCTCCGTTTTCTTTACCGGGTGGATGAACCTTACGCTGCGCGAGTGGAGGCAGATGCCGCCGTCGGCGTTTGAGCGTGGCGCTCCGTACTTTAGGTCGCCCTTGATGACGCAGCCGATGTTCGCAAGCTGGCAGCGTATCTGGTGATGACGTCCTGTCAGCAGCTGCACTTCAATGAGAAAATATCTTTGGGAGCGTCCGACCAGACGATAGCGCAGTCGTGCCAATTTTGCATCAGGACGCGGCGCTTTTCCGAAATCCGTCTTTGAACCTTCTTTCGTGATTGGGCCGATGTTGTCATGTTCCGGCACCTTACATATATATGACTTGTTCTGTTTCTCGTTCCTGACCATCCAGTCCGTGAGTTCTCCTTCTTCAGGTCGCGGTGCGGAACAGGAAAGTGCCCAGTAGGTCTTGTGGATGCTGCCGTCGCGGAACATCGCCGTCAGCCTTTCGAGTGCCTTTGAGGTCTTCGCGAGTATGACTATGCCGCTGACCGGCCTGTCGAGACGGTGCGGAACACCGACGAAAACCTGTCCCGGCTTCGCGTCCCTTTGCGCGATGAACGCCTTGTAGGCCTCGCTTATCGGCTCGTCGCCGGTCTTGTCGCCCTGCACTATTTCCCCGCATTTTTTATTGACAATCAGAATGTGGTTGTCCTCATATAGTATCCTCGATTTCAGATCTTCGTGCTCTGCGTCGTTCAATGTTCTGTAAATCATATATATAGTTTTATATTTTTATCCTTGAATCCCGTATATTCACGGAATCTCCATCCCTTGTAATAAAATCTTCCGGCTTCGGGGATATTTCGTCGTCTCCTGTCATATCGTGACGGACGGCAAAATTACAAATTGTCATTAAATATTGCGAAAATATTCCGTAAAACTGACAAAATGTCACGATAAATGGGGCTGTGGCGCGGTGGCACAAGTTTCGTTTATTCCCTTGCGTCGCCCGAAAGGCACGAGCCCGACGGACGGCAGAATTTTAAGTTTGACAAATAAAAAGGAGAAAATATTATGGGAAAAATTATTGGTATTGACCTCGGTACTACGAACTCATGCGTAGCCGTGATGGAAGGCAACGAGCCTACCGTAATCATCAACGAGGAAGGACAGAGAACCACGCCTTCTGTAGTTGCATTCACCGACAATGGTGAGAGGAAAATTGGTAACCCTGCAAAACGTCAGGCCATTACCAACCCTC
>DJRM01000134.1 GCA_002440085.1 Bacteroidales bacterium UBA6360
ACTAAAACAAGGATTAAGACTGTAAATGCCGACAAACAACAACCCACCGCCAACACTCAGAGACTATATTCCACTAAAACAAGGATTAAGACTGATGCAAACATATTTACATCGTACCAAAATGCGTCTCCTCAGAGACTATATTCCACTAAAACAAGGATTAAGACCATTTGTAGCGTCAGGTATAAATTATCACTCATCGTGGAGACGATTAGAAGAAAGGCATATTGTATATAGAAGATTCTCGAGAAAAATGTAACTTTGCAGCGAAAATTGAGTAAACGCTGTTATGACAACGATATATATATTGGCATCTTTGGCTATCGGCTTTGCCGCTGGCTGTGCCATCTCCTGGGCATTTTTTCACGGCAGGCTCTCTGAAGCCAAGTCCAGGATTGACGTGCTTTCCGCGCAGAACGAAATGCTGAAGTCGGCGCGGGAAGATGACGAGAGGCATCATAAGGAAAGCCTTGAGGCTCAGGAGGCTCGCTTTGCCCAGACACTTGCACGAGTGACGGCTGAGCTCAAGACCGCGACCGAGGATATGCTGAAGCAGCGGCAGAAAGAGTTTTCGCAGTCAAGCGCCGAGAACATCGGGCAGATAGTCGGGCCTCTCAAGGACACCATAGACAGGATGAAGCAGGCCATGAACGACAGCACTCTGAAGCAGACTGCCATGAGCGGGGAGATGAAGGCCGGAATCGAAAACATGATGAAGATGAGCGAGGCAGCGCGCAAGTCCGCCGATGAACTAGCCCGCGCGTTCCGTCATGGCAATAAGGTGCAGGGCGACTGGGGCGAGGCTGTTCTTGATGAACTGTTGCAGTCACAGGGACTTACGCGGGGTGTGCACTATGACGTGCAGGCTGTTCTGCGGGATGCCGACGGCAAGACCGTGCGTTCTGAAAGCGGCGGGACGCTCCGTCCGGATGTCATTCTGCACTTGGATCAGAACCGCGATGTCATCATAGACTCCAAAGTTTCCCTTTCAGCGTTCATGGACTATGTGAACGCCTCCGATGAACAGGAACGGAGCAGGGCTCTTGCAGCTCACCTCGCCAGCCTGAACTCGCACGTCAAGGAACTTTCGGCAAAGGACTACTCTTCGTATGTCAAGGCTCCGAAAGTCTGCATGAACTATGTGATTATGTTCGTCCCGAATACCGGTGCCCTATGGACGGCGCTGAATGCCCAGCCGGATCTGTGGAGGCAGGCTATGGAAAAGAATGTGTTCATCGCAGACGAGCAGACGCTTTATGCCGCGTTGCGGATAATCGATATGACATGGACGCAGATAAAGCAGGTTGAAAGCTACCAGAAGGTCTTTGCGCTGGCAGACGAGATGATGGATCGTGTCGGGCAGTTCATGAAAAAATACCGGGACATCGGTGACGCGCTGTCCAAGGCTCAGAAACTCTACGAAGAGGGAGGGAAGAAACTCGAACCTTCCGGGCAGAGCATACTCCAGACATGCGCGAAGCTTGAGAGACTCGGTGCGCGTCAGAGCACGAGAAACCCGCTGCCGCAACTTGCTGATGTTGAGCCTGTTGCTGAACAGGGTGAAGAAGACGGGGACAATGGATGAATATTCTTATCGTTTATTAATATCTTTGCAGGCTGAAATTTAATAATATACCAATGGCACAGAAACCTTCCATTCCAAAGGGAACAAGAGACTTCGGCCCGGTCGAAATGGCCGGACGTAACTATATCTTCGACACAATACGCTCTGTATTCAGAACTTACGGATATGCTCCGATTGAGACCCCGTCAATGGAGAATCTTTCCACTCTGATGGGAAAATATGGGGAGGAGGGCGACAAGCTGCTCTTTCGCATTCTGAACTCAGGAGAGGCATTCAACGGAATCGATTTTAAGGAATATGAAGTTGAGCCGTCGGAGTCCGACAATCCGGAGAAAGGACCTTTCTACAACTGTCGTGCACTTACTAACCGTGTGTGTGAGAAGGGATTGCGCTATGACCTGACGGTGCCGTTCGCGCGTTTTGTAGTCCAGCACCAGAACGAGCTCTCGTTCCCGTTCAAGAGGTTTCAGATTCAGCCGGTATGGCGCGCCGACCGTCCGCAGAAAGGGCGCTACCGCGAGTTCTACCAGTGTGATGCCGATGTTATAGGCTCCGCCTCGCAGCTCAACGAACTTGAGCTTGTGCAGATTGTGGACAGGGTATTCGGTCTTTTCGACGTGCGCGTGTGCATAAAGATTAACAACCGCAAGGTGCTTACGGGCCTTGCCGAAATCTGCGGTTTCCCGGACAAGGTCGTGGACATCACGGTTGCCATCGACAAGATTGACAAGATTGGTCTTGAGGCGGTTGAGGCCGAGATGCTGGAGAAGGGGCTTACTGAGACGGCGGTGAGGGTTATCGAACCTGTGCTTCAGATGAGCGGCACTACTGCGGAGAAGATTGTCCTCATGCGTTCTCTGTTTAATGGCGGCTCGGCGTCCGGGCTTGTGTCCGAAACGGGACTTCGTGGAATTGACGAGCTGGAGGAACTGTTCGGCTACATTGATGCGGCCGGGATTTCGCAGCAGGTGGAGATTGATCTCTCTCTTGCCAGGGGTCTCAACTATTACACCGGAGCCATCTTCGAGGTGAAGGCGCTTGACTTTGCCATCGGCAGCATCTGCGGTGGCGGGCGCTATGACAATCTTACGGGCATATTCGGCCTCCCTGGGATGTCCGGAGTGGGAATCTCTTTCGGTGCTGACCGCATCTATGACGTGCTTAAGGGCTTGGATAAGTTTCCGAAGGACGTGACAGACAGCGCCAGGGTTCTCTTCGCGAACATGGGCGTGGACGAGGTGAAATATCTCATCCCGATTGTGAAGGCGCTCCGTGAGTCAGGCGTGGCCTGCGAAATTTTCCCTGAATCCGGAAAGCTCAAGAAGCAGTTTGACTATGCCGATCGTCGGCACATTCCGTTCATCTCCATATGCGGAGGAGACGAGTCCGCCGCCGGCAAGGTGAACTTCAAGAATCTCGCGACCGGCGAGCAGCAGGCCTTTGACAAGAGGGATCTTGCCGGGATGAGGGCGTTTCTGGGAATGTAGGCGTTCTGTGGGCTGGAGGTGGGTGAACAAAACACTTTTGAGTCACCTTGTCTGCGTCCTTGTGGCAAAAATATTGCAAAAAGTTCAACAAAAGTTTGCAGCATCAAAAATTTGTTGTACCTTTGCAATCCCATTCGGGAAAAGCTCGTTTGAGCGTACTTCCGATGGGACAGATATCAAATTCCTGAATAGCTCAGTTGGTTAGAGCATCTGACTGTTAATCAGAGGGTCGCAGGTTCAAGTCCTGCTTCAGGAGCAACATCGCGGGGTAGAGCAGTTGGTAGCTCGTCGGGCTCATAACCC
>DJRM01000130.1:0-2851 GCA_002440085.1 Bacteroidales bacterium UBA6360
CCGGGCTCATATCAGGGAAACTGATTCCGGTTGTGGGGCCGTCACAGACCATTTGAACATTAACTCAGAGTGGCTGAGACCGTATGGGATCAGCCACTTTTGCAAACTTTAAGATATATGAGATTAAGAACGATTCCATCACTTGCGGTCGCCTTTCTGATCATCCTTTCCTGCGCTCCGAAGACATCGGAGTGGACGGGATGGACAAACCCGCTTTTCGAGGGGCAGTATGCCGATCCGGAGGGAATAATGATTGACGATGAACTATGGATATATCCCACCGCATCGCATCCTTTTGAGCAGCAGCTCTATATGGACGTCTTCTCCTCCAAGGATCTCAAGACGTGGACGAAGCACAGCAACATCATTACAAACAAGGAGATAAGCTGGCTGGACAAAGCTCTCTGGGCACCCGCAATCGTGCATAAAGACGGGAAGTTCTTCCTCTTCTTCGCCTGCAACGATGTCCATGAGGGCGAAGTGGGAGGAATCGGCGTCGCCGTGTCGGACAAGCCCGAAGGCCCTTTTCACGACCTGCTCGGCAAGCCGTTGATAAACGACATCGTCAATGGGGCCCAGCCAATCGACCAGTTCGTCTTTCAGGACCCGGCATCCGGTGACTGGCTGATGTTCTACGGTGGCTGGGGTCACTGCAATCTCGTCCGGCTTTCAGATGATTTCACCTCCCTTATTCCTTTTAAGGAAGGAAGCCTTTTCCGTGAGGTCACACCCGATTGTTATGTCGAGGGACCATTTATGATTCAGCGCGATGGAAAGTTCTATTTTATGTGGAGCGAGGGAAAATGGCGTGAAGACAACTACCGCGTCGCATATTCCATTTCCGACACCCCGTATGGCCCGTTTGAAAGGGTAGGAACCATACTTGAAAGCGATGCGGAGCACGGAACAGGCGCCGGACATCACAGTGTGGTGAGGCATGGCGATGACTACTATATAATCTACCACCGCCATCCGCTCGGATCCACAGACGGTGACAACCGCGTAGTCTGCATTGACCGTCTCGAATTTGACGAAAACGGCCTCATCCTTCCGGTGAAGATGTCCTGACTCTGGAAAAGTATCTCTATGACATATTCCGTTTCGGCGAATTTCAGTTCGCAGAGGTTCATTATCCTGTCGTCCTGCTCTTCAATATAATTTAGCATAAAATATAATTTTACGCAATTGTACAAGAATATATAGTTAACTCGAAATTTATGGATTAATTATACATTTTTGTGGAGTTATATTGCGTTCAGAACATGTTTATGCTGAGTACGGGGCCGATGTAGAACTTCGGCACGTCCGAGATCCCCAGAGCCTTGCCGACGGCGGCGAGACCGTTCCAGTCGGGGGCACCGTTGAAGTTGACGCTGATGCCGAGGGTGCAGGGGATTGTGAGCCAGAGGATGCACTGGATGTCAAGCGCGAGGTCGAAGCCGTAGGTCATCAGGCTGCCTGTGCCATTGCCCAGGCCGAGGGCGGCGTTGCTGAAGAGGGTGCAGTCGAAGTGCGGGGTGAGCAGCAGACGGCGGATGTAGATGCAGCTCCAGAGCAGAGAGCGGTCACCGACATAAATCGGGACGGCATAGTCGGCCGTGAACTTGGCGAGGTTGTCGGTGCGCTGGACGAGGGCGGAGCGAAGCGACGCCGCCTGGATGCCGCGCGGGAGGATGCCCGTGGCCGAGGTGCTGAATGGTGCGCCGGTGTAGAGCCTGCCCTTCTCGCGGGTCGGCATCTGCCCCTGCCACAGCCCCGTGAGCTTGAGTCCCTGTTCTGGGGTGAAGCCGGGGAAGTAGCCGTAGGCGTAGCCGAAGGCGGCGGGGGAGTACCAGTGGGTCATGCCGAGCGGGTAGCTCAGACCGGCCTGGATGCCGCCTCCCCAGCGCGGGAACACGGCCGAGTTGTTGACCGGAAGAACTCCGTAGAGGCTTGCCGAGGCCGTGAGGTTTTGTGCCGGCAGGTTCTTGAACGACTTCATCTTGCGCTCGAAGCACCATTGCTGTGCGACTCCGTCAGTAATTACGGTTTCTTCGCGGCCGGTGCCCCCTTCTGCGGAACTGAGCCCTATGCGCCTGAATATATAAGCGTTCGCGTCCCTGCGGTCGTTGCTGATGTAGTAGCTCACGCGCGGGGTGAAGCCTCTGCTCCAGCCTCCTGAGGAGAACTTGAACGGGATGTATGCGCTGACGCTTCCGGAGATGTTGGGAACCGACGGATGCGCCTCGGAGCGGTTTTCAATCGAATAATAGCCGCCGTCCATCTCCCTGAGAATCAGGCTGCTCTGCCGCGCTGCCCTGTCGTTGAAGTCGAGGCTTAACTCAAAGACGGGATATAGCCCCGTGTATTTGAGGTTGAGATGCGCGGAATGCCTCCAGCGTGCCTTGTCGTAAGGATCCTTGTGCGCGGAATATCCCACGATTCCGGAGAATGTGCCGAGCTGGTTCTGGAGCACTGCCGTCGCTCCGAGGTTCACATAGTCGAATATGTTGTCCCCCAAGTCATTGGCGTTCATCAGTACGGGGATGTTTGCATAGAACGGCGCCCAGGAATGCACACGGAACATCTGCGGGATTTTGTGGTAGCGGCGCGGCGAGGACAGCGTCATCGTGTCCGCACGGGCGGCCTCGGTCTCAAGCAGCTCCGCATTTCCGTAAATCTTTTCCGCCCTGCGCCTTGCTTGTTCCGAGAGCTTGTCCGCTATGGGCCAGATGTAGCGCTCGTTCCAGTCTACTTTCTTGTCGAACAGTTCATCAACGGCCGTGCGGAAAACCATTTTTCCCTTGATTGTCTGCGAAGAGTAGTAGAGCCAGCGGCCGTCCGCATCGAACTGATAGTCAGAGGCTCCGTA
>DJRM01000130.1:2887-52918 GCA_002440085.1 Bacteroidales bacterium UBA6360
TCGTTCACTCCCGTCCTGTCCGAGGTGAAGAGCAGCACCTGATTTTCTTCCGCTGGCTGCGCTCCGTTTTCGGCGGCGCGTGACGGACACTTCCAACTGTGGAAATTCTTCATCTGCACCGGTTGGGGCTTGAGCACGCATATCCACTCATATTCGCCCTCCGGCACCTCATAGCGAAAGGCATGCGGACTTCCGAATGCCCCGGCGAGATTGCGGCGGTGGTCGGAAGCGACGTCGAGGCGATATATCCCGAATCCTCCGTCCGATATTCCCGAAACATAAACCTCATCTCCGCACCATGCCGTTTCAACGAATTGCAGAGAGTCCGGAGCATCGAACGACATCTCCTTTCCGCCGTTATCCAGATTTATTATCGTCAGCCGCAACCCTCCCTCGGGGCGACTTTCGACCGTCACGGCGTGCGCATATTTCTCCGACGGCGCGGGATTATATAACCATCCTCTATGAGTCAGACTCTTCGATTTCCGCCCGTTCTTCGCGACGCTGCGTATCCTCGAAGTATATTTCAGCGTCCAGCGTGCATCGGGCATCGATTCGCTCCAATAAATCCGGTCCGTCACGGGGGAATATTCCAATGTGCCGACATGGCTTCCGAAATGTGTGACAAAATTTTCCGGGAATATATCCGTTGTCGTCGATTCATTTTTCGTGGATATGCCTTTATCCGCATCCGTTGTCATCGATTCATTTTTCGTGGACTCCTCGTCATCAGCATCGTTTCCGGATATATCCGAATCCGTCGGAAGTTTAATTCGAATCAATTGGTAATTGTCTGTATATCCATGTTTTACGGCAAAAAGTTCATTTCCTGTAACCAATAGTTCCTCATAGTCAGCGGGCTTTCGCGGAGTCCTTGTCACCTGCTCCATCGGCATATACGGCTTTCGAAGCTCAGCATCCGCCCTCCACACCGCCGTCACGCTGTCTCGCACGGCAGGGAACGATTTCACGAGGTCTTTCCCCGTTGTCCGCTTCGCGACCACCTCGCGGACGTCGAGCCGCAGCGGATGGCGTGAGGCATAGTCCAGATATTCGGCCACATAGTCGTCCCTGTCGTACATCCAGCGCAGCCCTCCGTAGGTCAGGTAGCCGAGCGCATACCAGTCCGGGGTGTAGTTCCTCTGCGAGCCGAAGCGCCACTGGTCCCAGTCCCGCAGATCTCCCTGGTCGAAGCAGACCATGTAGTAGTTCAGGAAATCGGCCTTGCGCCCCCGTCCGGAGCGTGTCAGTTCCGTCTCCGCGCAGACCGCGTCGCCCTCCAGGAATGAATTTTCGGTGTAAAGCCCGGCCGTGAGCCCGTTCCACATCTCACCGAAGAACCATCCGAACGGCCTCTGCGCATGACTCAGCCCGAACTGCATCTGGCTTATGTGCCGCGACTCATGCACCGCCAGCTGCGCCGCCCACGGAGTCGCCTCGCCACCGTAGATTTGCGGCAGCGTGTATGCGTCCATCCTCTTAGGCGCCCATGCCACGGAACCGTTTGAAACCGCGTTGTATGCGTGCAGCACCACCGGCATCTTTCCCCGTATGCATTCCCCCGGCAGGTAGCCGCTCGTCAGCCCCACAGGCTTCCTGAACCGCTCCATCTCGCGTGCATAGACCCGTGCAAGGGAGTCGAGTCCGCGCGGGTAGATGATCCGGTAGTTCTCGCTCTCGATGCTGTACCACCTCCTGTATCCCGGGTCGTCCCCGGCCGTGAAGAACTGTGCCCGCGCCGCCGCCGGCAGGAGCAGCAGGGCGATGACTATTAGTGCTTTATGGATTTTTGAAATTCCGTTTTTCATGATTTTCTGATTTTGCGTTAAGAAACCATCAAAAAATAACTTGTCCCGTTTCCCATATACTCGTGCTCTTGGAACTATCCCAAAAGCATCGCGGCGTTCACGGCCACGACTCCGCTTCCCAGTCTTTTTGTCACGGGGTCATTTGAAACCACGAATGCAGCCAGGACGGGCTTGTCAAGGTATTCATCCAATTTTTTCAGATGTCTCGCGTCGGATTCGGTGACATTCTCGCTCATCTTGACCTCAAAGGCATAATAGCCGCCGCTTGTTTCGACCAGCAGGTCAACCTCGCGTCCGTCCTGCGTACGCAGATGGTAGAAAGACGCGTTACAGAGTATATTCTTTGACTGTTTGTAGAGTTCGGAAATCACGATGCTCTCAAATTCGTGTCCGGTGATTCCTCCCCTTTTATTCAGCACCGCCTGCTGCACCCCGAAATCCATAAAGTGAATCTTCGGCGCCTTCGTCAGTCTCTTTTCCGTGTTCCTGCTCCATGCCTGGAGGATTATTTCCTGATAGCTCATCTCAAGGTAGGTGAGGTATCTCTGCGCCGTCTTAGAATCGACTCTTATGCCGTTGGAGACGGCTGATGCATTGTAAATTTGACCGTTGAGAATAGCCACCTCCCTTTGCAGTCTGACAAACGGCTCAAGGTCGCGGAACGACGCCAGATCGCGCACGTCCCTCTCAAGGTATGTCCTCACATATCCGGAGAGCCACCTGTACCTTTCTTCATCATCAGCCTCCTCGTCAGTGAGCGCCGGGTAGCCTCCGAACTTGAGAAAATATTCCCACGCAGCCGCCTTCGATGAATGTTCCCCGTCCATTAGAAACGACGGAAGAATGTCCTCCGCTCCCGCCTCTCCGTTCAGCATCTTCTGCCACAGGCTAAGCGGTGCGGTCTCGCGGCAGTCCGCAGTCCGCAATTCCGGCAGGGTCAGCGGATACATGTCGAAGATTGTGCATCTCCCCGCCAGACTTTCCTTAACCTTGTTCATCAGCAGAAGCTGGCTTGACCCGAGGAGAATGTACCGCGTGTCGTCGAACTGGTCATACACGGACTTTATGCTCTCGATGACCTGAGGCTCTTTCTGGACTTCATCGAGCGCAGCTTTCGGATAGAGCGAGTGCCACTGGTCTGCAGAGAGCGTCGTGTAGCCGGCTCTCAACACCGGATCCTCGATGGAGATGTACCTGTAGTCAGAGAGCAGTTTCTTCACCAGATATGTCTTCCCGACCTGTCTCGCTCCCGTCAGCACGATAATCCGTCCGGTTTTTCTGTCCTTAATTTTCTCTATTTCCGAGAATATCTGTCTTGCCTTTCCCATGGATTCTTTGTGTTTCAACCACCGCAAAGATATGTCTAAAATCCGTCAATTCCAAGAAATGGCGTGATTTTCGGAATTATATTCCAAGAAATGGCGTGATTTTCGGAATATGTGTGTGCGTCTGCCCATGATTCGCATGAATTGAGTAGATGTTTCATGAATTTGAGCAAAATCCTATGTGAAATTGCGTAAAATGTCGATGACTTTTGAGTAAAAATAATTTTACTTTTGAACATTTTGTTTTTGTTTATTCCGATAATCGTCCGTAACTTTGCAATCCGTTGGCACTGTGGAATGTGCCGACGGATTTTTTTATACGGGTGTCCGTCTCCCTTGTGAACTGGGCGGCATTCCGGTCCGGGGGAGTGCCGGGCGCAAAATAAAAGAAACAAACAACCTTTATAATTTCAATACTATGTTCACAAAACATTCTACGCCTCGGCATTACGAGGTACCATTGGTGTGCATCCACCAGATTTCAGCCGAGTCCGGCTTCGCGGACAGCGGTAATTACAACGAATACGGGCTCCATGACATTTCTGGAGATGACGTTCACGATCAGACTAGTGATTGGGGATTCTAAAACTTATCGGCTTATGAAAACAATTTCAAAATTTTCTGTGGCAGCAATGGCTGTCCTCGGTCTTTGTGCCTGCAATAAGGAAACGGTAGCACCTGACAACAACGAAGACTTCGTAAATGTAACATTCTTGGCTGGTATACCGAATGTCGCAACTAAGGCTACACTTACTCCGGATGAAGAGGATGCTGTCTTCGCGTCAGCCTGGGAAACAGGAGATGAACTCAGTGTCGAGTATATGAATTTTGCTGATGAAGTCTCAGATGTTGTATCGGCAAGTTGGAACGGAAAGTCTTTTGATACGGTCATCAAGAACGGCTCTAAAGGAGAGTGGTCGTATGATGCGGTATACCCTGCTCCAGCTCAAGACAATTCTGTTGATTTTGGCTCTTCGAGAACGCAGAAAGGAAACAGCTATAGCAGTAAGTATGATCTCATGGAGAGCGATGCCATTGTTTGCACAGATGCTGAGGCCGGGAAAACAAACGATGGAGAACCGGTGAAATTTCAGATGAACCGCCAGACAGGAATAGCCTATTTTCATTTCAAGAGCAGCCTTACAGAAGAGACAGTTGTGTCGGCAACGCTTTCTGTGGAGAGTGGCTATATTGCAAGTTCTTCTGTTAAGGTCAATGATTACTCGAAGGGCTATGACCTTTCCACAAAAGACCTGAATTCAATTACTCTCACATTTGACGAGGGCACGGCTCCGACTGCTGATGATTTCAAACTTTGGTTCAATGTCCTCCCTACAGATTATACTTCGCTCACTCTTGCTGTTGAAACAACCGGGCACACGGCGACAATCACCAACGCTACGGCCGGCAAGTATGAGGCCGGCCAGCTCTACAAGGTTGCCGGGAACATTGACAGCAAGCTTGTTGCAAAGCCGGTGGAAGAGGATAAGGTGTTCTTCTATGAGTCGTTTGATACGAATAATGGCGTCGGAGGAAATGATGACAAATGGGACGGGAATGGTACAGGGGCAGCCACGATACAGTATGATAACAATGATTGGGATGTCACGAATGGCTTCGGTGGCAATGCTTGTGTAAAACTTGGCTCAAGCAAAAATCAGGGAACGATAACAACGCCGGCTTTGGGTATAACACCTGGTTCAGCTACTCTATGGTTTAAGGCAGGAGCATGGGATGGAGATGCGAATAAGATTACATTGAGTGCAAGCGGAAGTGCGACAATATCTCCTGAATCGTTTAGTTTGGAAAATGCGACTTGGACAGATTGTGCATGTACAATTTCTGGAGCCGACGAGACTACAAAAATAACCATTAAGGCATCTCAAGCATCAAAGAATCGTTTCTTCCTTGATGAAGTTTATGTTTATGCCGGGAAAAAGCCAACTGTCAAGACAAACCAGACAATATCGTTTGCTAACACAGAATACTCATGTTATGTTGATGAGACTCTTGCTGCGCCAGAGCTTTCCGGAGCAAAAACGACTGTGACTTATTCTTCATCAGATGAAAATGTGGCAACAGTTGATGCGACAACAGGTGTTGTTACGATTATTGCCGCAGGCTCTACAACCATAAAGGTATCGGCAGAGGAAACAGATGAATACAGAAGCGCCTCTGCGTCATACAAACTTATGGTCAACAAGCGTACTCAGACCATCTGTTTTGAAAAATCATATTATTCCGTGGCATTGGCGGACAAGGACAGCTTTGTCTCACCGAAAGTCAGCGGAGCAGAAACCGAAGAGACGTATTCAATTACTCTCACAGACGGGACTGCCGCAGATGCAATGACGATAGATTCCAAAACCGGTGAGGTTACGATAAATGCCGTCGGAACAGCCACGGTGACAGCCACTGCTGCTGAAACAAGCACATATAAAGGTAATTCGGCAAGTTATACTCTTAAGGTGACGGAATCAGCCTCTGCTGAAGCGAAGACCGTGAAATACACAGTGGCTTCAACAACGTCTGTCACCGCATCTGGTGAGGCTCCAGAGGGCTCTGCAGCGACATTCAAAAATACATATACAACAAAGGATCAATTAACGGCGAATAACAGTATGACATTTACATTAAGTGGTTATACTGGTAAGACAATAAAGAAAGTGATTCTTTCTATGCATTCGAACAAAAATGCAGGTAGTGGAACTTTTTCATTGGTCGCTGGAACAACAGTCTTGGCCGAAATAAATACAGCTAAAGCATTTAATACGTGGTATGATAATGCAATCTATACGCAAACATATAAAGATGTGAATGTTACTATGCTGGATGATGGTTATTCCATAGGAAATGATGAGAAAGTTATCCTTAAAATTGCGGCAACGGTTAAATCGTTGTACTGTCAATCAGTAACCATCGTTTACGAATAGTTCAAGTGTTTCTTAATCATATCCCCGCCCCGGCCAACCGCTCCGGGCGGGGATTCTGTCTTGGCGGTGCTGCCTATTCCATATTTGAGAGTATATGCCTGACGGTATCTATAAATGTTTCCACCATCGGATAGAGCTCATTTACGGTTTGTTCCGTGTGGTTTATGAAGTCTTCATAATCACCGGAGCTCCTTTTGCTGAAGAGCACTGAGTAGAAATGTCCGAGTTCGGGTGGAATCTTGCCGGTCAAGACAAAATGCTTGCCCAACATCTGTCTTACTCCGTCGTGAGATTTTGTCTCAATGCCATTTGCGACGAGAAGAGCGGATGCCGCATAATAGCAGGCATAGTACAATCTGTTTACGGCAGTGTTATAATATCCGTTGTCTCTATGGTCTTTGACTTCATTAAGTGTGCTGACGGCATTCTCAATGCGATAGGCAACAATGGCTTTTCTTTGTTCTTCTGTCATAAGGCTATTGCATCTTGAGTTACATTCTCATAAAATGGGGAGACGATTCTTCCCCAGTCCTTTTTTGTGAAAAAGATGGTGTTTATAAGGACTCCGCTGCTGAGCTCGATTTTATAAAGCGGGGCAGTGATTCTCATTTCGTCTTCCAATGAGATGTTATTTTTGTCGATGACAACTAGAATGTCTATGTCAGAATCTTTCTTTGCTTCTCCGCGCGCTTCAGAGCCATAGAGGTATACAGAAACGTCACTTCCAAGAGAAGAGACTGCTTGGCGTATGGCATCCGTGATTTTTTTTCTGTACATAATCTCCAGTTTTTCACAAAATTATGAAATAAAAACTACAAAGCAATACTTTTCCAAAAATATGCTCATGAGTCACGCAATACCGCTCCGGGCGGGGATTGATATTTATTTTGCAAATTTGTCACGAAATATTCGGAATATCCGACAAATTGCCTATTTTTGCATAAATTTTATCGATTAGTGAGAGATAAGCGCCTCACGCAAAAAAACAACAGGGTTCAAATTCTTCAGAATGTTGGCCCTGTTTTTGTTTTAACGGACGATGTAGTCTTGAAAGCCGCTCCTCGCTCTCGATGCTTTTAACACCAATCATTATGATAAAATTTGAATTTTGTTTTTGCGTCAGTGAGCGCCTTTCTGAAGATTGCGAAAAGGTGCAGCATAAGCAAGTTCTCGTCAGATGCAGGTTCCAGATTTACTCCTCAAGCATTTCGCAGAATCTTCATCGCTGTCGTTTGAAACAAATTGGTGGGAGGGACAATTTGTCCCCCTCACGGAAGACAGCCAAGTTCTTCATCCAGCGTTCTGATCCTTTGAGATTTTGAAAAAACTGACTCTGCCATATGATGTATGATATGTGCGGTATTGCTGCGAAATGACGCATATTTATTGCTTTCTGACATAAATGTTATAAATTTGCAAAAAGTACAAGACTATGGCACAAGTTTCAATGACGGTGAGGATGGATTCGCAACTCAAAAGTTCTTTTGATGAAATGTGTTCGCAGTTCGGGATGAGTGCAAACACAGCAATGAATATATTTGCAAAAGCTGTTGTACAGCGTGGCAGGATTCCATTTGAGATTCGTGGGGATAAACCATCGGCTCGGGTCGATGGCTATAAGGCTTTTCAACAGATTCGTGCTCTTGCGGATGGGGGCGCTTTCCCGGACATGACATTAGATGAAATCAATGAAGAAATAAGGCGTTACAGACAGGGGGAGTGATGGAGATTTTTGCTGTGATTGACACCAATGTCATAGTGTCTGCAATGCTGTCCAAGAAATCGGACTCTTCGGTTATCAAGGTGTTGAATGCCGTACTTTCAAAAAAGATAGTTCCGATGTATAACTCGGAAATCTTGTCGGAATATCGAGAAGTGCTTGCTCGAAAGAAATTCAGACTTCCGCCGCTCCTTGTGTCTTCCGTAATTGATCAGATTGAAAAACAGGGAATCTCATCGGAGCGGGTTTGTTCAAACGAGTCCTTCCCTGACACTGATGACAGAGTCTTCTATGAGGTTGCGTTGTCGAAAGACGATGCGTATCTTGTAACAGGTAACGCCAGACATTTTCCCAAGACAAGAATTGTCGTCTCTCCTTCGGAAATGCTTGATATTCTTGAGAATAGTCACAGATAAAATCTTTTTCAGGAAGATAATGTTGTTGTTAAGACTTTGAATGTGAATGGGGTATCACAATCTGTGACACCCCATTCACCTATATGACACAAGTCTCCGTGGGATGGGAATTTTATATACACCATCTGTCCTGGTGATTAGCAGAGGCCCGGCGATTTTCGTCCCCAATTTGTCCGTGAGTTTTTTCTTGATTCTGGACACATTCGTGTAGAGCGTGGTTCTGTAGTCGTCCACTAATGCGCCGACGGCCATCGCTGCCGTTTCTTTGTCGTCATAGACGGTCAGTGACGTGTATATTTTCAGCAACTCATTGTAGTAGAGGTACAGGTCTCCTACCGGAATGCCGTTCGTGTGCCTGAGGAGGAATATGTATAGAGTCCTCTCCATTGGCGTGAGTCTAATCCTGATTTCCTGATAATCCGGCAGGAGCAGATATCCTCTACTGTCAACAATTACTCTTTGCTCGGCTCCCGGGTTTATTATGGAGTCGATAGTTTCTTCTGAAATGCCTTTTGCCCTTAACTCCGTGAGCAGGGACTTTATCTGTTCTACGATTGCTGAGGTTTCCATCTTTGCCTTCCTCCTTGGGAAAGACTGACTTGCATATAATGCACTGCGGTTTTGTGATTGTGTAATTGCTCCGGTGAAGACTGCGTCACCGGTTTGTGCCTGAGAAACAGGCCCTGCCGCCTTATGCGTTAAATCGATGAAAAAGATTGGCATCAGAGGATACGGCAAGACGCACGCTATGACAGCGTGAGTGTCGGAGGTGTGTGAGTACCATTGCCATATCTCGTTTTTTCTTGATAAGTCCGCAAATATACAAATTATTCTTGAGCTCAGAGCCGGATTCGAACCGGCGCATACCGGTTTTGCAGACCGGCGCGTTAACCGCTTCGCCACCTGAGCGATATTCGGGGTGAATGAAGGGCTACAATCACCATACAGTGCGGAACCTTGAGGACTTGAACCTCATTCTCCGGATTTTCAGTCCGGCGCATAGACCATCTCTGCCAAAGCTCCGTTAATTTTGTGCCCTCTGAAAGAATCGAACTTCCATCCGCGGCTTCGTAGGCCGCCGTCCTATCCGTTGAACGAAGAGGGCTGTGAGTTTTTGTTGATGCAAAGATATTGCGGCTCCGCCTCTTTGTGAAATTTCTGCAATTATTGCAGCCCGCTTCTTGCCATTGAGGATAAAAAACTCCAACTTTGCAGAATAAGTTTGATGGCCGTAGGTCCATGAGGATTTACAACGCGATAGAGGTATGGTCGTATCTCTGTCGCGTTTTTTTATGTGGGCGGCTTAATAAAATAAGATTCCACTAATTCGTGGAATTTTGCAAAAATAATTTATAACTTTGCGGAGGAACGAACATGGAGCGTGACTGCGTTCAGAGATTTTTGAATGAATTTAAGGCGTTGGCGAAGATCTATGGCATCTATTTCATTGACAGAGAGAAGAATGACAAGGCGTTATTTGAATTGGATCTGAGTCGTTGGCGGAGGAATGAGGAACTGTTATCATTGACAGTTGATGAGTATGTGAGCGGCCCGTCGCGGAATCTGATACCAGGGATGAATGGAGATGTCTGGGTGTTTGGAAAGTCTGTCTATGGGAAAGAATGTTATATAAAGATATGTATCAATACGATTGTTTCGAGAAACGGATATAGGCGAAGCTGTATATGTATATCATTTCATGTTGCCGAATTTCCATTGAAGTATTAT
Organism: Bacteroidales bacterium UBA6360; assembly: GCA_002440085.1. GTDB lineage: Bacteria > Bacteroidota > Bacteroidia > Bacteroidales > UBA932 > Cryptobacteroides. The sequence continues at coordinate 12,818 of DJRM01000130.1, forward strand.
TTCAAATAGAAGAATTACAATGAAAGAATTGATTGAAAGCCCGTTTTGTGATGGATATGCTCACTTGAAAAGTGAAATGGCTACGGCTGAATATAGAAAGGAACAATACAGATATACTCGTTACTACTATGTGTGTGACGGGACGGGTATTGAATTTACTGATGATGAAACGGATGAGGCAAGTGTGGGGCAAGTTTATTCTCAGTATCGTGAAAAATATGGAATACCTGCCCCTGAACGGCTGACGGCTTGGAGAAAATCTTACGGGCTGTCAGCGGTCATGATGTCAAGGCTGCTTGGACTTGGAGAAAATCAGTATGGGTTGTATGAAAAGGGTGAAATTCCGGCGTTGTCTGTCGGAAGACTTCTTTCTCTGGTAGGGAACAGGAATTTTATTATCTATTGTGCGAAGAACAGCCCCCTTTCGGAAAAAGAGAAATCAAAGGTTTTGAAATCCGTCGGGCACTCTTCCTGCAAAGAGAAGAGCGAGGAATCGAGTCTTGCCGTTGTTGTTTGATGCACCGAATGTCGTTTTTGTAAAAACGATTTTTGTCGTGTTTTTCATTTTTCTAAAAACGAACCCATTTAGCTGGTGGAGGGGCGACTAATTCTGACGATGTTTGGCTTCGCTGTATTGATTTGCCGATTAGGTTTGCTAAATTTGTGGGGAATATGCTTCCGGGGAAGTGCGCTGAGGTTCGCTGCGCGTCGTGCCGGAAGGAAATGGAATGTTGAAATGAATCATTTTGTCGGGAATATGCTGAAGGTCAACGCTCTGGCGGTCGCGGTCGTAATTGCTGCGGCCTGCGGCGGACGCGGCGGGAAAAAGGCCGGCGAGGCTTCGGGGGAGGTGCGTGCCTTCCCTCAGGTGAGCGTGCCGGCGATGATGGAAAGTCCGGAGGAGAGGGCGGAGTATGCCGCGCTGCATTATTTCGACCCATTCACGAAGACTGAGGATTCGCGGGTCGCTGGGGAAGCGTCGGGGGCTGACGGAAGGATGCCTGGCGGGAAATCCGTCGGGAAAGGAGGAGTCGCTCACGTGAAATACCTCTGCGACTCGACCCACGTCGCCGGAGTGCCGTCCGACCAGCTGGAGCAGGCGTTCGCCTCATGGTGCGGACTGCTGGACATGGTGCCGTTGGAGACCGCCGAGAAGGCCTCTGAGCATCTTTTCGACCGGATTGCCGCCTGCGAGGCCGCGGACACGGCTTCAAACATTTTCGAGCGGATGAACGAAATCGCGGACAAATATCTCTACGACCCCAATTCTCCCCTTCGCAACGAGGACTACTACCGCCCGTTCGTCGAGGCACGCTCCCGCTCCGAGCTCGTTTCCCCGGAAATGCGCGGGACCGACGCCGTGACGGCACGCAACTGCTCGCTCAACAGGGTGGGCACGAAGGCTGCGGACTTCCGCTTCTCCGACAGCCGCGGGCATTCATACACCCTCTACGGAATCAAGGCCGCCAAGACTCTCCTCTTCTTCTCGAACCCGGGCTGCAACGCCTGCAAGTCGATAATCGAGTCGCTCAAGGCCTATCCGGAAATGGAACCGATGATAGCTTCCGGAGAGCTTGCCGTGCTGAACATCTACATCGACGAGGACCTCGCTGAATGGTACAACTACATGCCGATATACCCGACCTCATGGTACAACGGCTACGACCCCGACTACGCGATACGCACCGACCGCCTCTACGACGTCCGCGCAATCCCCTCGCTCTATCTCCTCAGCCGCGACAAGACCGTCCTCATGAAGGACGCCCCGACCGAGAAAATCCTCCCGGCGATATTCGGACATTAAAGATTATGGCTATGACTACTGCTGCGGTTAGAGAGTTGCTGAAGAAAGGCGAAGGGTGTCAGATTGAGTTCAAGAAATGCCGGTCTGATGTCAGTTCGTCCGTTTACGAGACAATATGTGCTTTCAGTAATCGTCTGGGCGGCACTCTGTTGCTTGGCGTGGATGATGACGGTACGGTTTTGGGCGTTAATCCGCAGGCTGCGGATGGAATGATTAAGAATATCATTAACACGCTTGGCAACAAGGAGATTTTTCAGCCCACTCTCCGAATAGAACCGAAGTTGATACCTATTGACGGCTGTGTGATTGTCGCTATCGATGTTTTGACAGGTCCTATTCCGCTGAGGTACAAAAACAAGTATTTTGACCGTAATGGTGACGCAGACCAGAATATAAGTGACAACTCAGAACTTGTCTTGTCTTTGTTTGAGCGGAAGAGCCATCATATTTTTGAAGAACGGGTTGTTCCTGGACTTTCCATGGCGGATTTTGATGATGGAACCTTCAATTTTTGCCGTAATCAGGTCAGAGCCACATCTTTTTCACACCCTTGGCTTGAAATGAGCAATGAGGAGATATTGGAGAGTTGCAATTTGGTGAAGAAGTCTGCAAACGGGGATGTTGAGGGGTATAAATATGCGGCGTTGATTGCGTTCGGTGCGGAAAATGCTCTTGCCGAACATTTGTCAGGTTACAGGTTTGAACTTTTGTTTCATAAGATGACATATTCCCGTTATCTTGAAAACCGTCCGGAAGACATTACTCGCTACGATGATCGTAAGACATTGCGAAAGAATGTGATACAATCATATCGTGATATGATGGACTTTGTTGAGCGATATTTGCCGGATAAATTTTATCTCCCGGGGACCGGTGGTACGGAGCGTCAGGACTTGAGGGTTCAGCTGTTTCGTGAGATTGTCGGAAATTTGTGTGCGCATACGGATTATGGTCGCCGTGCCCCCGGCTTCCTTGAGATTTTCTATGACAGGGTGATAACTCGTAATTCGACACGTGTTGTGCCGGAAATAGGAGAAGGTGTGATGTCCATTGACGATATTGGCATCTATACCAAAAATCCTTTGTTGGTGAAGATCCTTTCTCAGTTATCTTGGGTTGAGGATTTAGGCTCAGGAAAGCGTAATATAAAGAAATTCGCTCCGCTGTATTATCCGAATTGCCAGATAGAGATAAATAGCGCGCAACAGTTTGTGTTTTCTATCACATATCAGGATGACCGCGGTCAGACTGTAACAGGACAAGTAACAGGACAAGTAACAGGACAAGTAGCAGGACAAGTAATGCGGCTGCTTGAACTATTGCGGAACGGTCAGTTGTCAGCTAAGGCAATGATGGGGAAAATGAACCTGAAAGGGCGGGACAATTTCCGCAAGTCTTACCTTATGCCGGCACTTTCTGCAGGGCTTGTAGAGCGGGTTGATGAGTCCAGCCCCAATAGTCCACAGCAGAGGTATCGTCTAACTGATGCGGGGATAAAACAACTGAACACGAAAATAGATAATATTTAAACACATTGATATATGGCAACAATAACCAAAGAACTTTGGGGCAAGGCTCCGGATGGGAAGGAAATCTTCCGCTACACTCTCAAGAACGCTTCGGGCGCGTACATTCAGGTATCGAGCGTCGGGGCGGGAATCGTGTCGATAGTCGTGCCAGACCGTGACGGGAAGCTCGCGGACGTGGCTCTCGGCTACGCGAACCCGCTCAACTATTTCGGCGACGGCCCGTGTGCGGGAAAGGTGCCGGGACGCTATGCCAACCGCATCGCGCTCGGGCGTTTCGTTCTCGACGGAGTTGAGTACAAGCTCCCGATCAACAACGGCCCGAACCATCTTCACGGCGGTCCGGAGGGCTTCCAGAACAAGGTCTGGGAAAGCCGCGTGGAGGAAGACGGAGTGGAGTTCCTCTACTACTCTGCAGACGGGGAGATGGGTTACCCCGGCGCTCTGAAGGCCGTCGCCCGCTATGAGTGGACCGAGGAGAACGAGGTGCGGCTGACCTTCACTGCAGAGTGCGACAAGCCGACGATTATCAATCTCACGAACCACACCTATTTCAATCTGAACGGGGAGGGCTCCGGCAGCGTGCTTGACCACGAGCTGCGTCTGAACGCCTCCGAATGGCTGCCTACGACGGAATCTCTCATCCCCCTCGGAGAGTCAGCTCCGGTTGCGGAGACTCCGATGGACTTTGTCGTGGCGAAAAAGCTCGGACGCGACATAAACACTCCTTTCACGGCTCTGCAATATGGAAAGGGATACGACAACTGCTGGGTCATCGACGGCGGTGAGCCGGGACAGATTCAGGAGGCTGCGGAGCTTTATTCAGAGGCTTCCGGTCGTGTGCTCAAGGTCTATACGACTCAGCCGGGCATTCAGGTCTATACCGGGAACTGGCTCGCCGGCTGTCCCGAGGGCAAGTGCGGGCGCAGCTACAACGACTACGACGGTGTGGCTCTCGAATGCCAGAACTTCCCGGACGCTCCCAACGAGCCGGAGTACCCGTCGGCTGTGCTCCGGCCGGGCGAGACATATGGGCAGGCAATCATTTTTGCATTCAAAACCAAATAAAAGGCGATCTGCTGCGTTGCATCTATCCTTTTATTGGTTTTTGATACACTAATAGTTGGATGGGATGTTGCATGACAGCTGAAATAATAGAATATAATGAAGCAATATCTTGAACTACTGAGACATATCCGCGAGAACGGGGTGATGAAGCACGACCGCACGGGGGTGGGGACGCAGAGTGTCTTCGGCTACCAGATGCGCTTCGACCTCGCGGACGGATTTCCGTTGCTGACGACGAAGAAAGTGCACCTGAAATCGATAATATATGAGCTACTATGGTTCATCGCCGGGGACACGAACATAAAGTACCTCAAGGACCACGGAGTGTCGATATGGGATGAATGGGCGGACGAAAACGGCGACCTCGGGCCGGTCTATGGGCATCAGTGGCGCAGCTGGCCGACTCCGGACGGGCGGACGATTGACCAGTTGTCGCAGGTGATAGAGACGATTAAGAACAATCCTGACTCGCGCAGGATGATTGTATCGGCGTGGAATGTCGCGGAAGTGGAGAAGATGGCTCTGCCGCCGTGCCACACGCTGTTCCAGTTCTATGTGGCGGACGGGAAACTCTCCTGCCAGCTCTATCAGCGCAGCGCCGATGTCTTTCTCGGAGTTCCGTTCAACATCGCCTCATACGCGCTGCTCACTATGATGATTGCGCAGGCCTGCGGACTTCAGCCGGGCGAATTCATCCATACAACGGGTGATACGCACATCTACAAGAACCACTTCGACCAGGTCGCCGAGCAGCTTTCCCGCACGCCGCGTGCCCTGCCGAAGATGGTGCTGAACCAGGATGTGAAGAGTATCTTTGATTTCAAGTACGAGGACTTTAAGTTGGAAGACTACGACCCGTATCCTTCAATCAAAGCTCCCGTCGCCGTGTGAGAAGAGGCGGATTGCCGCGTTGCACGGATTGCTGAAATCCTCACAACCGGGAGGTTGCTGCGGTTTCATCTTCACCGTGCGCCTTGCACGCCATCCCCTTCTCGCACGGCGTGGATAGGTGTTTTGAGGCGGATTGCCGCGTTGCTATCTAATAGACCCCTCCCGTCCCCTCGAAGGGGAAGTGGTGCTCCGTGCGCACCATCGCACAAGGCTCTCGCTTCGCTGTTCTTCGCACGACGCTGATGCGTCTTGTTGGTTTAGGTAAATTGTAAGTTATTGAATGTAAATAATTTGAAATGAATAAACTGAATCTTATGACGGCTACGGCCGTCGCTGTGATTGCCGCGGGCTGCGGCAATGATGTGAAGCCGGTGATTCCGCGGGATGCCGAGATTGAGAAGAAGGTCGAGGCGACGCTCTCGCGGATGAGTCTGGACGAGAAAATCGGGCAGATGACCCAGATTACCATTAACGCGGTTGCGGAAAAATCCGCTGACGGAAACTCCTACACGCTCAATGAGGAGAAACTGTCCATGTTTATAGACAAGTACAAGGTCGGTTCGTTCCTCAACACCCCGACCGAAAAGGCGCTTCCGGCGGCGGAATGGAACCGTCTTGTAAAAATCGTGAACGACAAGTCTCTGGAAGTCATGGGCATACCTACGATTTACGGACTTGACCATATTCACGGTACGACATACATAAGCGACGGAACTTTCTTCCCGCAGCCGATAGCCGTCGCAGCGACCTTCAACCGGGAAATCGCGCACCGGGCGGGTGAAATCACCGCATACGAGTCCCGCGCAGCCGATGTTCCGTGGTCGTTCAACCCGACACTCGACTCCGGACGTGACCCGCGCTGGTCAAGGTTCTGGGAAAACTACGGCGAGGACTGGTATGTGAACGCGGAGATGGGCAAGGCCACGATTCTCGGAGAGCAGGGGAGCGACCCTAACCATATCGACGACAGACATATAGCCGTCTCCGTGAAGCATTATCTCGGCTATGGCGCACCGTTCTCCGGCAAGGACAGGACTCCGGCCTATATCTCGCCCCTCGACCTTCGCGGCAAATATTTCGCCCCTTACCTTGAGGCTCTCCGTGCGGGAGCGCTCACGATTATGGTGAACTCTGCCTCAATCAACGGCATTCCGGTTCACTGCAACCCGGTTCTGCTCACGCAGTGGCTCAAGGACGAGACCGGCTGGGACGGCATGGTCGTCACCGACTGGGCCGACATAAACAATCTCTACAAGCGCGAGAAGGTCGCTGCTGATGTGAAGGAAGCCGTGAAACTTGCGATAAACGACGGGATAGATATGTCTATGGTCCCGTATTCCTGCGATTTCTGTGATGCGCTGAAGTCTCTCGTGGAAGAAGGCGAGGTTCCTATGAGCAGGATTGACGATGCTGTGCGCAGGGTGCTTCGCCTGAAATATCGCCTTGGTCTGTTCGACAAGCCTGACACTTATCTTGCCGACTATCCGGACTTCGGCTGCGAGGCGTTCTCCGAGGCTTCGCTTCATGCGGCCGAGGAATCTGCCGTGCTGCTGAAGAACGAGGGCATTCTTCCGCTGCGCAAGGGGATGAAGATTCTTGTGACCGGTCCGAACGCCAATCAGATGCGCTGCCTGAACGGCGGCTGGAGCTACTCCTGGCAGGGGCATAAGGCTGATGAGTTTGCCGGAGGGTACAACACAATTTACGAGGCTCTCTGCGAGAAGTTCGGTGCGTCGAACGTCAGGCTTGAGCAGGGTGTCACCTACAATGAACAGGGAAAATACTACGAGGAGAACTTCCCGGTGGGCTTCCGGGCTGCGGCTGCGGCACGCGATGCGGACGTGATTGTAGCCTGCATCGGCGAGAACAGCTACTGCGAGACTCCCGGCAACCTCACGGACATAAACCTGTCTCCATACCAGAAGACGCTCGTCAAGGCCTTTGAGGCTACAGGCAAGCCTGTGGTGCTGATTCTGAACGAGGGACGGCCGCGCCTGATTTCCGAGCTTGTTCCAAATGCCGCCGCAGTCGTGAACGTTATGCTTCCGGGAAACAGAGGAGGAGACGCGCTCGCGAATCTTCTTGCCGGAGACGTGAACTTCAGCGGAAAACTGCCTTTCACCTATCCTAAGGAAATCAACTCTCTCATCAACTACGACTACAAGGTCAGCGAGGAGGTCGACAAGATGGAGGGTGCCTACGACTACAACGCCGTGGTGTCCGTTCAGTGGGCATTCGGCTACGGCCTGAGCTACACGACTTTCGCCTACAGCAATATGAAGGTTGATCGCACAGAGTTCAGCGACGGAGATGTTCTGACCGTCTCTGTCGATGTCACGAACACCGGAAAGGTAGCCGGCAAGGAGTCCGTTCTCCTTTTCAGCAGCGATCTCGTGGCCTCGGTAGTTCCTGAAAGCCGCCGCCTTCGCGAGTTCACCAAGATTGAACTTCAGCCGGGCGAGACGAAGACAGTCACGTTCACCCTCCCTGCCGATCGTCTTGCCTTCGTGGGTTTCGACGGTCGCTGGACTCTCGAAGAGGGCGACTTCCGCCTCCAGGCCGGCACCGAGACGGCCATGATTCACTGCACCGGGACAAAGGTCTGGGACACCCCGAACATCTCGGAATAATAGAGTAGGACTAAAATTTATCCCGTAAACCAGCGGAAACCCTATCAAAAGTGGTAGTTTCCGCTGGTTTACGGGATATTTAATCCTGTCTCCCTATGCAAAACAGATCATTCAATGTCACTTCAGCTTGCACGACATCAGTCGCTCCCGAGCCCGTCCCTTCTGCCGATATCAATACTGTGTGAACCGCTTTAGAAGTTTGTGTGACAGCCGCAAACAATCTTTGTCGCGTCTCAAGCCTATCAGCATATTCTGCAGAAATGCGGAATGGTTCCTTGTAGTCTTTAATTTCACACAAATCAATAATCCCGTCGTTTCTGTCAATTAACAAATCCACCTGCATCCCCTTCAATCCACGATCTTTGTCGCCGGCGAATCTCCATGTGTATTCGTTAGTTTCAACTCCGGTAATTCCAAGTTTCATTTTAATTTGCTCAACGTGCCATAAACAAGTACGTTCAAAAGACAAACCGCACCAAGTGTTGTATGTTGGCGTACCAATGATTGATTTCCAATAATTTGTGCCGAGCTTCCTCGGCGCTAAAAAATCGTAATAGAACAGAGTGAAATGATCCATAAGCTGATAGACACGATTTCTCTCAAAGCCTATGACGTTGTAACTCCTTATAAATCCGCACCATTCGAGATTTGACAGGACTTCAGAGAGTGCGCCATTATCTTCAACTTTGCATATTTCAATAAGTTCCGTCCGATTAAGTCCTCTCCTTTTTTCCGCCAGCGCCGCCACGACCTTAACATAAGCCTCCGGTCTCTTAAACAAAGCGGCATACAACATGTCAAACTCATCGTGCAATTCTCCGTCTTCTGAAAAAACAAGTCTGTCAATCTCCTGAGCGACACTCACACCGCGACGGAGCAAACTCCAATAATATGGCACACCTCCCCACACCATATATGCCTCCAGAATCTGCTTCCGACTGAGTTGCAGTCCTCTTGATTCGCAGAGTTTTTCGCACAGCCCAAGACAAAATGGCTTCAGCGCAATTCTGTGAGTCAGACGATTATGCAATCCACCTCGATTCTTTATGATTTTCTTTACCATCCAGGAAGTACTGCTCCCACAAACAATAAAGACTATGTCCTTTCGAGCAGACGCCCACCCATTCCAAAAAGCTTCGAGCTCACTCAAAAAACCGGAGCGAGGAGCATCCATCCAAGGCAGTTCATCAAGGAATATGACTTTCTTTCCCTCTCTACAACCATCGATATACCTTTTCAATTCGCCAAAAGCCTCATTCCAATTCTTCAAGACAGGAGTATTTTTTTGTCCGTACTCTTTCAAACTTTGTCGAAAACGCATAAGTTGTTTCCGCGAACTAATGTTTGCCGCACCTGTGAATTGGAAGTCAAATTTATAGTCAAATGCCTCTCTAATCAGGAATGTCTTACCGACACGCCGTCTTCCATATACAGCAACAAACTGGGAATATTCTTCTTTGAGGGTGCTCTCTAATATAGCTCTTTCGCAGTCTCTTCCAATAATCATGGTTCATGAGTTTTTCACAAATATAATGCATTTATCCCGTAAACCAGCGGAAACCCTATCAAAAGTGGTAGTTTCCGCTGGTTTACGGGATGAATTTTGGCTTTGATTTTTGATTATTCTTTTACGAAGAGGGACGGGAAACTGTTGAAATCTGGATCAAACCCGAGAATCTCAACGTATTCGTCTTCGTAGTCTCTGAATTCAACAACTAATCCCTCGTCTGTAACATTGAAAACTACTGTCGATTCTCCCAACGTTTCTTCGTCAGCACTGAATGCCCTGTTTGCAGAAGACAACTTGTAGTAAGTGTCGAACTGGTAGGTCGTACCGTCAGGGTCTTTTTGAATGAACATGTTGCAATCATAGGAGGTGTGTTTGCCGAGTATTATGCTTGGCTTTGTCTGGTTGACAGGTTCTCCAAGAGTTACAATGGCTGTTCTAAAAAACTTTGTGAAGTCTCCGGTACCTCCTGGAGTCAACTTTATTGAGCCATCATCTTCTTTGGTGAAAGTCAATGTGAAACCTTCATTATGGATTGGCAATTCGCTCTCGTCGGTTCCAAGGAGATCTGGGTCTGCCCACAATTCAATAATATTTGCCTTGTCGAACACCTTGCTGAACTTCCAGGTTCCGACAAGCTTGTCCGGAGTCTGGAGGCCGCGCACGGCGATGGAGACGAACTCATTGTCGCCGCCCTCGATGAAACGTGAATCAGCGTTGGTGTCAACCGTGAGAAGGGCTTCCTTGTCGCCGGAATATCCCTCCGGAACGGTGAACTTTACGGTCGCTTTGGTCTGACCGGCCTTGATGACCGCGTACGGTCCTGCTGCCGGAGCCGCGACTGACGTGACCGTTGCGTCTCCGTTCTCTGTCTCGCCATCACCGCCCTCCGTTTCGCCGCCTTCTGTCTCCTTTTCTTCCACAAACTGGAGCACGGATGCGCCTTCTCCCGTGAGAGAAAGCGGTATGATGATGTCCTCGGCAGCCGTGAAGTCCTTGCCGCTGACCGTCCCGACGACCTCAATCGTGGTGATGAAGCTTTCGAGAGCATAGCCGCGTGCCATCTGGAATGAATATACCAGCGCCTCCTGCGTGTCCGGAGAGACTACGGCAACTTTCTTTGTCCCAACCTCACATCCTTTCGGCACCGTGAATGAAATGCTGACGTTCTTTTCTTCGGTGAGGGAGATGTTCTTTATTGTTATGGCTCCGGCCGCTTCTCCCGCTTCAATCGTGACGACGTCCTCCGCCGGAATCTCCTTGCCTTCATCATCCCTTGCGACAACCTCGTAGTCCACTCCCTTTTCGGCCTTTCCGCTGAGAGTCACGGGGATTGTCAGTTGTTCGGCCACGGCCACGTTCGACTTTATCACGACATCCACGGTTCCTTTGTCATAAACCGTGTAGAGCGTTTTCTCAAATTCGATTACAGGGGTTACTCCGCCCCCCCCGAGGGCATTCGGATCCTTCTCGCAGGAAGCAAGTGACAGGGCCGCTGCGGCCACTGCCACAAATGTCATAAACTTCTTAAACATGACACTAACTAATTAAACACTATAATACCACTAAGAAATCATCAAAAAATAACTTGCATCATCTTGTGGTTTCTTTTTGGTCTATATTCCTTTTCTCATCGGTCATGTACCTCCAGTACACTCCCTCTTCCAAAAGAAATCTATACTCAAAAATAAATCCCCAATCAGAGGCAACTTATTCTTCTTATACTTCTAAAAATCTTTCTTTCAAAATGCAAGCGAAAAGACCAATTCGGTTATGAACCGTAAGTTTTACTCTCCGTCTTTTCCGCTCGTGGCCGCTTCATACTCGGCCTTAATCGCCTTCACAACCTCTCTCTCCTCTGCCGTTGGAATCTCTCCTTTCGGTTTTATATAACTCTTGGATGCGTCCGAAGTCTTCGGGGGAAGTTCGTTATATGTGCACCCACAAACACTTGCGCTGACCAAAGCGACCGCTAATATAGCAAAAATATTTTTCTTTGTTCTCATTTTCTTAAAAATTGTAATCCGTTCAATTCAATAGGCGGGGATCAATGAAACCGTAGTCTTCATCAGTAAGCGTTAATAGACATATCCCGGATTCTGCACCAAATCCGGATTCAGATCCACATCCGCCTTTGAAATCGGCGAGGTGTAGAGGTAGGCTTTTGTCGTGTATTTCAGTCCGTTGCTGATGACCCACCATTCCGGACGGCCGTTGCGCTTGAGCTCGTACCAGCGGTCGCCTTCCATATACATCTCCTTCCTCCTCTCGTCAAAAATGGCCTGGAGCAGCGGCGTCAAAGGCTTCCCGTAGCAGTCCACGGCAATCCTCTCGCCTGAACGTACCGCCGGAAGCGTCCCCGCAGTGAGGTCGGAGACGCCTTCAATCCTGTTTCTGCGCAGTTCGTTCAGCCACTTGAGCGCCTTTTCGGAGTCCCCCTTGTGACAGTACGCCTCCGCGAGCATCAGCACCACTTCCGAGAGCCGCACCTTGCATTCCGGCGTCTTCACATTCATTCGCTTCCTATCGAACGAAGCCCCATAGCGCACGTCTTTCTGAGGCTCATTGCCGAAAAGACGTATGAGTGCGGCGCAGGCGGGGCGTGATGCGAGGTAGGTCTTCGTGTAGCTGAAATACCAGTCCAGCTCGCTCGAATTGTTGATATGCGAACGCACCAGCACCTCTCCCTTTGCCTCGTATTTCGAGTTAATCATGTCCGCATATTCGGAAATCGGTGTGAGCGACACCCCGCTGTGGGCGATGATGTCCTCACATTCTGAAATGACCCTGTCCCACTTGCAACACCAGAAGTCGAGCTTGGCTTCGTAGGCCTTGATGATCCATACCGTGAACACATACTTCGGATCTTTCGGGTTCAGGGCAAGTGCGGCCTCGAACTGGGCGCGTGCGTAGTCGTATGTCTGCCTGAGTGTCCCGCGAGTCGGCTTGTCGCTGATGCTGAACCGGTCCACGACAGGGATGCCGGGCAACTCGTCCGCGTCATTGTCCGACCAGCTCTGGCAGAACTCGCGCAGGAGGTTGTAGTAGATTATTCCTTTCATTGAGTATGCTGCCGACAGTGCTCCACGGGCGACGTCGCTGTCTCTTCCCGCGAGATTTTCGATGACGATGTTGCAGTCCCTCACGATTTCCCAGCTGTCCTCGTAGATCCTTTGTCGGGCAGTAATCTCCTCTCCGGCGAAGAATGTCAGCGAAGAGCCGCTCTTTATGTTCGCGTCGAGATCATCGGCACAGCCTTCGAGGTGCTTGAGCGCGTCCATGTTTCCGATGACATATTCGTCGCCTCCGCCCTCAATGTCGCGGAGACGGTTGTGGATGATGGAGGCGAACTCGTCGTCCGTCGTCGGGATGATTTCTCCCTGGGGCTGGACGTCCAGATAGTTGCGGCATCCGGAAAGCCCCGTCAGCAGGACGTAGGCCGCAATCGCATATTTCGTAAGTCTCGTATTCATAATCATATATATCTTTAAAACTCCACGCTCAACCCGCCCGTAACGCTCCGGGTCGTGGGATATGTCGCCCCGGGTATCTCGGGATCAAGCCCGTCATATTTCGTGAACGTGAAGAAGTTGTTCAGCGACACGTTGAAACTTAAATTCCTCATCCTCAGCTTTTTGACAGCCTTCTGCGGAAGAGAGTAGGTGAGAACTATCGACTTGACGCGAAGGTACGAATTGTCCTTCAGGTACACGGCGTCGACGATGCTCATATCCATGGGGTTGTAGGAGGCGAAATTGTACTTCGCGTCGAAATAGTCGTAGATCCGTGGATATTTCACACCGGTCGTGTTCGTCTGGGTCCATCGGTCCGTGCGGTCTCTGCTGACGTTGAGGTGATTGCCGTAGAGGTCGCTGAACTGGGACTGGACTGGCTCGGTGCTGATTCCGCTGTGCTGGGCGCTGCTGTAGGAGGCCGGGTAGCGCAGTTTTTCGTAGGTCTTCGAGCCGAGGGAGAACATTCCGCTGACGCTGAGCTTGAGCGTGCGCCAGGAGACGCTGAAGTTGAATCCTCCGGTGTAGGGGGCTATGGTCGTTCCGAGGTAGTAGCGGTAGTTGTCCGGCTTGTTGAGGTCGGCGGCGGTGGAAATCTCGGCGTCCGGGCGCAGCTCGAACTGGTAGAGACCGGTGGTGGAGTCGATTCCGCCGTATTTGCCGCTGAAGATTGCACCGGTCGGGTAGCCCTCCACGTAGCGGTCCTTGGAGGTTATCCCGCTCTTGGACACGGGGTTATACTTCAGAACCTTGTTGTAGTTGTAGGCAAAGTTCACTCCGGCGCCGACCGTCCAGTCCCGCTTCTGGAGAATCTTCCCGTTCACCGTGAGCTCGACTCCGCTGTTCATTATGTCTGCGGCGTTGAAGTAGACACTGGTGAATCCGTTGGTGCTCTGGACGGGGGAGGATGTCACGACGTCGGTGCTGAGACGGTAGTAGTATTCGGCATTCACCGTGAGTCTGTCTTTCCAGAGTCCGAAATCGAGCCCGGCCTTGGCATCGCGTGTCTTCTCCCATCCGAGGTCGGGGTTCGGGGCTGAAGGGATTGTTCCGAGGTTGAAGGTCTCGTCGCCGAAGTAGCGGTACTGCTGCTGGAGATATTGTATCACAAGGAGATGCGAAGTGCTCGTGTTGACGTCCCCGGTGAATCCGTAGGCGGCGCGAAGGGTGGCGTGGGAGACGGCGGGCATCGCCTTCTGAAGCCATTTCTCCTCGCCTATGTGCCATGCCGCTCCTGCGCTCCACGTCGGGTTAAACTGCCTGTTGCTGCCGAAGTTTGAGCTGCCGTCGGTGCGGAAAGACGCGTTGAGGACTATCGTCTTGCCGAGGTAGTAGTCGGCCGAGGCGTAGAAGGACGCGTAGCGTGTCTTGCTGAAATACTCTCCGTTGAGTTTCTCGACTTCCCTCGTCCATTCGTCCTGCGGGCCGCTGATTGCGGGGAGCGAGGTGGTGCCGGTCTTCGGGTCGTAGTTGTACCTTTTTGTGAATATGGTGTTGGCGTCCGAACCCCTGAGTTCCGCGCCGGCGAGGACGTTGAGCGTGTGGAGCTCCGCGAATGTCTTGTTGAACGCGAAATGTCCCCTCGCCACATAGCTTCCCTGGTTCATTCTGTTCTGGGATATGCTGCCGTAGAGATTGGTCTGCGAGCGGTCATCGCTGCCGAGGCGGTCGCGGAATGCGGAGTATGTGTATTTGTCGACGACCTTGTCCGTGGAGTTGTTGGCAAAGGAATATGAGACGAGGCCGACGAAATGAAGGGGTTCCATTATCCTGAAGTCAACCTGCGCCCGCGCCGTCCCGTTTGTGTTCCGGGTGGAACTATAGTTGGAGTTGAGTTCTCGGAGTATGCTGAACCCGTTCTTGGGCATCACCTGTTCCGCCCCGCGCCCGTTGTAGTAGCCGAGCGTGAACCATGTGTTGTCCGCGGCGTATGAACCGTCGTTGTTGTAAGCTTCTTCGTATGGGTTCGAGAAATATGCGTAAAGAAACGGGTCGACGCTGGAATACGGCATTTTCGACTCCTGTCTTGCCGCCTCAAGACCGAGGTCTATCCGCACCCAATCCGTCGGGGTGAGCGAGGTCTTGGAGTTTATGTTGTAGCGCCTGTAGTCGTTGTTTATCAGCATTCCGTTCTCGTCGTTCAGTCCGAGGGCGACGTAGTAGGTGACTTTGTCGGAGCCTCCGCTGAGCGAGAGGTGATGCCCCTGCGAGAACGAGTTGCGGAACAGCAGTCCGTACCAGTTGGTGTCGATGCCTTTCAGGGATTCTATGTACGCGTCCTGCGCTTCCCGGTCTCCCTTGAGAGAGACGAAGTCCCCGAGTCCGGCGCGTATCTGGCCGACTATGCCGACGACCGGGTAGATCACCGTATTGTCTGTCAGCGACTTCTGATATTTTGCGGCGGAAAACTCGTTCCAAAGTTCGTCTTCCCATGCGAGTTTTTCTGCTGAGTTCATCAGGTCAAGCGTGCGCTGCGGCCTGAACGAGACGGTGAAGGTGTTGTTGTAGCTGACGCGCATTTTCCCTGCCTCGCCCTTTTTCGTCGTCACGACAATGACTCCGTTGGCGGCTCTCGACCCGTAGATGGCCGCTGCCGCCGCGTCCTTGAGGATGGTTATGCTCTCGATGTCGTTCGGGTTTATGTTTCCGATGCCGTTGACGAAGATGTCGTCGAATCCGCCTGTCGCAAGCTGTTCTGCACTGAGTGAAGGCGATTCGCTCTGCATCGGCACGCCGTCCACGACCCACAGGGGCTGCCCGCTTCCGGTCATGCTGTTCGCGCCCCTGATTCTGATGCGCGACTGTGTCCCCGGCTGTCCTGAAGTCGCGGACACCGCCACTCCGGCCACTTCTCCCTGCATGAGCGCGTCGACTGAAGATATGGCCTTAGCCTCGAATTTGTCCGAACTTATGACCGCCACGGAACCGGTTATTCTCTTGACCGACGTCTGGGCATAGCCGGTGACGACCACCTGATCGAGCTGCATGCTCTCCCACTCCATGACTATCTTCACGCCAGTCGTGTTGCCGTCGCTTATGCTGTAGACGACATCTTTCATCCCCACCGACGAGAAGAGCACCGACTTAGTGCCTTCCGGCAGCGTGAAGCTGAAATTCCCGTCCATGTCGGTGACAGTTCCGGAGGACTTTTTCTCCATAGATACGACCCCTGCGCCGACTACCGGTTCCCCGTCGGGATCCGTCACTTTTCCCGTGAGCCGTGTCCCTTGTGCCGCTGCTGTGAGCTGCGCGAGGAGAAGCACGGCTAGGCTGACCAAATGTGCTGTAGCCTTCATAATCAAAACTCTTAATCTGCAAATATAATAAAACCTGAAATTTGGTGTTGCTGAATGACGGACAAAATGGGAAAAATGTTATAATTTTGCGGATATGAAAAAGGTCTTGATTATCACATATTATTGGCCGCCTTCAGGAGGCTCGGGCGTGCAGAGATGGGTGAAGTTCGCGAAGTATCTGCCGCAGAACGGTTGGCAGCCGGTGATATATACTCCTGAAAATCCGGAACTTACCGTTGTTGACAGAACGCTGGAGGGTGACGTCCCGGAAGAGGCTGTAGTACTGAAGCGTCCGATTTTCGAGCCATACGGGATTTACCGCTATCTGACCGGAAAGGGAAATTCCGGAGCATCCTCCGGCAATGCGGAGGGAAAGTCCGGACAGCAGGGAAGGGCAGGAATGGCCGTGGCGTCGGAAGTGAACCCGATAAATGCGCAGAAAAAAAGCCTCGGGCAGAGGATTTCGCTGTGGATTCGTGGCAATTTCTTCATTCCTGATCCTCGTTGTTTCTGGATTCGGCCGTCTGTGAGATTTCTCAGGAAATACCTTCGGGAACATCCTGTAGACGTGATTGTCAGCACGGGTCCTCCGCATTCGATGCACCTCATCGCGCAGAAAGTTGCTGCCGCAACCGGCATTCCTTGGGTGGCGGATTTCCGCGACCCGTGGACGAGGATGTTTTATTTCAAGCATTTGGAGCTGTCGCCATGGGCGGAACGGAGGCACGAGAAATTAGAGAAGGGGGTGCTTGACGGCGCGGATGTTGTCGTTGCCGTGTCTCCTCTTGTTCAGGACGAGTTCCGGGAGATGACAAATACGCCTGTTGAACTGATTACCAACGGCTTCGATGAGGATGACTTCGATGAGGCCGACAAGGAGATGAGGGTTTCGGAAGAGGAAACTGGAAGCGAGAACGAAGAATTGTTCAACATCGTGCATACGGGACTTTTTGCCGCTGACGGGAATCCCCTGGTGCTTTGGAAAGTTTTGGAAGAGATTGCTGCCGCTGACGGAGAGTTCTCGTCAAAACTGCGCATACGGCTTTCAGGGAAGACTGATACTCAGATAGTTGAGGCTATTGTAGCTGCTGGTCTGGGAAAGAATCTCGTGAACCTGGGCTATGTCAGTCATGACGAGGCTGTGCGCGAGCAGTGCGGGGCGTCCGTTCTGATTCTGCCCCTGCGCCATGAGCCGGAATACCGGGCGACGCTCCCGGGCAAGTTGTTTGAATACCTGGCCTCACGCCGTCCCGTGCTCGGAATCGGACAGACGGATGGCGCGATGGCTCAGGTGCTTGCCGACGCTCACGCCGGAATGACGTTCGATTGGGACGACGCTGCTGGAATGAAGGCTGAAATTCTCCGCTGCTGGACGCTCTTCCGCGCAGGAAAGCTCGACGACAACGACGAAGACGTAGACCGCTATTCCCGTCGTCGTCTCACCCGGCAGATGGTTGAAGTTTTTGAATCATTGATATAAAAAATGAACAAGATGAAATTAGGCGGCGACGTTGTGAAGAAGATATTGATTTATCTTGGAATTGTCGTGTTTTTCGTGGTCCTGTCGTATGCTTTTGTGCCTCAGGTGTTGGGCGGAAAGATTGTGAATCAGGGAGATATATCCTCATGGAAGGGGATGGCGAACGAGGCTGTGACATATAATGCGCAGCATCCGGAGGACAAGACGCACTGGACGAGTTCGATGTTCGGGGGAATGCCCACGACCGCGACGATTGACGATTTTGACGGGGACTGGACGAAGTGGATGTACAATCTGCTGCTGACGGGTCGGCGGCCGGCGACATATTTCTTCATCGCTCTGCTCGGCGGATTCCTGCTTATGCTTTCGTTCGGCTGCGGTCTCGTGCCGGCGGTCGGAGGCGCGATTGCAATTGCGTTCTGTTCGTATAATATGCAGATTATTCAGGTTGGACACAACACGAAGATGCAGGCGATTGCGTTCTTTCCGTGGGTACTCGCCGGGGTGGTCTGCACTTATCGCTGCGCGATGGCGGGGCTGAAGGGCGGATACGGGCTGTACAAGGCTGACAGCGCGACTGACGATGCGGGGAAGGAGACAGGATGGAAGTCGTGGCTGCCGAAGACTGTGCTCGCGTCCGTGCTCTTTGCCCTCGCGCTGAGTTTCCAGATTAAGGCGAATCACCCCCAGATTACTTATTATCTGGCGATTGTGATTTTTGTCTATGCGCTGACTTTGTTCATCTGGGCGTGTGTGAAAAAGGAGGAGCGCGGGCACAGGATTCAGAGGTTCTTTGCGGCGTCGGCTCTGCTGCTTGTCGTGGGGTGCGTGGGGATTGCAACGAATGCCAACAAGCTGATTCCTACCTATAAATATTCGAAGTACACCATGCGCGGAGGCTCGGAGCTCGCGGCAGACAAGGCAGAGCACGCCGGAGACGCCAAGGCCGTGAAGGAGGCGAAGGCAGCGGCCAAGGGGCTTGACCTCGAATATGCTACGGCCTGGTCATACGGCATAAACGAGATGCCTAACTTGTTGATACCTAATTTTAACGGAGGGGCATCGGCCTGCGATCCGCACCTGAAGCACGGTGCCACGGAGGAACTCCTCAGGCGTGCAGGGCAGCCGAACGTGAAGCAGACGGTGAAGCAGCTGCCTATGTACTGGGGCCCGCAGCCATTTACGGCGGGACCTATGTACCTGGGTGCCGTCACCATATTCCTCTTTGTCCTCGGACTGTTCCTGTTCAGGGGCAAGGACAAATGGTGGATTATCGTCGCTACAGTCATCGCCGTTTTTCTCGCTTGGGGCAGTCATTTCATGTGGTTCACGCGGCTGTGGTTCAACTACGCGCCGATGTACAGCAAGTTCAGGACGGTGTCCATGGCGCTGACGGTGCTCCAGGTGACGGTGCCGCTGCTCGGATTTCTCACTCTCGACAAGATTATCAAGGAAGAGTACAACCACAAGAAGATTATCCGTGCCGTGCTCTGGGCAGGCGGGCTTACCGGAGGTTTCTGCCTTCTGATGGCTTTGTTCCCGGGACTTGCGGGGGATTTCACGTCCGCATCTGACGCGGGGATGCAGGATATTCTTGTGGACGCGCTCCGTGAGGACCGACGTGCGATGCTCCGTCACGACGCGCTTATGAGCCTGTATATCATATTGTTGGCCTCCGTGATGCTGTTGTGGATATATTGGAAGAAAGAGCCGTTTGTGCGCACCGGGAGGGGTTATGTCGCAGGAACAGTCATCGGTCTGCTCGTGCTTTTCGACCTTTTCAGCGTGGGCAAGCGCTACCTGAACAACGACCATTTTATCTCGCCGAAGAATTGGGAGGCTCAGTTCAGGGAGAGGCCTGTGGACAAGAGCATGCTCGCGGATAACAGCCTGTCATACAGAGTTCTGGATCTCAGTGTGAACACATTCAACGACGCTCATCAGAGCTATCGTCACAAGTGCATCGGCGGCTACAGTCCGGTGAAGCTTCAGCGTTATCAGGATCTCATCGAGCGATACATTTCCGGAGAGATCGGCACTTTTTATAAGGCGGCCGGAAACTGTGCGACGGTCGGTGAATTGGAGGAGAATTTGCCGTATTTACGGGTAACATCTATGTTAAATGGAAAGTATATCATAGTGGGAGACGATATGGCTCCGGTCGTGAACGACTTTGCGTTCGGGAACTGCTGGTTTGTGAACGATGCCCGCACCGCATCGTCGGTGAACGATGAGATTGATTTTCTTGCAGATACGGATCTTGATAATACTGTTGTTTTGGGGCCTGATTTCAAGGAAGTTGCGTCAAAGATTGGAGAAGTTCCCGAGAATCCGGAGGATTTCGTCAGGATGACCTCGTATGAACCGAACGAACTTCACTATGAGTGCCGGCTTTCGTCTCCGCGTGCTGTCATGTTCAGCGAAATATACTATCCTGATGGATGGAAGGCATGGGTCGGTCCGGTAGGGGAAGTCGGCGAAACGATAGGGAACCGCTTCGTCGCGACGTCGTCTGCGAAGGAAACGGAGATTTTCAGGGGCGACTGGATGCTCCGGGGAATGCTTCTTCCTGCCGGCGAGCACGAGATCGTGATGCGCTTTGAGCCGCAGTCGTACGTCGTCGGAGAGCACATTTCTACAGCAAGCTCTGCCCTGCTGATTCTGCTTGTGCTTCTTTCAGTTGCCGGAGCGGCGGCCATTTCAGGTCATGCGGCTTCACGCAGTGATGCGGATGCCCTCCGCTCATGAAAAAATCGCGTCGGGCTATCCGTATCACTGCTTTTGTGAAGCCTTTCGCAGCTTATATAAGTTTTTACGGGGTGTATGCTGGTGAGATAAATTCTTGAGGGAAGTACGAACAGGTAATAACAATAAAAGGGAAATATGGAAAAATGTATAATCGCTGCGGTGGCGGCGGACGGGGCCATCGGGAAGAATAATGGTCTTCTGTGGCATTTGCCGGAGGATTTGAAATATTTTAAGACGACGACGATGGGATGCCCTGTCATTATGGGGCGACGTACATTCGAATCCATCGGGCGTCCGCTTCCAGGACGCCGCAATATCGTCATATCCCGTACGTTACACTCTGATGACGGACGCATTGCGGTCTTCGGCGATTTGCTGTCTGCGCTGAATTTTTTGGAGGTGGAGGACACTGCGCGACGCTGTTTCATCATCGGCGGAGCGCGGCTTTATGCGGAGGCCATAGATATTGCCGACCGGCTCTATATCACCCGCATCCACGCCTCTGCTCCCGACGCCGACTGTCATTTCCCGGACATAGACCCGTCTCTTTGGCGTCAAGACAGCGTCTCGCATCTACGCACCGACCCTGAAACAGGCATCGCATTCACGTTTGACATTTACAGCCGGAGGGGATAGTTTCGGTGCTGTTTGCGTTATATAAATTTTTTGTTCTAATTTTGCCCTCAGATTTGCAACTGTAATTCCGAATAAAATTTTTTGTTCAGTTATTAGTCTTGTATAAACTTTAGACAACATTGAAATGAAAGTGCTTATACTGTCCTGCTCAACCGGTGAAGGACACAACTCCGCGGCGAAAGCCTATCTCGAATACCTTCAGTCACAGGGAATTGAGGCTGAAGTTCAGGACACGATGGGGCTCGTGAGTCCCGAAGCGAAGGAACGCTCTTCTGAGATTTATCTCTTCTCGACCCGCACCAAGCTTTTTGCGATGGCCTACCGGGCAGGGACAGTCGTCAGCGACGCGCTCGAAACGTCCAAGTCACCGGTCTACTATGCCAACAAGCTCTACTGTGACCGTCTTCACGACTACATTGAGCAGAACGGCTTCGACGTCGTGGTCTGTGTCCACATATTTCCGGCTGAGGCCATAACCGCTCTCAAGAGAAAGGGCAAGCTCACCGCAAAGTCGGTTTTCATCATGACCGACTACACCTGCATCCCGTTCATGAAGGACACCGAACTGGACCACTACATCGTGCCTCACGAGCATCTCATCGAGGAGTGCGTCAAGAAGGGGCTCCCGCGTGAGAAACTGCATCCGTACGGCATACCTGTGAGGGCTGTTTTCCATCAGCCGGCCAAGGACAGGCGTGAGGCGCGGGGACAGTGCATACTTGACTACGGTTACATGGACGCGGACAAGAAATGGTTCCTCCTCATGTCCGGCAGCATGGGCTTCGGACACATTCAGGACACGGTCAAGGAAATCCTCCGCAAGTGCGGCGACTCCGTTGAGGTAATTCTTGTCTGCGGCAACAACACCGAACTGCGTGAGAGGCTTCAGAAGAACTTTCGTCACAACGAGAATGTCGTGGCGCTCGGCTTCACGGACAAGATACCGAGCCTCATGGACGCCTGCGACGTACTCTTTACAAAGCCGGGAGGACTTTCCAGCACCGAGGCCGCCGCAAAGCACATCCCGATCATCCACACCGCGCCCATTCCGGGCTGTGAGACGATGAACGCCCTGTTCTTCCACTATCACGGCCTCTCATACGCCACAACCGACATTCATGAGCAGGTTCGTCAGGCTCTCCTTCTCTGCGATGACCCGGAGCGCCGCACCCGCATGATTGCCGCCCAGACCGCAAACATCAATCCCGGCACCTGCCGCGACATCACGGAACTGCTGAAATAGTCATTCCTCGGCAACAGACCGGCCCTCATTCAAAGGTTTGCCCGGGCAGCGCTGAAATCAGTGCTGTCCGGTGCGTTTATTTATTGTAGCCCTTGGCTGAGAGAAACTCCCAGATTCGGTCGAGATGGGTGTAGCTGCCCGTGCCCGGAGAGCAGGTGCGCTGGAAGCAGTGATTGCGCAGGGCGAGTGTGTGGAGCTCGGACTGTATGCCCATTGACCTCATCTTCTCCCAGCATTTCACTGAGTTCATGGCTGCCCATCCGTCGGCGTCGCCATGGACGAACAGCATCGGAGCCGTCTTGAGGTCGAAGCTGAACTCCGGAACGAGGACCGCGTCGTCTTCATTCCCGCCTTCGGTGTTGTTGCGGTCAATCCCGTCGGTGAGGGCGTAAGCCGGATATATTCCGATTCCCCACTGCACGCTGCATGAGAGCCTGTCGATGTCGTCCTTGGGGAGGTAGGAGTTGTGGAGGGACGATGTCACGCCCATCAGCGTCAGATGCCCACCGGCCGAACTGCCCATGATCCCGATTCTGTCCGGGTCGAGACCCCTCGAAGCCGCCTCGCTGCGTACAATCCTTATCGTGCGCTGGAGGTCTTCCCATGCCGTCGTGTGCTTCGACAGCCCTTCCGGACGCGGGGTGCGGTATTTCAGTGTCACGACTGTCATTCCCTTGCTGTTGAGGTAGCGGCGCGCCGGCACGACCTCGAATCCGTCAGGGTCATTGTTCATGTATGAACCGCCTGAGTAGATGATTTGAATCGCAGTCGTCGTGAGCTTCGCCGGGATGTGCCATTCTATGTAAGGAGTGCACTGTTTGTCCTGTGCGTCGGGCATCATTCCTTCCGGCCAGACATTCTTCCTTATGACCTCGGCCCTGTCCGCGTCTGAAGAATAGACGTCCATAATCGGAACTTCAGCGGGCACCGGACCCATGAATCCCATCTGTCTCATGAACTCCACCGCACGGTCGAAGCCGAACGCACCGTGTCCCTTGTCCGGGTAGAGATGAAGCTCCGCCGGTATTCCCATTCGGCGCAGCTGTCTGTAGACTAAGGTTGAGGCTGTAGGCGAGTATGGATCGAGTCCTCCGTGGTGCAGGCTCATCGGGCAGGTCTTCTCGTCGAACTTGAAGACTGAACTGAGCTTCACGTCCGTCCCGTAACCTTCCCTCGTGGCCTTTGATCCCTTTTCCCCGTCAGTCGTGGCGTATGCGGGGGCGTTGACGATCGCCCAGTTTATGTGGCAAGGGATGCTGTCCAGCGCATCCACAGGCTCGTAAGCCTTTGTTTGTGAGGAGGTTCCAAGAAGGAGCGCAAGGTGCGAGCCAGCCGACATGGAGATTGTTCCTATCTTCTCCGGGTCAAAGCCACGTTTTTCCGCGTCCTTGCGCACGAGCCTGACAGCTCTCTGACCGTCTTCCCATGCCGTCTGATATATTGGAAGGCCCTCCGGCCGTGGGGTGCGATAGACGAAATTCACGCACTGGAAGCCGAGCCCGGTCAGTTTCTCCGCCCATCCGGCCACGAGCTTCACGTCGCAGCAGTTGTTGTATCCTCCTCCGGAAATGAGTATCATGCAAGCCCCGTTGCGAACTTCCGCTTTCGGAGCATCGTACCATTCGAGGTAGGCCGTGCGGTGCCTGTCCGCCTTGAATTCCTTCTGCGCCGCCTCGTCCGTCATCGCGGCAATCTGATGTTCCTGTCTGTGGGGCATTTTCCCCCTCGGCCACACCGCGACCCTCTCTCCTGCAAAGGCAACCGATGAAAAGAGCATGAATGCGGCGGCAAGAGCCGATGCAATGCAATTGTGTTTCATAAAAGTGGTTTTAATTTTTCTGAATGTAAAGATGGCACATTTTGATGAGTACTGCAAGAGGAAACCTTCCAAAAGCATAGAGTACGATTTTATGTGATACAAAAATATATAATCATGCCACAATTTTATGATTAAATATAATTCTGGTGGCCGTGTCCGTCAATGAATAAAAAAAACACTATCTTTGAAGCCGGAGCGGGATTCGACCTTTGACTGATATACGACTGATAATTTATACACATAATATGAAGAAAACACTGATTGCCATTGCTTCGCTGCTGCTGTGTGCGGCGGCGTATGCGCAGAATCCCAAGGCAGCGGACGAGGCTGTCGTAATCCGGGGAAATGCCCGCTTTACTGTGCTGACGGACAGAATGATACGAATGGAGTGGGCGGAGGACGGACAGTTCGAGGACAGGGCATCGCTCGCCATAATAAACAGAAATCTCGACGTTCCGGCATTCAAGGTCAGCAAGGCCGGAGACAAGACTGTCATACGCACTTCTGCGGTGACGCTCACATATTCCGGAAACGGCCGATTCACGGAGGACAACCTCCGCGTTTCCTTCCGCATGAACGGAAAGACGGTGACTTGGAGACCGGGGATGTCAGCGACAGGCAACCTCAAGGGCACGGTACGCACGCTTGACAAGATTGACGGGCGTATGGATCGCAATAATCTCAGCCGTTTCGTCAGAAAGACCGGTTCGGAAGAGCCTCTGCCTCTTGAAGACGGGCTTTTGTCGCGCGACGGCTGGGCGATAGTCGATGAGAGCGGCAGGCACGTCCTCGAAAAGGACGACTCCGACTGGGGAGAGTGGGTGGCAGCGCGTCCGGAAGGGGAGCGTCAGGACCTCTACATCTTCGCCTACGGGCACGACTACAAGGCGGCTCTCGCGGATTTCACAAAAGTTGCGGGCAAAATTCCGATGCCTCCGAAATACACCTTTGGCTACTGGTGGAGCCGCTACTGGATTTATACCGATGAGGAACTGCTTGCCATTGCCACAGAACTCCGCGATCATGAGGTTCCCGCCGACGTTTTCGTCATCGACATGGACTGGCATCTCACATGGAAGGATCTGAACGGACGGAAGGGAAAGGACGAATTTGGTCAAAGTCGCGGATGGACCGGATATACTTGGAATCACGACCTCATTGAAGATCCTGTGGGGCTTCTCCACGATATTCACGCGCTTGGCTTCAAGACCTCTCTCAATCTCCATCCCGCTTCCGGAATCCGTCCTTATGAGGACTGCTACGAGGATTTCGTGAAGGACTACCTTTTCCGTACCGACGACTACGACGGACCGAAGGATTATGTCTACGGTAAGGAACCCTATGTCTTTGCCGGGAACACCGAAAGCTTCGCGAAGGAGGGGCATCAGGCTCCTGTGCCTTACCGCATGGACCAGCAGGAGTGGGCTGACGCTTATTTCAATTCGGTCATCCGTCCGCTTGAGCGTCAGGGAGTGGATTTCTGGTGGCTGGACTGGCAGCAGTGGATTGACAGCAAATATATGAAAGGCCTGAACAACACCTTCTGGATTAACTGGGCGTTCTTCAACGACAAGGTCCGTCAGAGCAAGACTCTCGGGAAGGATGCCGACCGTCCGTTCATCTACCACCGATGGGGCGGCCTCGGCAGCCACCGCTACCAGCTCGGATTCAGCGGCGACACCTACGACGAGTGGAGCACGCTTGAAATGCTTCCTCATTTCACCGCGACGGCGTCCAATGTCGGCTACGGCTACTGGGGGCATGACATCGGCGGACACCAGCAGAAGCAGGGACATCCTACCGATCCTGAAATGTACACACGCTGGCTTCAGTATGGTGTGTTCACCCCGATTTTCAAGACCCACTCGACCGAGAGCGAGTTTTTGGAAAGGAAGATTTGGACATATCCTTCCCACTACGAATACATGAAGGCGGCAATCGAACTCCGCTACGCCCTCACCCCATACATCTACACCATGTCGCGCATTGCCTACGACACGGGAGTCAGCATCTGCCGACCTCTCTACTACGACCATCCCGAGGCTCCGCAGGCCTACGAATGGGATCAGGAGTATATGTTCGGTGACAACATCCTCGCCACCGTCCTCTGCCAGCCTCTCGACACTGCCGCCGGCAAGACCGAACGCAAGATGTGGTTCCCGAATGGCAGCGACTGGTACGACATGGCGCATCACTGCATCCACAAGGGAGGCTCGATAAAGACGCTCCACTACGCGATTGATGAGAATCCGTGGTATGTGAAGGCAGGCTCGGTCATCCCGCTTGCCGGAGAGGGCATCCGGAACCTCCAGACTCCCGACAACCGTCTGCGTCTTCTCGTCGTTCCCGGCGCGGGAAACAGCAGTTTCCGTCTCTATGAGGACGACGGCGTGAGCCAGGACTACGACACCGACTATGCCACGACCCTTATTGAGAAGTCGCTGAAAGGCAAGAAGTTGCAGCTTGTGGTAAACCCTCGCGAGGGAAGCTACAAGAATGCTCCGGGAACTCGCCGCGTTGATGTCGTGCTCGAAGGCATGGCCGTGAATCCGTCGTCAGTCAAGGTCAACGGCAAACCTGCGGAAGCGGTGACGAAGGGCACTGTGACCACAATCAGCATTCCTGAGTGCAGTACCAGCGAAAAATCGGTGGTGACTGTCGAACTGAAGTAAACACCAGTACCTGAAAATCCAAATAATAAGAGCGTTTTCAAGGCTTGCGAGGAGTCAAAACCGCAGCAATCTTTCGATTGTGAGGATTTTGGCGACGAGTATAACATAGAAAATGCCTTATTATTTGGATTTTTATTATATTTGCAGCGGATTATTGCACATATAGGAGATGAAAAATCTTAAATTCATCATTCTGGCAGGTTCTCTATGCCTTGTCCTTTCGTGCAGGGAGAGTTTTGTGCTCCCGGTGTCGGACAGTGGCAAGGTCAAGATTGCCTTGGCGCAGGATGACAGGTCGAACGACCTGACAGTAAAATCATCCTCGGAACTTCCGTCTATAGAAAATTTCGAGGTGGAAATCTACAACTCGCGCGCTGTACGTCTCTATCGTGACAGCTATGCGAACACCGTCGGAAAGGAAATCCCGCTCAACGGCGGCGATTACCGTCTTCTTGCACAGCATGGCGACTCTCTCGGTGCCGGCTTCGACATTCCATACTATGTCGCGGACGAGAGCTTTACCGTTCATGGGCAGAAAGTCGAGGAAATCAGTGCTGTGGCAAAGCTCGGAAATGTCAGAATTTCCGTGAAGTTCGGGGACAACCTGAAGACGCAGTACTCTTTTTATTATGCGAAGGTCAGAAGAAAGGCCGGAAAGTCCGTGACATACGCAATGGACGAGACCCGCTATGCCTATCTTCCCGGCGGCGAGCTTATTCTTGAACTCTATGCTGACGTGAACGGCACGATGAAGTACTATCAGGCGGATCCTGTGACCTGTGAGCCGAACGATTTCATAACGTTCAATGTCGAGACGTCTTCTCGCGTGGGTTCTTTGGCTGTCAACGTGAAGATTGACGATTCTGTCAGCGTTGTTGAGAAAGACATGGAAATACCGGCGACTGCATTGCCGTCCGAGAAGCCGCAGCTTACGCTTACCGGGTTCAACGGGCGTGAATATAGTCTTTCGGAAGGCGTGCCTGTGACAGTTTCCGGGGTGTATGCCAATGTCAGCGCCGACGCTGGAATTGCCCATCTCTATTTTGAGTTCGAGTCCGACTATCTCGCTTCCATAGGTCTGCAGAGCCCTCTTGACCTTGCGGAACTTACTTCGGATACACGTACGCTGCTTAAGGAAAATGGTCTTATCGTTCCTTCGGATCTGAAAGGCTCGAAGTTTTCGTTTGTCAACTTTGCCGGATTCCTTGAGACTCTCGGAGACAGGGGGAAATATTCTCCGACATCCCCGGCGGCAGATTTTAGCCTGCGTGTCGAGGACAATGACGGCGTGTCCGTGTCTTCTGAAAATTATAAGGTGACTTTGGCTTCGGGTAAAGGAACTCTTTCCGAAATTTCAGAGCTTGATGTGTGGGCTACAAAGATTTATGATGTCAAGGCGGAGGTGACGGAAGGCTCGCCTGACAGGTTTGTTCTTGAATACAGCATGGACGGAAATTCATGGACGCAGACCAGTGCAAAGTCCATAAACGGCAATACGCTTGTGTTCGGGACAGTTTCAGGCTTTGTCCCCGGCTCGGAATATAAGCTTCGTCTCAAGTACAATGACAATGAGAACTCGGTTTCCGAGCCTGTGACGGTCACGACGGAGTCTGCCATGCAGGTCGGTAACGCTGGGTTCGAGGACTGGACTGAGCTGACGTATAGTTATAAAGTACTATTGGGCGGAACAAAATCATACACATATTATCAGCCTTGGAAAGACGAGTCTTCCGCATGTTGGGCTCAGAATAGTGCGGTTGTAATGAGGACAGACGTTACGGCTAGCAACCTGCCGTACAAGTCATCCCTTACTGTCGGATGTTCAAAGGATGCTCATTCTGGAGAAAGGTCAGCCGTTATCTTCACGACGAATGTAGATAACTTTAACACAAATTTTTCTGCGGTAGGCACAACCTACGCTGGAGACCTGTGGATTGGCACCACTGCGAGCAAAGGCAACCACGAGTCTGAAGGTCATGCGTTCACTTCACGCCCAACTGCACTTTCTTTCTATTACAAGTTCAGTCCTAAAGGATCGGAAAACTTTTTTGCAAAAGTTGAACTTAAGGCCCAGGACGGCAGTGTCCTGTTCTCCAAGGAAATAACCGACGGACCGGCAGCATCTGAATGGACAGAATACAGAATTCCGTTTGAGTATGCTGAACTGCGTAAAAAGGCAGCTTCAATTTATCTCCAGTTCAAGTCTTCTTCAAGTGCTAAACCGGATGTGAATGAAGGGAAGAAGATTGAACTGAACGGTTCAGAACGCGAGGCTCACGTGGGAAGCGTGCTTCGTATAGATGACATAAAAGTTGAATATTAATCGAAAGCAATGAATATGAAAAAAATAGCATTTGTTTTTTCTATTGCTGCCGTAATATGTGCAGGGTGCAGCAAAGTTTCGGTTTCCGACAGCTCGAAACCGGGTTATATGAGTTTGAGGATGACGGCCGGAGGCGAATATGTCGTCGTTAAGTCAACCCCCTCGGATATAGGGGAATATAAGGTGACAATCTCAAAAAAAGATGGAAAATACGAAAATTCGTGGAAATATTCCGAGTTCCCGGAGACAGTGAGCCTCGCGCCTGGGCAGTACACCGTTACCGCCTCGTCTCCTGCACCTGAGTTTCCTGTGGGATGGGATCAGCCGACTTATGGAGGAAGCCGTGAATTTACGATAGTGGCTGGTGCCGCTTCACCTATAGACCTTGTTTGTGGCTTGTCAAATGTGAAGGTTTCAATAATACTTTCGGAGCGCTTTCTTTCCGAAGTGTCTGATTATGAAGTTGTTGTGCGGTCCGATGCCGGCTATCTTACCTGGCACGCGGCTGAAATAGAAGCCGGTAAGTCCGGTTATTTCCCGGTTTCGCCTCTGACAGTGGTTGTCAAGGGCAGCAGGAAGGTTGACGGATCGGAGACCAATCTTAAATATTCCCCGGATAAAGTCAGTGCTGCAGACCATCATATAATAAAGATTGATGCTGACGTGACCGGAAAGGCCGGACTCAGCCTCAGCGTCAGCGATGAGACAAACGATAAGGAAAGCGACATTAAGGTTCCGGGCCTCGTGGAGATTCCGGTTGAGGGCGGCGACACTCCTGACACTCCGGAGCAGCCTGACGAACCGGAGAAATCGACTGCTCCTGTGATGGAATGGCCGGCGAATCCGAATTTTACGACGACGGAGCTGAAGTCCGAGGGAATGGATGTCAATCTTGTCATCAAGGCTCCCGAAAAGATAAAGACATTCCTTGTTACAGTCGGTTCTGAAATACTTGCTCCCGTCATTTCGCAGCTTACCGCGGACAAGACTCCTACAATGGACCTGATAAATGACACAAATCTTACGAACGGGCTTGCGGACATTGCCGAGTCTCTTCCTACGGGAGACAAATTGTATGGGCAGACGGAGGTCAATTTCCCTTTGTCCGACTTGCTTCCGCTTATACTCATGTACAATCCGGAAAAGGGTTCCGAACATTCTTTTACGTTGACAGTCACCGATTTCAAAGATCAGAAACTTGAGAAGAAACTTGTGTTCCGCTATGAAGGCAATTAAGAAAATATCCTTGCTTGCGGTCTTGATTTCCGCAGGCGTTTCCTGCTGCCGTGTCGCGGAAGAGAAGTTGCCTTCGGGTTATCTTTCCGTATGTGTGGAGCAGGACAGCAGGTTGGTTCCTGTCAAGAGCGCTCAAAGTGATGACGCTGTCTTTTCTCTGACAGTCTTTGACAAGGCAGGTTCCAAAGTGGCAGATTATGCTGACTATCACGAGATTGCCGAAGATCCTCTAGAACTTCCGATGGGAAGTTACTCAGTGTCCTCGGCTTCCGGAGAGGTTCCGTCTGCCGCATTTGACTCCCCAGTATGGGCCGGGACGACGGAATTTACATTGAAGCCGGACATCGTGAACACGGTAGATGTGACATGCACACTTGCAAATATCAAGGTGACGGCTGAATTTTCGGACGAAATAAAGTCTGATTTTCAGAAATATGAACTGGCTGTGAGCAACGGGGAAGGGACTCTCGTATTCAGCAGTGAGGACGGAACGGCCGGGAATGATGGCTATTTCTCTGTCACAGACAGGCTTGAATGGAAACTGGCTCTTGTAAATAGAGCCGGCGGCACATACACGATGTCCGATGCTTACACGAATCCTTCCGCGAGACAGCATTATAATCTGAAGTTTTCTCTCGCTCCGAAAGCCGATGAAGGAAAGACAGGGATACGTCTTGTGGTTGACAATAGCCTGAACGTGCGGGAGCATGAACTTATTCTTGATTTTTCCGTCCCTTACGACCCGAGTCTTGACACGGACGGGAGCATTGTCGCGATTTCCGCATCTCCTTGGGCGATGTTTGCTCAGCTGAATGGAAAGTGGCTTTCAGAGACGGCTCCTGCCGGACTTGGTTTTGAGTATAAGAAAAAATCCGATGAGGAATGGACGGCTGTTAATGCCGCGTCTATAGTCAAGGACGAGGCAAAACGGACTTTTTCTGCGGAGGTCAGGGGACTTGAACCGTCTACGGACTATGTTTTCAGGGCGGTGTCTGATGATGAACATGACACGACACAGCGGAGTTTCGCGACAGAAGCCGCGGCCGTAATTCCGAACATGAGTTTCGACAACTGGTGTCAGAAAAACGGGAAGATTTGGTATGCGAACGAAAGCCTTGACAACATCATCTTCGACTCGGCCAACGGTTCAGGAATGATCATTGGGACAATGCCCGAAGAAACAGATGTCGCAGTTGCCGGCTCCGGAAAGAAGGCATGCAAGATGGAGAGCAAAACTGCGATGGGCAGCATATTTGCGGCCGGGAATATCTACACCGGTCAGTTCGATCAGGTTTCCGGAATTGGAGCCAAACTGAAGTGGGGCTATCCTTTCACTTCGAGGCCTCTGGCTCTGAAGGGCTATTACAAGTATTCTCCAAAGACGATTGACTATGCAAAGAACCCTTACACTGAAAAGAAAGGGCAGACAGACGAATGCTCGATAATAGTTCTGCTCACCGATTGGCCTTCGCAGTTTGACATAGACACGAACAGCGAGAAGTTCGTCGACTACGAGAATGACGAACACATCATAGCCATGGGATCGCTCTATTCCTCAAACACGGATTCGGAGTATGTGCCGTTCACTTTGAAGCTCGACTACCGGGACAGGACGCGCATACCGACATACGCGGTGGTTGTCTGCTCTTCAAGCCGTTACGGAGATTATTTCACGGGCGGAAAGGGGAGTGTCCTTCTGATAGATGAATTTGACTTTATTTACGATCCAGATGAACTGTAAGACAGCAATGCGGAGCTTTTGTCTCATTCTTTCGGCGGTGTTTTTTCTGGCATCGCCTGCAGACGCGAAGACTGAGGACAATTCTGGGAAGAAACCTTTCAGTCGGGGAATAGACAATTCTTCCACAGTATTCATCCCCAAAGGAACGGTCGGGACCGGAGTGGCATTCTCCTACAATGAGTATAACATCGGCAAGGCTTCGGAAGATGTCGGCTATCAGATGATGTTCTCGATGCTTCAGGGAATGAAGGGAAACTTCATGACCTGGAGCGTCGCTCCTCATGTATCCTATTTTATTGCCGACAACTTTTCCATCGGAGGCAGATTCGACTATTCGCGGACTTCGGCAAACCTGGCAAGCGCGAGTCTGGCAATCTCCGACGATTTGGCTCTGAATGTGAATGACTTCAACTATTTCAAGCATTCCTATATGGGTGCCCTCACATGCCGCTATTACATGTCTTTGGCGAACAGTCGCCGTTTTGGCGTGTTCATAGAACTTCGTGCCGCCGGAGGTTACGGCCAGTCTGAGAATTACCGGCAGCCTGACGGCAACAAGTTCGGCACCTATCAGGACATCTACAAGGTAGAGGTCGGTCTTGTTCCGGGTTTTATCGTTTTCGGCACAGAGAATGTTGCGGTCGAGGTTTCTGTCGGCGTGCTCGGTTTCAATTGGCAGAAAGTATGTCAGCTGACCAATCAGGTGGAGTACAGCGAGATGAGCAAATGCGGGGCGAACTACAAGATAAACCTGCTGTCCCTCGCTCTTGGAATTTCTTTCTATATTCCTACGATTAAATAAGAGGAAGCCATGAAAAAGAAAACCCAATATCTGTTTGCAGCCATCGCGATTTTTGCCTTCGCTGTGTCGAGTTCGTGCATAAAGAATGACATGTCATATCCTATTATTGAGGCGTACGTCGATGAGTTTGAGGTTGAGGGGCAGAAATCCGTCACGATAGACAGGGCGTCCCGTATGGTAAGTGTCGTTCTTGAGGAGACCGCTGACATGTCTTCGCTGAAGGTTGTCAAATTTTCAGTGAAACCGGATGAATACTATCACCGCAAGATCCGTTCGACAGCCGAGTTTGCGGTGGATGACAACATAGATCTTACTTCCGACATCACTTTTCAATTGAAGTCCTTTCAGGAATATGACTGGAAAATAACGGCTTCGCAACCTATTGACCGTTATGTGAATGTTGAAAATGCCGTGGAAGTCGAGTTTTACGTCAAAGAGCATAAGGTACTCGTCAGTGTAAGCCCGACGCAGCCTTTGAGCGAAATCACCATTGAGGATATGAAGCTCGGGCCGGAGGGTTCCACTGTAACGAAGACCGTAGGCACTGAGAACGGGGAACCGGTCACGCGAGATTGCATTTTCCCGATGACTCTCGATTGCATTCTTGAGCGGTCTTTCTATGTCTTGTACAATGGGGAGCAGGAAAGGTGGACAGTCTCGTTCGTGAACAAGAGCATAGACCTTGCTGTTACATATGTGAACGCCTGGGCTCTTGATGCGACTGTCGAAGGCGAATTTGACGGGGAGGGCACTCCTTATGTGGAGTACAGAAAGGCTTCCGAAAGCAAATGGAAGAAAGCCTCGGCGACGACGTCCAAATCCTCAATCACAGCTGAAATCAAGGGGCTTTCTCATAAGACGGCATACGTGGCGCGGTTTGTTAATGGTGAAGAGGTGAGCGAGGAGTACTCGTTCACGACGGAGGAGGCCGCCCAGTTGCCGAATATGAGTTATGACGACTGGTATACGGGAGATCCCAACAGCACTTGGTTCCCTGGGCCGTCCGGAAAGAAGATATGGGACACGGCCAACAAGGGCACGAATATGTTTTCGAGTCAGAATCCTTCCCGTCCGGAAGAGGGCTTTATCGCTGTGAAAGGACAGGGAAAAAAGGCGGCGCGTCTTGAGACAATCAGCTTTCTCAGCAAGCTTGCCGCCGGCAATGTGATTACGGGCGAGTTTCTCAAGGCGAGCGTTTCTGGCGGAGTCGGGGCGGAGCTCACTTGGGGGACGCCGTTCACATCCCGTCCTAAGGCGCTGAAGGGTTACTATGCCTATGATCCTAAAGTAATTGACACTTACGCCGAGGGTATTTATGCGGATAAGAAAGGGACTATGGACAAGCTCCAGATTCTTGTGATGCTCACTGACTGGGATGAACCGTTCCTCGTGAAGACGGCCTCCAAACAGTTTGTTGACCAGGAAAATGACACGCACATCATAGCGCACGGGACAATCGAAAGCGACGTGAAGACCGTTGACGAGAACGGCAATCTCAAATATGTGGAGTTTGAATGTCCTCTCAACTATCGTGACACAAGGCGCAAACCGAAATATGTTGTGGTCATCTCCTGCTCAAGCCTATACGGAGACTACTTTACCGGCGGTGAACACAGCGTCCTCTACGTCGACGAGTACAGTTTCGTCTATTGATGGCTCTCAAGTTTTGCCGCACATCATTGTCACCTGCGCAGCCAGCTACCTCGGTGACTACCTCACCGGCTCCTCTCAGACCAAGCTCTGGATTGACAAGATGGAGCTGGTCTATTGATATGTGGTTTGAATCGCTCCGGTTTCTTGAGAGATGTTGTCTATATTTTCCAGGATCCTGTCTATCTGGCCGACATAATAGAATGGCAAGTTGATCATCCTGAATGCCTTGCTGTCGGGGGAGGGCGTTGTCAGATTTTGAACTGAGAACTCTCCGCTCCATACTCGTATTGCAATCACCGGCAGTTTGCAGTTGTTTACAAAAGTGTGAATCGACCTCAGGTGTGCATTCGTTCCGGATTTCACCTCTATCGGAACAATTCCTGTCCTGCTCTGCCAGATGAAGTCCACCTCTGCTGTCGAACCTTCTTTGTCACGCACCCAGAAGTTCTGCTCTTCGCGGTAATGCCTGTCCAGCACCGGCCTCATTTCCTGAGCGACAATCTGCTCTGCCGCTCTTCCTCTCCATGTATCCAGCAGGTCCTTGTTCCGCAGATACTCCAATTGGATGCCAGTTACAAAATTTGTCAGTCCGCTGTCCACCATAATGAGTTTCGGACTTCTCCTTTTTGCCGGCAATGCCGGCAATGCCGTTGATGTCACCGGATAATCCAAAGACAGGAGATAAGCCTTTTCAAGGATGTTCATTGCGCCATGAATCTGTTTCGACGAGTAGCTGCTTTCTCCGAAATTCACGAACTTTATTGTTTGCCCGGCACTGTTCCATGCCGTCGCCAGAACATGCTGGATGGCCTTTGCCTGCTCCTCATTCTTTACGAACTTGCCGGCATCCTCGTTATAGCCTCTGATGAGGGAATCAAAGATTGGCGAAAGACGCTCAATATCTTCAGTTTCGATATATTCCGACACGGCTTCGGGCATTCCGCCAATCAGGGCGTATGTGTTGAATTCCGCGATTAGATTCTCATGCAGAAGTTTGTGCGCCTCCAAGTTCCTTATGGTGCAGGCCCAATCTGCAAGCCCTTTTGCCTGAAGATATTCCATGAATGTAAACGGACGCAGCGTCAGATATTCCACCCTTCCCACGGGGAACGAAATCCTCTTTTTTGTAAGAACCTGAAGTCTGCTCCCGGCGGCAATGACATAGACCCATGGCAGATCTTCATAGAAATATCTGAGCATCGCGACGGCCTTTGGCTCTTCCTGAATTTCATCTATAAAAAGCAGTATTCTCTTTGTCTTGTCACGGATGACATGATTTGTCAGACAGACATACTGCCATATATCATTGGCGCTGTCGAATCTGCGAAAAACCTCTGCATCTGATTTTTCAAGGTTCAGCATGATGAAAGCGTCGAATTCTTTCCCGAATTCTTTAATAAGTGTGGTTTTCCCAACCTGTCTGGCTCCTCTCAAAACCAGCGGTTTCCTTTTTTTCTTCTCCGCCCACTCCCTCAACTTAAATATAAGTTCCCTATTGTACATAAGCAAGTGATTTCCAGATGCAAATATAAAACTTTTTCTTAATCTATAGGCATTTAAAAGAAGAAATTGTCCTAAAATATAGGCAAGGTAGAGACAGATATACTCTCGTCTTGCAAAATTAGAAGAGTATCAAAATTTGCAGCATGATTCATTCCTATATATGAGCACTTTTAGGTTCATGCTTCGTTGAAGAAGTCGGTGTCAATTCTCTTGACTTCATAGACCTGTTTTACACTCACGCCTATGTTGAAGCTTGTCAGAGCGCCGCGACAAGATGCCTTATGCTGTCGAGGCGGGACATGAATGACCTGTCGTTCCGTATTTTCTGCATATTGAACTTGTGCTGCAGAGCCATGAGCGAGTCCGCCGGAATGTCAAGCGCGGCCTCAAAGAGCATTGCCGTCGATTCCGTGACGCTGCGCCGTCCGTTCAGTATGTCATTCAGAATGTTATATGACATACCCATCTGACCCGCCAGTTCCTTTTGGGAAATTCCTCTGTATTCAATCTCTTCTTTCAGAACCTCACCCGGATGAGTGGCCCTGAAGCCGTACATTTTCGTCGTCATAAGCATAATCATTTATAGTGATTCGACAATTCCAATATGTTGCATACCGTCACGACAACCTCCGCTTCTACCTGTTTTGTCTGAAACTCAATGCGATATTGGTCATTAATCCTGACGGATTCTATTCCAGACTTGTCGCCGACAAGTTTCTCGTAGTTCAGCGAATGGTATCTATATAAATCTTCCACGGCAGACAAGGATTCCAACAAATCGATGGTTCTGATGTATTTCGCAACAATCTGAGGCTGAAAGCGGTGTTTCTTGTCACTGCTTTTCCCCTTGAGATAGAGGTCTTCCAGATATTGTTTGTCAAAACGAATTTCCATTGTTTCAAATCCTTATCGGAGTGCAAAGGTATAAAATATTTTAGATAATACACAGAAAAGGTGGAGTTTTTCGCGAAAATGGGAGGGCGGACGAATCCACTCCGTCTTGTGAATAAGAAATCTATTCATGTTCGCTGCTTTGGAATCTGCGTTGAATTGTGAACGCCCGCGTTCATAATCTTCAAGTGGTTGCGAGACAGATATATGTAGAGGATAAATTGACAAAACAGAGTATAGTTATGGGGACTATACTCTGTTTCGGCCATGATGGAAGTGGGGAAACAGCGCTTTCTCCAGATCTTTATCCTGAACTCATTTATTCCGGATTCTTCAGTGATTTTCGCGATGGATTGCCGCCGTTCCGACAGCATCAGCCTTGTCGCTGCGGCGATTTCTTCGTATTTGTATTTGTCTTCCATCGCTGTTTGAATTATTCTTCTTTTAGACAGCGCACAGCGTATCCGCCGTCATTATGATACGGTTGATTAGTTTTATGCACGTATTCTGAGATATGTTCATCGCCAAAATAAGGATCAATGTCACTGTCATGTGTGGCAACAATGCCTCCCACGCTAATCAACAAATGTCCTGACCGTTCAAAGTGTCCGCTCAGATATCCGGTTGCTGGATACCAGATGTTTTTGGCTTGCCCAAGTCTGCCGCCGAGGGGGATTCCTTTGTTCTCTTTGTCCCATTCAATATCGCAGTACTTAATGCCACCCATGCCGAAATGATTGAAATCAAGTGCCTTCCGCCACACGTCATAATCCGGAATCCTCCACCCCGGAGGGCATGGATCATAGTCGGTTTTATTTTTATTCCAACTGTCATTAGGCAGAGCGTTCCTATCATTCCAAGACTTGTCGGCCGGAATCCCGTAGAATGTCGTGGGGTTTTCAATACTCTTTGCCTGTGTGATTGGTGATGTGCTTAGTGACCATGTTCCCGTCGATACTGCCTGCGTGTTTGAGGAAATGGATGATGAGCCGAGGAACGGGTCTTTCCTGCCCCATTCATACAAAAGGCCGAGCGCTCCTGCGTCCCCGGGCGTTGCGGACAGAGCGCCGAGATTGCGGTCCATCATCGTGCCTGCGTTATTGAAATATGTTTGTTCGGTCCACCCTTCGGATGAACACCAGATGTGCCATGACCAGAGGATTGTTCCACTGTCGTCCTTTGCGGCAATCACCGCATTCCCTTGCTCGAAAGTGTTTCTTGTTGCGAAGAAAATGTAGCCACCTTTGACCGACACTGAAGAAATGAGGGCTCCGACACGTGGCTTGACATCGGTTCCGAACGACTCCCAAAGGACGCTCGCCTCCACGACATTGCCGACGGAAACGTCCGTGTTGCCCCGCACCGTTTTGAACTTGTATCCGCCGACGTCGGAGATGAGATAGCAGTTGGCCGTTCCATCTGCGGAGAGGTCTGTGTAGTTTGTCGGCTGGTAGCAGCTCCAGTCGTCCTTGTCTTTGCTGTCCTTGTCGCAGGAGGACATGATTGCGACAGATGTCGCAAATGCCAATAGTTTAATGATTTTCATGATAGTTTATTCCTCTTTAAGACATCGTACAGAGTATGCACTTCCAGCATAGTATTCATTTCTGATAGAGACTATTCCTTTGTTTGACAAACAGAACCAACATGTTGTGTCGTGACCGTCACGGTGCACGCCAACACTCCAAAATCTGCTGTCATTACCTGTATAGCCCAACAAATATCCGTCTATTTCATATTCCTCATTCAAATCACCTGCCGCCGGGAACCAGATGTGAGCCGCTGAACCAACTTTGCCGCCGAGATCCATTCCTCTGTTTTTCTCGTCAAAGTCAAATTGAAATGAATGGCTATAATCTCCATATTCAGTGTCATTAAATGATGAAAAGGCTTTCTTCCACACCTCGTAATCCGGTATCTTCCATCCCGCCGGGCATGGATCATATTCGGTTTTGTTTTTTGCCCAGCTGTCATAAGGTAGTGCATTTTCGTCTTCACCCGTGGGCAGTCCATAAAATGTCATGGGGTTCTTAATACACAGGTCATGAGTGATAAGTTCCGTACATAAAGACCATTCTCCGGTTGATACCGCCTGCGTGTTTGATGAAATGGATGATGAACCAAGGAAAGGGTCTTTTCTTCCCCATTCATAGAAAAGTCCGAGTGCTCCAGCGTCCCCGGGTGTTGCAGAAAGAGCGCCAAGATTGCGGTCCATCATTGTCCCGGCATTGTTGAAGTACTCATGTTCCGTCCAGCCTTCAGCGGAACACCAGATGTGCCAGGACCAGAGAATGGTTCCGTTGGCGTCTCTTGCCGCAATCGCCGCATTTCCTTGAGTGAATGTGCTCCTTGTCGCGAAGAAAATGTAGCCGTCTTTGTACGACACGGAAGAAATGAGGTCACCCACATTAGGCTTGACATCGGTTCCGAACGACTCCCAAAGGACGCTCGCCTCCGCGACATTGCCGATGGAGACATCCGTGTTTCCCCGCACCGTCTTGAACTTGTATCCGCCGACCTCAGAGATAAGATAGCAGTTGGCTGTTCCTTTTGTTGAAAGGTCTGTGTAGGTTGTCGGTTGGTAGCCGCTCCCGTCTTCTTTGTTGCCCTTGTTGTCCTTGTCGCAGGAGGACATGATTGCGACAGATGTCGCAAATGCCAATAGTGGCAATAGCTTACTGATTTTCATAGTCTGTTTTCCATGAATTTTGCTTCGCCCGCGACTCCACCGAACGGTTTTGCACAAAAAGAAAGTGTGGAGCCGATTCCGTCTATTTAGAAGAAGGTTGTGGTAAAACCCATGCGAAAATAAACGATACCCAATACCCCACACTCAAAACGGATATGAAGTATCGGGGCACAGGATGCCCACACTGCATAGTCCACAATGAGAATGAGTGCTGTCCGTCGTCCTTTCGCAATTGAAAACTACCACATTTTCTTCTAAGGATGTCCGAAAACACTTTCAATATGTAAATATATGCTGATTGCTCAGCGCCACAAAGTTAGGAATTATTTTCGGAAAACGGACAGCACTCTCTATGGTATTGAGTATCGAACCGCATTATATGCAATAAGTTGATATTTGACGCAAATTCGGTCAAGTAGACATTTCGGGTG
>DJRM01000102.1 GCA_002440085.1 Bacteroidales bacterium UBA6360
CCCGAAATGTCTACTTGACCTCTTTATCCGGAACATTCCGGCACTGATTTATCAGTTGCATAAAACCTAAAAAATGATAACTTTGCATTGTTCGAAGAAATAATGACCATGCAGAAGATATTTTTTTCAAAAAATGTACTACTGAAGCCGTTGGCGGGATTGTCTGCCGTTGTTTTGCTTGCCGCATCCTGCGGAAACGGAAGTGATAACGTGAATCCGGATGCCGGGTTTGTCGATTATGTTGAGGCTTACACGGGAGGGCTTGTCTCGGAGGGTTCTTCGGTGAAGATTCAATTTGCGTCGACCCCGGACACCTCAGTGCCGGCGGAAGGGCTTTTCAGTTTCTCTCCATCGCTCAGGGGAGAGGCCCGTTGGGTGGGCTCCAGGATGATAGAGTTCGTGCCTGAGGACGGGCAGCTGAAGCAGGGACGGGAATACCGGGGAAAGTTCTCGCTTGACAAGGTCTTCGGAGTTGAGACACCGAAGCTTAAGACCTTTGAATTCACGTTCCGGGTGGCTCCGAAGCGTGCGGCGCTTGTCATCGACGGCGTGAAGATTCTGAGGCAGTCTCCGGAACTTGCCTCCGTAGAGGGGCGGCTTGTGCTCAGCGAGAGTCTGCCCGAGAATGAAGTCGCGGATATGCTTTTTTCCGAGGGCGCTTCCGGAGCGGCGAAAATCAGTCTCAAGACGGGTTCTGAAGCTGGAGTGTACGAGTTCAGCGTGTCTCCTCTGAACAGGCGCAAGGATGACGACAGGCTTACCGTCGTTTTCGACGGACATTCCGCAGGCTTTGAAAAGACTGTTTCAGCAGAAGTCACAATCCCGGGAACCGACGGCTTCAAAGTCCTCTCTGCCAAGAAGAATGACGGAGTGGAACCATATATCCAGGTAACTCTGTCCCAACCTCTTGACCCGCTTGCCGACATCTCCGGGATGTTCATTCTTTCCGGAGACGGGCGCAGTTACTCGACTGCCGACGGAAACATAGTGCGTGTGTTTTATGAAAAGAAGACGCGTCCTTCGGACATTAGCCTTACTGTCTCAGAGGCGCTGAAAGACTGGCGCGGTGACCGTCTCGGTGAGGACTGGACGGCGGAATTCCGCTTCGACGAACTCAAGCCGGCAGTCCGCCTGCCATATCAGGGCAATATCCTTCCGGACTGCTCCGACCTGCGCCTGCCGTTCCAGGCAGTAAACCTGCGTGCGGTGGATCTGAAAGTCATAAAGATTTACAGCGACAACGTCCTGCATTTCCTCCAGGAAAACAGCCTCGGCGGTGACAACGGACTCCGGCGCTCCGGGCGTCTGATTTATCGAAAGAAACTTTCTCTCGACCGCAATCCGCAGACAGACCTTCATCAGTGGCAGAATTTCTCGGTTGATTTGTCCGGGCTGATGAAGCGCGAACCCGGTGCCGTCTACCGCATATCCCTTTCTTTTGTTCAGGACTATTCTGTCTATAGCAAGGATTACGTCACACTCGCCTCGGAAGACGAGAGTCTGACGAAACTCGCCGAAGGCGAAATGACCGCTGCGGACGAGGCGGAATGGGATATTCCGGATTCATATTACTACGATAATTACTACGACTGGAGTCTTTATGAATGGGAAGAACGCGACAATCCGCTGAATCCTACCTATTATATGCAGTCCTCCCGGTTCCCGAGCGTCAATCTGATGGCCTCGAACATCGGCGTCGTCGCAAAATCTGCCGGAAACGGAAAAATGTGGGTATATGTGAATGATATTCTTTCGACTTCGCCGCTTTCAGGAGTCGAGATTATGGCATATAACTACCAGCTGCGCAGGCTCGCTTCTGCAAAATCCGATGCCGATGGACGCGCGGAGCTGTCGTTTGAAGGAAAGCCTTTTGTCGTCGTCGCCAAATCTTCCGATGCCGTGTCATATCTCAAGGTCATTGACGGACAGGAAAATTCGCTCAGCCGGTTCGATGTCGGAGGAGAGACGGTGGAGAAGGGAATACGCGGATTTGTCTATGGGGAGAGGGGAGTGTGGCGTCCTGGCGACACCATGCACCTGACGCTTTTAGTCGAGTCTTCCGGAAATCCGCTTCCGGAGGGGCATCCTGCCGTGCTTGAAGTCTATAACCCTAAGGGTCAGTTCTTTTCGAGACAAGTCTGTCCGAAGTCCGTTGACGGATTCTATGTCTTTGAAGTTCAGACCTCCGAAAACGACCCGACCGGAACCTATCATGCCTACGCCAAGGTCGGCGGCGCGGCTTTCCATAAGGCTCTCCATGTCGAAAGCATAAAGCCGAACCGTCTTAAAGTGGCGCTCACGCTCCCCTCTGACGTGCTTGACGCCGATTCTTTGTCAACGTTCAGGCTCAGTTCCTCGTGGCTTACCGGGGCAGTCGCGTCTTCGCTTCCTGCAAAAGTTTCGCTGAAGCTGACTCCCCGCAGAACGGCTTTCAGCGGTTTTGACGGCTATATTTTCTCCAATCCTTTGTCCGAATTCAAGTCCCTCTCCGCAGAACTCTTTAGCACAACTCTTGATTCCAAGGGCAAAGCTTCGGTTGAGGCACGTGTCCCGGTGGCATCGGATGCACCTGGAATGCTGGACGCGACATTCGTTACCCGCGTCTCCGAGCCCGGCGGCAACGAGAGCACAATCTCGCAGAACGCAGTCTGTTCGCCTTTCGGGGCATACGTTGGCGTGCGCATGCCTTCAGCGGCGGACGGGCTCCTTGAAACGGATAAAGACTGGGCATTCAGGGTCTGCGTTGTTGACAAGACCGGACGGCGCGTTGCCGGACACCGTCTTGAGTATCGCATCATGCGGCTTGACAGCCGCTGGTGGTGGGAAAGCGGTGGTGAAGGATTGGCCTCATACGTGAGAGGCTCATCCGCAAAGGTCTATGCTTCCGGACAGCTCGTCTCCGGGCCGAATGATTCGGAAATACCTTTCAGGCTTGACTACCCTGACTGGGGCAATTTCCTGCTCTATGTCACAGACCTAGACAGCGGGCATTCTTCGGGGACGACTTTTCTCTGTGACTGGCCCAACTGGCGCGGTCGTGCGGACAGAGAGGACGGCACCTCCGCCTCTATGCTTACGTTCTCGCTCGACAGGAAATCCTACACCGTCGGCGAGGAGGGAACTCTCTACATTCCTGCCGCAAAGGGGGCACGGGCACTCGTGTCTTTTGAAAATGACAGCAGGGTGATTTCCTCTTCTTGGGTGGAGACTTCAGCAGATTCAGAGACTCCGTTCCATTTTAGGGTTACAGATGAAATGACTCCGAACTGCTATGCTCATGTCACTCTGCTCAATCCGCACAAGCGCACCGCCGAGGGACAGCCGCTGCGCCTGTACGGCGTTCAGCCGGTGCTTGTCAGCAATCCTCTCTCGCATCTTGAACCGCAGCTTGGCATTCCGCAGGTGATACGCCCGCAGGAGGAGTTTGAAATTCGTGTCCGCGAGAAGACAGGAAAGCCGATGACCTACACGCTTGCGATTGTAGACGAGGGGCTTCTTGACCTCACGGGATTCAGAACACCGGATCCGTGGGCTGCAATGAACCGCAGGGCGGCGCTCGGAGTGAAGACTTGGGATATATATAATAATGTATTGGGAGCATACGGGACTTCGTTCGCATCGATGTTCAGCGTCGGGGGTGACGAAGATGTTCGTGTGGACGGTTCCGTGCGTGACAACCGTTTCGAGCCGGTCGTGAAGTTCCTCGGACCGTTCACCTTGAAGCGCGGCGAGAATGTACACAAGCTTACTCTGCCGATGTACGTCGGTTCCGTGCGCGTGATGCTCGTCGC
Source organism: Bacteroidales bacterium UBA6360 (assembly GCA_002440085.1). Taxonomy (GTDB): domain Bacteria; phylum Bacteroidota; class Bacteroidia; order Bacteroidales; family UBA932; genus Cryptobacteroides. Next base: position 3,792 of record DJRM01000102.1, read on the forward strand.
GGCTCATGAAGGGACATACGGCTCTGCCGACAAGACTGTACCGGTGCGTTCACCGCTGATGGTCCTGTCGACGCTCCCGAGGACATTGGGGCCGGGCGAGAAAGTGACGGTGCCGGTGAATGTGTTCGCGATGGAAGACTCCGTGCGTGATGTTGAGGTCTCAGTCTCTGCCGACGGACCGCTGCGTTTGTCAGGCTCCGGGACGCGCTCATTGAGATTCGACGCGGCCTCGGCATCCAGGGCGGCTTCCAGCGCGTCCTCCTCCTCCGACAAATTAGTCACATTTGACTTCAGAACTTCAGCGACGGAGGGCACGGCCCATCTGAAAGTGACGGCCAAATCCGGAAACTACACTGCGGAAGAAAATCTGAGCATAGAAGTGCGCAATGCCAATCCGGCCGTTCTTTCTGTCCGGCGGGCGGTGCTTCAGCCGGGGCAGGAGTCTGCATTCGACTGCCCGGGGGGTTCAGCGGACGGCGAGTATAATATATTGGAAGTAAGCTCGTTCCCTTCGATTGACATTAACGGGGCATGGCTTTATATGAAATATTATCCTCATTCCTGCACCGAGCAGCTCTGTTCCAAGGGCATAACCCTGCTGTCGCTGCTTCCGCAGTTTGATGGGGAGCGCCGCGATGAGGCGAACGGGATTGTTTCTGACATCCTGACCGAGCTTTATTCCCGTCAGCTTTCGGACGGAAGCTTCGTGATGTGGCCTGGCAGCACGCTCATCAACCTCTGGGCAGACGCCATGGCAGGGCATTTTCTCGCTCTTGCCTCAAACGCTGGATTTTCCGTGAACGGTGGAGTCTTCGGGGCATGGAGAAACAGGGTGAAGAAATATGTGAATGTCTATAAGTCAGACGGTTCCGAATATGATGAACTCGCCGCGTACGACCTGTATGTCCTTTCCCTTTCCGGAAACGCGCAGGACGGCCCTATGAACCGTCTTCGCGAATCCTCTGTGCTGCATGGCAGTGCCCGTAACCTGCTTGCGTCAGCGTATTCGCTTTCCGGCCGCAAGGCTGTGGCTCAGAAACTTCTTTCCGGGCATTCCTTGTCTCCAAATGCGACACAGTCGAAGAAATCGTCCGGCAAGGCGGCATCCGCGTCTTTGCAGCCGTCACAGAATGAGTCCATGTTTTTCGGTTCACGTTTGCGTGATGATGCCATAGCCCTTGAGACAAATTTGCTTGCCGGCAATCTCGGTGCGGCGATGGAGCTTGCATCTCTCGTCGCCGACGGTTTTGCGAAAGAAAGCTATACGACACAGACCACGGCATTTGCAGCTTCAGCCTTGGCTCGAATGACCGGGCTCACGGACAGGGAAGCGATGGCTTTCAGATATGAATGCGCGTTCGGAAATGACGGCGCTAATGCGGAGACTGTGAAGTCGGCAGGCTCCATGTGGACAAGAAATGTGGTTCAGGGCGCGACTACGGTGATGCTCAGGAACACGTCAAAGGGAGTCTTGTATGCAAGCCTTGCATCCAGGGCGGTTGTTCCGGCCGGGACTCCTGTCAAGGCGGCCGCGTCCGGCGTTTCGCTCTCTGTCGTGTATCGTGATATGGACGGGGATGTTATCAATCCGGAATCTGTTTCTCAGGGGACGGATTTCACCGCAGACGTGACTGTTCGCAATGGCAGTGCCGCAGCAGACTTGAGAAATCTTGCTCTGTCGGTGCCTGTGCCGTCTGGCTGGGAAATTTACAACAGCCGCCTGTTTGAAGGCGAGACGGATATTTCTGCCCGCTACACAGCGTGCGACATCCGTGACAGCGAGGTTCGCTGGTACTTCGATCTTCCGCGCTCGTCCGTTAAGACTTTCTCCGTCCGTCTCTCTGCCGCCTACCCCGGTGAGTTCATCCTGCCGTCAGTCTCCTGCGAGGCCATGTACGACAACTCCGTCTTCGCCCGCACCGCATCCGGTACGGCAAGGGTGACGATGCTGTCCGGAACGGATTCAACGCCGTCGGTGGATTCCTCTGACCTGGGGCAGGCAGATAACATTCCTGTTGCGGCGTATTGAGGCATTCCCCTCATATAAGAGGATGCTTTCGCGAGCTCTTTTGCGGCGCAGGCAGCTCCCGGAACAGTTCTCTGGACTGTTCTCGGGACAACTCTCCGGGCGGTTCTCCGGGCAGTTTTCCGGGCAGCCTGACGGCGAAAGTCAAAGGCGAAATTCTGCTCCTGGGGCATGATCGGAGGAGGCAGGCGGCCGCGGCTTTGTTCTTGTTTTGTCTTGCCGTCCTCACGCTGTACCTATGCTGCCTGCCCCGCGACTTGTTTCCCGATGTCCCTTACTCAACCGTCGTCGAGGCTCGTGGAGGAGAACTCCTCGGTGCCCGCACAGCTGATGACGGGCAGTGGCGTTTCCGCCCATCGGACACCATACCGGAGCGCTACGCCGTATGCCTTGTCCAGTTTGAAGACAGGCATTTCTACACTCACCATGGGATCAATCCGGCCGCTATAGCCCGTGCCGCCCTTCAGAACATCCGCTCCGGCCGCACCGTCAGCGGCGGCAGCACAATTACCATGCAGGTCATCCGGCTCAGCCGCGCCGCCGGGGCGCGAACCGCAATGAGCCGCTCAGCCAAGGGACAAGGCAATTCGGCGGACATTCATCCGGATGCGGTTCAGATTCCGAAACGCACATTAGGGGAGAAGATTATCGAGGCACTTCTCGCGACCCGTCTCGAACTGCGATGCACAAAAGAGGAAATACTGTCTCTGTATGCTTCCCACGCCCCGTTCGGCGGCAATGTCGTTGGCATAGAAGCCGCATCCCGACGCTATTTTGGCCGCCCGGCATCCGAACTCTCATGGGCGGATGCCGCCACTCTTGCCGTGCTGCCCAATTCTCCGTCGCTGATTCATCCGGGCAGAAACCGCGACTTGCTCCGCAGCAAACGCGACAGGCTTCTGACCCGTCTATATAATATAGGTATAATCGACACCGTGACTTTTGAACTTGCCTGTGCCGAGCCTCTCCCCGTACAGCCGCAGCCTCTTCCGCAGACGGCATATCACCTTGTGGAGAAATTCCATCGCACAGATCCCGGCGAAACCGTTCGCACCGGAGTGGACATATCTCTTCAGAACCATCTCGAATCTACGATAAACCGTTGGAATACAGAGCTTTCGAGAGTGGGAATCCGCGACCTTGCAGCTGTCGTCATAGACGTTCACACGGGCGAGACACTCGCATATTGCGGAAATGCAAACATATCAGAAGTCTCAACCCTGTCCTCGGGCTTCCCTGACAGCGCTTCTGCGGAGAGTCATGCTTCTGCGGCAAACCGTATGTCTCTTCGAGACGGCGCGCTCGTCGACATCGCGGACTCTCCGAGGAGCACCGGAAGCATTCTCAAGCCGTTTCTCTACGGAGCCATGCTGCAGAACGGTGACATTTTGCCCCATACCCTCATCCCAGACACTCCTCTGAACGTCGGTGGCTTCACTCCGCAGAACTTTGATCTTCAGTTTTCGGGCGCCGTCTCAGCGTCCGATGCCCTTGCACGCTCGCTCAATGTCCCTTATGTCAGGATGTTGCGGGACTATGGGGTACGGAATTTTCATGAACTGCTGCGCAAGGCCGGAATGACCACCCTTACGCGAGCGCCTGACGAATACGGACTCTCGCTGATTCTCGGAGGTGCGGAAGGCAAGCTTGCCGAGGTCACGAAGATGTATGCCGCGATGTCCGCCTGGTATCAGCATATCACAGACTGGATTCCATCCGAATGGCCGCTCACTGACCGCTGCGCCCTATGGTGGGTTTTCGACACTCTCAAGGAACTGAACCGTCCGGACGAGATGGATTGGCGGCTCGTGCCGTCGCTGCATAAAATCGCCTGGAAGACAGGCACGAGCTACGGATTCCGTGACGCCTGGGCTGTCGGAGTGACGCGTGACTATGCCGTCGGGGTCTGGGCTGGCAACGCGAACGGCGAGTCTGCCTCCGGACTTGTCGGCGCGAGAACTTCAGGTCCTGTGCTTTTTGACATATTCAATATGCTCCCTCCTTCGCGGTGGTTCGACGAGCCTTCCCGCGACGAATACGTCTACGCGGAGGTATGCCGCAGGTCAGGCTTTCTCAAAGGTCAGTTCTGCGAGGAATGCGACTCCCTGATTGTCCCCACCGCCGCTCTTCGCGGCAGGGTTTGCCCCTACCATAAGCCCGTACTCCTGACGAAGGACGGCACCCGTCGTCTGACCTCTCCTTCTCCGGGCTGCATCACCCGCAATTTCTTCACCCTTCCGCCGGCTATGGAATGGTACTACCGGCGTTCCCACTCCGACTACACCCCGCTTCCGCCCCTGCATCCGGGCACTCTCGCGACGACGTCCTCCCCGATGGCCTTCATCTATCCGGAACATGGCAGCACCGTCTTCATACCCCGGGCTCTTGATGGTTCCGACGGGGAAATTGTCTTCAGCCTTGCCCACACCAATCCGGAAACCGAAGTCTTCTGGCATCTCGACTCTGATTATGTAGGCTCGACCCGCTTCGTCCACCGCCTCTCGCTGCGCCCCTCACGAGGCTCCCACACCATCACCGCCGTTGATGTCTCCGGGAATTCCGTCTCGGCGAGGTTTACTGTCGAGAACTGACTTCCTCAAATTTCAGATTCTCGCTATTCGGCAAGTCTTTTGTGAAAATGATTCTTCTTTCTGGCAGGCAGTCGGCTGCCACGTCATTCCGATTCCTGTCAGCCATTGTCTTGGGCTCTGAAAATTCCCGAAAAACTCTCGAAAAAGTCGTTTGTGCGCAATGCCGTGTATGTCAGCGTGTTGTCGATTGAGACTGAAAAAATTTGCAAAAAAGTTTGAAAAAAGTTGCGAAAAAGTTTGGAGGTAAAGAAAAAAGGCGTACCTTTGCAATCCCTTTCGGAAACGGGGGTACTTCAAGAGCCGCGAGGCACACCGGAAAGCCCTTCTGAAAGGCACAGAAAAGTTCATTGAAAAGACTGAG